>CALLAE010000047.1 GCA_938002665.1 uncultured Saprospiraceae bacterium | reverse complement strand
TCTGGACGTTCTTCTAGTAGATATAATTCCTCCGGAAATTGACTATTATAGTTTCCTAAAGCTTTTTGGTGGGATAGGTAGACAAGCTTAGGGTTGGTATAATATACGTCTGCTGCTTTGGATAGATGTGGGATAGCAAGTGCACAGTAAGGATGGGAAGCACTATTCTGATCCGCTAAGACTTCTACCAATTTGAGGTTTGAAAAATCTGGAGGGACCAACTTTGTATAATCCTTTTTTATAGAGCGCAGTATATAATGCTTACCATCTTTCTTTTCCATGCGAAGAGAATTGGACGCAAAGCCACCTCCTTTTTTTATAGGAGTAAGGCCGCCAAACTTGGTTTCTAGATTTATAACTTCAGCCTCTACTGGTGTTGTCCATATATCTCTGTACTGAGAACCAAGAAAAAACTGCTTAATCGGACCAGCGGCAAATTTCTCATTAGCGGCTATAGCCTGAGTCATTTTAGTCACAGTTGGATACTCAATATCTTCTTCTACAGTACCTGGTCTAGGCTTTCTGAGTTGTGCTCTAAATTCTAGTGTGGTGGCATTAGTAAGAGGATCTACAACATAGTACTCTATCCATTTTTCAAAGTCTTCATGAAAATTTATTTTGGCATAACCTCTGGCACTCCGCGAGTAGCTTGCCTCTCCACCGCTCTTTACATAATCTATTTTCCCACCAGCACCGCTGACAACATATTTTATTTTATCTCCATCAAAATACTGTAGACCATGGTCATGCCCAGAAGCTATTATGGCATTTACTCTCAGCTTCTTGACCAACTTGTCTAGACCTTGAGTCAGTTCTTGGTTATAGATATTAGTCGCATCTTGCTTATCACCAGTTACCTTTCTATATGCAGAATAGGCAGACCCGATTATCGGTAACGGAATCCATAACTTATCTTTTGCTTCTGTGAGCGGAAAGACATGTTGTCTTAAGCTAAAATGACCACCATGGGTCCCTTCCGTCTTTATCGGGTGATGCATAAGAATGACGATCTCATCGTTCTTGTGATCCCACATGAGTTCTTCCATCCTATTGAGCAGGTCTGCTCTAGATGATACATCACAACCCTGATTCATTTTCTTCTCCTTAGACCAATCTTGTAACCACCACTGGCTGTCTATAAAAATGTAGACGAGGTCTTTATTGATCTTGACTACCTTAGGATCACCGCAGGCATTATTAGGATAAAACTTGACTTGCTTAGAATCCTTATAATAGTTCTCTATGTACTTTTCTTGTCTTAAGATAGATTCTCTACCGCCAGGTTTGTGCTTATTCCAATCATGATTGCCCGGTATAAAGTAGGTTTTTCCCTCATGAGCTTTAGCGCAGTCTAGTTGGGCAATGATAATATCTTCTGCAGCTGCACGATCTGGTGATTTCTTATGAGGAAGTCCGTGAGGATAGATATTATCTCCTAAAAACACTAAACTCGTCTCTACTGTTTCATCTGCTATATCTTCTCTTACCGCTTCCACGACAGCATTAGTCTTAGCCTCACAATCATCTATTTCTCCAGTATCACCGACCAGAAATAAGCTATGAATTATCTCCTTATCAGAATCTGGAAAGCTCTCTGACCAGTTGCTATACTGAGAGCTGACATAGGGCTGCTGAAAAGTGCCGCAGCCAGTAATCACGATTAGGATAAATAATAATTTCTTCAAGTTTCTAATTTGTAGATCTAAGCTATAACAAGTTCCATTTGAATATCTTCCCATTGAAACTTTTTCCCTCTGTGGCGATAACAAGTGTATTATCATTATCAAAGGTAATTCCTTCAGGTTGGGTAATCGTCTGTTCATTCAAGAAGGCTACATGCTTGAGTTCTTTATTCTTATCATAAATAGCAAGCAGAGAGCCTTTCGCGGAAATTATATAGTAATCTTTTGTCTTTGGTTGGATAGTAATTCCAGATGGTGCAAAGGTCTTCACTCTGGAGAGGCGCTTATGACGTATAGATTTTGAGAGCAAGCTATAATTGGCTTCTACATATTCCGCTAATTGTCTGTCAAGTATTTCTATAAAAGGACTGGTATCCAGAGCCGAATTGTCTAAGTCGTACTTATATACTGCTTTGACATTTTTCTTCTTAGAATCTATTCCTAGCGGCTGGCCTTTGCAAGCAATAAGCAGCGCATGCTCAGCCGCATCATAGCACATGCCTTCTGCATTATTCTTTGAGCTTAGCTCACTCTTTAAGACCTTTAGCTTTTCAGTTTCTGAATGATAAGCATAAATATTTCCATTGCTTTTCAGGAGATAGATTTGCTGTCCTACTATTTCTATTGCTTCATAATCTCCAGGCTTGGCAAATTCCCTATTTGAGTCTATTTCCAAATTTTCAGGATCCAAAAGAAAATATTGGCCATTCTCGTCATTATTGGCTAGCAATTTATTAGACTCAGCATCATAGCATAAGCCTGATATTTCTGTAAGCTCACGTGCTAGTACGTGAGTAGAAGTCGGAAATGAGAAATCATATAGAGGATGAAATGGGTCTGTTCTTTTATTAGAACCATCAGGGTCAATATAATTACCTATCTCTGATACTACTGAACTTAGCTCAGTGCTAGCCTTATTCCCACAGCAAAAGAAGCACAATGAACAAATAAGAATTCTGAATAACATATATCTACAACTTATCAGTACGAACTCAATTCAATATTAAACATCCTCTAATATATGCGTAATAGACGGGTCAGTAAAGTATTATTCTGTCATAGCAGTATAGAATTCAAAAGGTTGAACATTAATCGTTACTGACCACACAGTCAGTAAAGTATTATTCTATCATAGCAATATAGAATACAACATGGCTCTGTCAAAAAATCCATCACTGATAAGAAAGTAGACATTGCTTACTTTTAGGCCTTAATACTTCTAAATGAAAACCAAAGTTGCAATTATCGGATCAGGGAATATAGGTACTGATCTTATGATCAAAATACTACGTCTTTCGGAATCATTAGAAATGTCAGTAATGGTAGGTATAGACCCAAATTCTGACGGACTAGCAAGAGCCAAAAGAATGGGAGTCAGCACCACCAGTGCAGGCGTAGATGGCTTACTGACTCTTCCTGAATGGCCTGAGATAAAATTAGTCTTCGATGCCACCTCTGCAAAGGCCCATCATTATAACTGGGAGAAGATCAAAGCCTTTCCTGACAAAAGAATGATAGATCTCACCCCTGCCGCAGTAGGTCCCTATCTCGTTCCTCCTGTTAATTTCCAAGACAACATGGAGGTCCCTAATGTCAATATGGTCACCTGTGGCGGCCAAGCTACCATCCCCATCGTCGCAGCAATAAACCGTATCGCAAAAGTACACTACGGCGAAATAGTCGCCTCCATAGCCAGTAAGTCTGCAGGCCCTGGTACTCGAGCTAACATAGATGAGTTTACGGAGACCACTGCTGCTGCCATAGAAACAGTGGGCGGCGCTGACAAAGGGAAGGCCATCATCGTCCTCAATCCCGCCGAGCCTCCTCTTGTTATGCGGGACACAGTACTCACCCTCTCAGATCAAGGAGATAGAGCTACCATCCAAAACAGCATACACGAAATGGTAGCTGAAGTACAAAAATATGTTCCTGGTTATCAGTTACATCAGGAAGTACAGTTCGACGATATACCAAAGGACAAACCAGTCTTCATAGAGGGCCTTGGACTGAGACATGGACTAAAAACTTCTGTTCTTTTGAAGGTTGTGGGCGCAGGACATTACCTACCCGAGTATGCTGGAAATTTAGATATTATGACTAGTGCTGCACGTGCAACAGGTGAAAGAATTGTTGAAAATTTCTATTTGCAACAATAAATTTCAAAAATTCAAATTCTAAATTCCAAAAATTGACATAGTCTTTCATTTATAATTACAACAACTAAATGAAAAGAAAACAATTAGGAATTCTTGATTAAATTACGCTATGCCTCCAACTTACGATTTAGAAAGCTGACTTTAGAATTTGCAATTGCTATTAGGAAATTTGCAAAGACCTTAACTTGAGAGACTGGTAATTATGAAGATTCAAAACAAGTTGTTAGGTCTTCAGGATCAATAGGGGCTAATTATATAGAAGCCAATGAGAAACTCGGACCAAAAGACTTTAAACATAGACTTAAGATTTCTAAGAAAGAATCTAAAGAAACAACTTACTGGCTAAGAATACTCAAAGCAAACAACTCTGATAAGTACACTGAAACAACCAATAACTTAATACAAGAAAGTGAAGAACTGCGGAAAATATTATCTGCGATTAATTAACAAAACCTAAGAGATTGGAATTTCTAATTTGAAATTTATTATATGCATAAAATTTACATACAAGACGTAACCCTTCGAGATGGCATGCATGCTATAGGGCATCAATATTCTAAAGAAAGTATCAAAGAAATTGCATTGGCACTAGACAAGGCTGGTGTAGATGCCATAGAGATAGCACATGGAGATGGGCTAGCTGGTGGTAGTTTTAATTATGGGTTTGGGAAGCATACTGATTGGGAATGGCTGGAAGGTATAGCAGACTCTCTTACACATGCCAAACTGACTACGCTTATCTTACCAGGTATAGCTACTATCCATGATTTGAAGAAGGCTCGTGAGATGGGAGTAGAATCTGTTAGAGTGGCTACCCATTGCACAGAAGCCGACATCTCACCACAGCATATAGCAGCAGCCAAAGAACTAGGGATGGATGTGGGTGGTTTTCTCATGATGGCCCATATGAATGAACCAGCTGAACTTGCCGCGCAAGCCAAGATAATGGAAGATGCAGGAGCAGACTGTGTCTATGTTACTGACTCTGCAGGAGCACTGATGATGGATGGTGTAGCTGATAGAATAAAAGCCTTCAGAGACATACTAAAAGATGAAACTGAGATAGGTATACATTGTCATCACAATCTATCACTAGGCGCTGCTAACACTATCGTCGCGCTGCAGCATGGTGCTAATAGATTAGATGCTTCTCTGGCAGGGATGGGCGCAGGCGCAGGTAATGCCCCGCTGGAAGTCGTAGCGGCTTTGCTTAATAAAATGGGAGCAGAACACAACGCAGACTTATATAAACTTATGGATGCCGCAGATGATCTTATCAGGCCACTACAAGTAAGACCAGTGAGGGTGGATAGAGAAACCTTATCTCTGGGCTATGCAGGGGTATATTCCAGTTTTCTATTACATTCTGAAAAAGCGGCAAAAAAGTATGGTTTGGATACCCGAGCTATACTACAAGAACTGGGTGAGCGAAAGATGGTGGGCGGCCAAGAAGACATGATCGTAGATGTAGCCCTGGACATGTTAGCTAAATCAAAGTCTTGATCTATTGTTACCGGAGTAGAGTAACTGTCCCAAATTTCTGGATAGTCACTTTTGCTTCCTTTACCTCTAGTTCCATGAGATAGGTATAGACCCCTTGGGCACAATCAGTATTATTCTGCTTGCCATACCAGCCCTCATTAACGTCAGTTGTATAGAATACTTTTCCACCCCACCTATCATAGACAGCAAGCTCATAGCTCTCTACAGAACAAGTTATGTGTGGCATAAATACATTCTCATTAGAGATCCCCGAAATATCAAAAACATTAGGCACATATATCCCTTCCTCTGATACCTGAACATGTAAGGTACTATCACAGCCTGCAACATTCTGAGTAATCAGCTCATATTCTCCACCTATACTGATGCGCTCTCCCAGTACCTCTAGCGCTATTCCATCACAAATAGACAACTCTAACGCCTCCGTGCTAGGTACCAACATCTTCAAAGAAAAAAAGATAAGACTGTCACAGCCTTCCAAATTATTAGTCACTACACTATAATCTCCTGCTTCTGAATAAAAATGTTCTCCAATCTGAATAGAATCTCCTTCACAGATAGCAAGGTTTAAAAAAGCATCAGTATGCTCCACTTCTACCACATTCACTCTGATTACAGTATCACATTCTGAAGAAGCATTACTGAACAATATCTCTTCATATGTACCTGCTTCAGTACGCCATACCTGATGTACAAGTATAGAATCCCCTTGGCAAAAGCTACGATGGTCTAGCAAAGTATCTTGCTGACTGAAAGAAACAATAATGGTATCTGTATGAAAGACACTGCATTTACTATCATAAGATGTTGCAGAGTACAACCCAGACTCATAGACTCGCAAAGAATCAGCAGTAGAGTCATCTTGCCAGATCACAGCTGCCACATCACTGACAATATAATAATCCTCAGCACAGATAGTGACATCTGCACCAAGATCAACTTTGATAGGTTCCTTTTCAGTATACTCTACCCTCAAGGTATCTATGGATGTGCAACCATGTAGATTAGTACCTACTGATATAATTTCATGCATCCCCTCAGTCAGCTCCAACGTCAGACTATCACAATCCATACAGTCTACTTTTACTCTATTGTGATACCAGGAGTAGCTATCAAAACCCGTATCCCCTATCGCAAATAGCGCTCTACAAACAGCAGTATCTTGACCTAGATCTATTCGATTAGTTGCTAATACAGATAGGATAACAGAATCTCTTTGCACCACGCCACAAGAATCTACAACTTCTACCCAAAATTCTCCAGGTTCGTAAATTTCTCTTTGAGCGAGGCTCAGGCCGTCATTCCATATGATAGATTCGCCAGTTACATTTACACTTAGTGTCACGACTTCATCATCACAGATTTCCATATCTGGACCTAAATCCAAATGGACAGGCGTAAGACAACAACAACTATCTTGCATGATGGGATCCTCACAATCTGTTAATCCATCTTCATTGTCATCTTCATTATTTCCACATATTTCCTCACAAGCTATTCTGCAAAACTCTCTCGTATAATAATTTTGAGCATTTAAGATAGTAGTGCCAGAGAAACCAACAAAATCTAATTTTTCGACCTCAAGGTTTGTATCAGTAGAAAAATGATCAACAGTTACTTCTTCTACATCTAATTCCTTCATAGGGTCACAAGTACTTTCTAAAGAAAGAGGCAAGTCTAGACTAATTATGACTGGAGAGCTACTCTGGCTATGCCCTGACGAACCTACCATTACAAGTTGATCACCTAGATGTGTCACACCATTGAGCTTATTCAGATATGGTGGTAGCTCATAAGCTGATATAAAATCACCATGTTCATCCAGAGATAAAATGAATGTAGACACCTCGCCTAATAAGTCCTCCTTAGTACAGACTAGGTAGTAGTTATCGCTATCTTCTATCAATGTAATGGGTTTTTGTCTTTGACCCTCTTTAAGCTTATAACTTTTGTACTCTTGAAGGATGCCATTATCATTAGTGGTATAAAAAATCAAATCAATATCCTGACTACTTATCCCATCATGATCCCCAAATCCGCACATAGCCATACCAGAGGAGGTATTAATAACAGAGGTGGTATAGAGTCTTGCTTCAGAATCTAAGTCTTTGCCTATTAATCTAGACCACTGTTCTTCTCCATCCAACCCAAGCCTTGAAACACTATGTCTCATTTTACTCTGACCACCACCAGCATAATTATACCTTCCAGTAGTAATTATATGATCTGATCTCATGATACTGCTAGAAAAGGATTCACAACTTCCTAAGTTATAACCCCGCTGCTCAATCACATCGCCTGTAGCATCTTCAATCTCGATGAGCAGACCATCACAACCTAAGGTCCCACTAAAATCTCCTAACACAAATAACTGGTTACCATTGCGCAGTATATCACTCAATATTCTCAAATCAGGAATGGCAATATTCGAATCCCATACATTCGCCTTGGTAAGCAAGTTGAATTTAATCATCCTTAAGTAACTTTCATCTACATTATTCAGAGCTATGTATACAAAATTGCCATCTACTAACAGCTTTCCATATTGAGGACGCCTATGTGCAATGTAGGTATCATAGTTCAGTACATTCAAGTCGAAATCCATATGTACTAAGACAAAACCAGATTGAGACAGGTTGGCTAAGGCCACAAAGCCATCACCATATACGTCCACATCTAAAAATGCATTCTCTGGTCCTGAACTTGAAATAGAAAAACCTGAGAAGCGATTACAAAGACCAAAACTTTCTAGGACCAATACTGACTTACAATAAGTCTTATCACAGAAACCATCGGTGGCTTCTATACAAAATTCGTAGACCCCTTCGGTTGATAGTAGATATTCTATAGATTGACTATCCCCTAGATCTATCCCATTCACAGTCCAGCTCAGTTCAGAATAATTTTCCGACTTACTTAGTAGTTCTATAGATTCACCAACCGTATAATAACTCTGACTAAAGGACATATCCGCCTTAACGATACATGCTACATCTACTGTTATGTAGACAATGCGCCTGCATTCATCGGCCCCATTTTCTGCTTCAAAGCGCAGCTCATATTTTCCAGCTTGCTGAAATTGATGGTCAATCTTTGCTGTAGTATACTCTAAGACTTCATCGATATACCAGCGGACAGATGTGGCGCCAGAGGCTATCATATCTAGAGAGAGTTGGTCAGTGGTGGAGAGGTTATAAGTCTCCTGATAGTTGCCTAATTCTATTTTAGACAGACAAGGAAGCTTACATCCATTACTGCTGAGTAGACTTTTCCGGCGACTGGTTACAAAGCGTTGCATACGTTGCTTTTGGCCCTTTGTGAATGCATTATAACAGCTGACCTCACTATAGTCCATATAATTATTGATCATATCAGGCTGATCCAAAGTATAACCCGACATCGTATCACTGACACAACTATTATTAGGCTCAGAGCAGGGCAATCTTGCAGTGCTATTATCAGGAGGCGTATCACAGACAGCGTCACCAGCTACACCACAATCTGCGTTAAGACAACCACCCAAAAAAGTATGATACAACCCTAGATAATGGCCCATCTCATGTACTAATACAGAAAGATTAGCCTCTGAGCTAAAATAGCGGGCCTCTATGACGATACCATCATAACTTTGTCCATGTGCACTAGGCAAATAGGCGTAACCTGCAAGCCCATTTCCTTCTGCATGACTTCTGATTTCTTTGACAACATAGACATTGATATAATCGTAAGGAGACCACCTAGACAAGGCCTTGAGCTCATCGTCAGAATCTTCTATATAAAAATCCGTCAGACCTGACTGTACCCTTACTATCCCCCGCTCTGCAATTTGATCATCATTCACTAAGGCCAGACAGAAACCTATTTCTGTATCTACACCTTCTCCTTGATCATAATACCCATTATTAGAAAAGGCTGCATTGAGGGATTCTAGACCATTTTCTATAACTAGGTCAGATAGACTCTCGTCACCATTCTGGTGTATCACATGAAAAACGATAGGCAACTCATATACAATAGGATGACTTTTCTGCTCAGTTGCCTTTGATTGCTCAGCATACACTAGATCATATTGCCGCATGAGCTCGTAATCACCATGTAGCTTATTAGCAAGGCTCTGACCACAAGCATTGAAGTCTTGAGGTAAGGAAGTATGAAGAAGATTATTCCTGGCAACTACAATAGCTAAGAAAGACGAGAGTACAACTAAAGAGACTAGGTATTTTATCCAAGAATGAATACTACTAATGGTTTGTCTAGACCTAAGATAAACTAAAAAGGCTTACCAGCCTGAAAGAATTCGATTCTTTAACAAATAATTGCTTAATCGTTAGCTGGATACCAGACTCGTAATCTAATACTAATTAACTTTGTTCCATGAAATATGATTGCCTGATTATAGAGGGAGGCGGATTCAAAACGGCTTTTACTGCTGGACTGGTGGATGCTTTTATAAGTGCTAATTATTACCCTTTTAAAACAATTATAGGAAACTCTGGAGGTTCAGTAGCTCTTTCATATTATCTAAGTGGCCAATACAGATCAGTAATTAGTGCCATGCGCTATCTTGCCAAGGACGAACAGTTTGCTAATTATAAAAGAACTTTCGGCCAGAAAGGTTATCTAGATATCGACTACATTGCCACAGTAGCTTCTAAGAAAGTACCTTTTGATATAAAAGCAGCACTTATTACTGCACAAAGAATCACCCCTTACATTGTAGCAACTGATAGAAAAAAAGGAGAAGCCACCTATCTCAGTCCAGGGCCGAAAAACTGGATACAATGTGTGGTAGCCTCTAGCACCTTGCCTTTTGCTACTAAAGGGGTCCATAAGCTTAATGGCAAAGACTATTTTGATGGAGGCTGGAGTGACCCTCTACCTGTCAGATGGGCCCACAAAAATGGCTGTAAGAAAATCCTAGTGCTGAGAACTAAACCACAAGGACTCAAGATCAAACAAAGCTGGGCTGATTATTTTGGCAGTCGCTATTTTAAATCCACACCAAAGCTTGCTAAAACTTTTGAGTCTGCTTTTGAAAAATACAATGAAGCGATAGACTTTATGAGTAATAGTCCCAAAGGCACAACCATACACCAAATAGCCCCTAAGAAATTATTAAAGAGTGGTACCTACTCTTATTCTAAAAGTTCACTTATGTTAGACTACCGTTATGGCTTAGATAAGGGAATTAGTCATCTAATGAAAGTAAAGGAAAAACACTAGCTTCATCTTTCTCTAGCTTACAACAGCATTTTAAAAAGACTTATGTACGACAAACTACTACAACCACTAGATCTAGGATTTACGACTCTAAAAAACAGAGTCCTAATGGGGTCAATGCATACGATGCTCGAGGAATTTCCAGGTGGCAACAAATTAGCAGCGGAATTCTATGCAGAGAGAGCAAGAGGTCAAGTGGGCCTCATTGTCACTGGAGGCATAGCGCCTAATAATGAAGGTGTCGTAGGTACTGGTGGGGCAACAATGATGACACAGGCAGATGCTGACCATCATAGGGTGATAACTGAGGCTGTACACAAGGAAGATGGTAAAATCTGTCTACAGATTCTCCATACAGGCAGATATGCCTATTGCAAAGAACTCGTCGCTCCATCTCCTATCAAGGCACCGATAAATATGTTTACTCCTCGAGAACTTAGCTCAGAAGAAGTAACACAGACCATAGCTGATTATGTGAACTGTGCAAAAATGTCACAACTGGCTGGCTATGATGGTGTAGAAGTGATGGGCTCAGAAGGCTACCTCATTAATCAATTTATAGTCAAAAGAACCAATCACAGAACAGATGAATGGGGAGGCAGCTATGAAAACAGAATCAAATTTCCTATCAAAATCGTGGAAGGCATACGAGAGGCCTTAGGTCCAAATTTTATCATCATCTATCGTCTATCTATGCTAGACCTGGTAGAAGATGGAAGTACCTGGGAAGAAGTTATGCAATTAGCTAAAGCTATAGAAAAAGCAGGGGCCACTATTATCAACACTGGAATAGGCTGGCACGAAGCTAGAGTACCTACCATAGGCTCAGTGGTTCCGCGCGGTGGATTTGCATGGGTAACAAAAAGACTTATGGGAGCTGTAAACATTCCGCTTATTGCAACTAATAGAATCAATACCCCAGAGATAGCTGAGCAAGTTCTCCAAGAGGGCTGTGCAGATATGATATCGATGGCAAGACCCTTTCTTGCAGACTCCCAGTTTGTCGTAAAAGCAATGGAAAATAGAGCTGATGAAATCAATACTTGTATCGCTTGTAATCAAGCCTGTCTCGATCATACCTTTACGATGCAGCGTTGCTCTTGTATTGTCAATCCCAGGGCATGTTATGAAACAGAACTTAACTATCTACCAGCAAAGACAAAAAAGCGCATAGCCGTGATAGGCGGTGGGCCAGCTGGCATGGCTGCTGCTGCTATCTCGAGTGAGCGAGGGCACGAAGTCCATCTTTATGAGGCACAAGATAAGTTAGGGGGGCAGTTCAATATGGCTAAGATTATCCCAGGCAAGGAAGACTATACAGAAACCATTCGTTACTACTCGACTATGATGAAAAAGTATGGCGTACAAGTCTTTCTCAATACTAAAGCCTCTGCTGCTACTCTCAACGAAATAGAATACGATGAGGTCATCATCGCTACAGGCGTCAATCCTAGAAAATTGAATTTTGAAGGTGTAGATCATCCTCAGGTCTTGAGTTATAGGGACGTGCTGTGGGATAAGAAACCTGTGGGCAAGCGAGTAGCGATAGTGGGTGCAGGAGGTATCGGCTTTGATGTAGCGGAATACTTAGCCCATGACCCGTCACAGGCTGTGGATACTTCTGCGTACATGAAGGAATGGGGAGTAGACATGCAATACCAGCAAGCAGGAGCAACTGCTGTAGCCATTGATAGCCCATCTCCTAGAAAAATATATTTGCTGAAGAGATCTATAGGGAAACATGGCAAAGACTTGGGAAAAACGACTGGTTGGATACATAGGGCCTCCCTAAAAAAGAAAGAGGTAGAGATGCTTTCGCAGTGCGAGTATCTCAGTATGACGGATCAGGGATTTAAAATAAAGGTAGGAGAAGAAATCCATACGCTAGATGTGGATAATGTAGTGATCTGTGCAGGGCAAGAGTCCTTAGATGAACTATCAGAAGGACTCCATCTTGATCAAAGTAACATACATGTTATCGGGGGTGCTCTAGATGCAAAAGGACTAGATGCCAAAAGAGCAATAAAGCAAGCCGCACTACTTTCGGCAGAGCTCTAGGATCATGGTGTTTTTCTAGCAAAGTCATCTTGCAGTCGCACTATATCATTCTCATCAGAGGCATGATCTCTATCTGTATGGATCCAGATCTCAGCTACCATCCCCCACTCTTCCAGACCTACTAGGCGGTGGCGTTCTCCTTGGGCTAACTGCACCTGATCCCCTACCTTATAAGTGGCCATTGGCGTTTCTTCATCCGTGTCACTTCTGACTATTCCCACCTCACCTGAGACAACTTGCCAGACTTCTTTTCTTCTGTGATGATACTGCCATGACAATCGCTTATGAGGGGCAACTAACAAAATCTTAGGCGATACCTTCAAACCCTCTTCGATCTGACCAGAAGGAATATCATCGAAATACTGTTCAATAAACTTTGCTTGCTGTGACTCTTCTATCACAAAGAATCCACCCCAAGGCCTATTAAAATCAGTCCTCTCAAAACGATAGCACTGCTCAGTTAATTTCTTTTCTATTTTTTCAAAATACGCTTGTGGATTCATTTCCATTTTGTCTGATTCTAAATTTCAATAATAACTTTTCCTATCACCTTCCTCTGCATCATATCCTCTAATGCCTTGGGCGCTTGACTTAGTGGGTAGGTCTTATAGATATGTGGCTTAATCTTGCCCTCTTTATACCACTGCAGGATCTGCTGGCCATTCTCCATATTACCTTGAGGGTTTTCTTTAGTGAACCGTCCCCAAAAAACACCTACTACAGAGCAGCCTTTGAGCAAAGCAAGATTGAGGGGCAGGCTAGGAATTTGTCCCGCTGCAAAACCGACGACTAAGTATCTCCCTCCCCATGCAGTGGCCCGCACAGCACCTTCAGTATAACTCCCTCCTACGGGATCACAGATGACATCGGCTCCCTTACCATTGGTCAGCTCTTTTATGCTAGCTTTCAGATCAGAGTCCGTATAATTAATTAGTTCATCGGCTCCATACTGCTGGCAAACTTTCAATTTCTCTGCGGTAGAAGCAGCAGCAATCACCCTTGCCCCCATCATCTTACCAATGTCCACAGCAGCTAATCCCACTCCTCCCGAAGCTCCAAGCACGACTAAGGTCTCACCTGCCTTGAGCTGAGCTCTATCCTTGAGGGCATGCAGGGAGGTGCCGTAAGCGTACAGAAAAGATGCAGCTATAGGGAAGCTCATAGAGGGTGGCTTGGGGAAGATCATAGTGGGCTGGACTCTAACTTCTTCGGCATAGCCTCCATAGGGCACTACCCCAAATACTTCATCACCTGCCTTAAAGGTTTTTACTTCAAATCCTACAGACTTAACAATACCAGATATATCACTACCGGGCGAAAAAGGCAACTCAGGTTTGACCTGGTATTTTCCTTGGATAATCAGTGTATCAGGAAAATTTACGGCACAGGCCTTGGTGCTAATTATTATTTCTTCAGGACCAGGCGTTAGACTTTCTATCTCTTTGTAGACCAAGCTTGAGGGTAAACCTAAAGATTCACATAAAATCGCTTTCATCTATTCTTCTATAATCTTTAACAATAACTTACCTCTTTTTTCTCCTGTAAATAATCGCTCATAGGTATTCTGAAATTGCTCAATGCCTTCGTAGACATCTTCTTCAGTATGAAGCTTACCTTCCATCATCCACATGCCCATCTGCATGCCTGCCTCTTTGTACCTAGCTGCATAATCAAAAACAACCATCCCCTGCATGGTCGCTCTATTCACCAAGAGAGATAAGTAGTTTTTTGGTCCAATGATGGCTTCCTTATTATTGTACTGAGAGATGGCGCCGCAGATCACTACCCTCGCCTCCCTTCTAAGCTGTGCCAATGCAGCATCTAGTATCTCCCCTCCCACATTATCAAAGTAAACATCTATCCCTTTTGGGCAATGAGCCTTGATCCCTTTATAGACTGATTCATTCTTATAATCTATACAGGCATCAAAACCTAAAGTCTCAACTACATACTGACATTTCTTAGGACCTCCTGCTATGCCCACGACTTTACAACCCTTTATCTTTGCTATCTGTCCAGCAACGCTACCTACCGCTCCAGCAGCCCCAGAGACTAAGACCACCTCACCTTCTTTGATTTTTCCTACTTCCAAAATCCCAAAGTAACCAGTCATTCCTGGCATTCCTAGAGCTCCTAGGTATTTCTGCATAGGCACCATGCTTGTGTCTACCTTGAAGTGTCCTTCCCCATTAGTTGTAAAATATTGCTGAACACCTCCCCAGCCAGTCAGTACATCTCCCACTACAAATTGGGGATGGCCATTAGCTTCTATGACTGTACCTATTGTACCTGCTCGCATAACCGCATCTAGGTCCACGGGTGCTATGTAAGATTTAGAATCATTCATCCACCCGCGCATTGCTGGATCTAAGGAAATATAGTTCACCTGAACCAGCACCTCGCCAACTAATGGTTTAGGAATTGCCACCTTCTGCAGTACCCAAGTATTACTATCTACCTCTCCTTCAGGACGTTGCTTCAGTATTATTTGCTTATTCATACTCTAATGACCACTTTAATTTTCAATGGTTCAAATTATAGAATATAACTGACAGAGTATCCCTTAGAGTCCTTAAAGTGCCTGAAATTAAATACATTCATAACAGAGTAGTAAGAAATTAACCAATGAGCATGAGTAATATCTTTAATCTATCAGGTAAAGTAGCTATCGTCACAGGAGCATCTAAAGGCATAGGAGCAAGCATAGCTAAGGGGCTGGCCGAGCATGGTGCCAAAGTCATCATAAGCAGCAGAAGTCAAGAAGCAGTGGACGAGGTTGCTAAAGATTTGACCAGCAAGGGTCTAGAAGCAAAAGGCATAGCCTGTCACGTAGGAAAAAGAGAAGCCTTAGAAAATCTAGTTCAATCAACCATAGCCACTTATGGGGGTATAGACATACTTGTAAACAATGCTGCAACTAATCCAGTCTTCGGAAAACTCAAGGACGCAGACGAAGCAGTATTTGATAAAATAATGAACGTTAATGTGAAAGCCTGTCTCACTCTTGCCAATCTCTGTTATGATTCTATGCAGAGTCGTGGAGGTGGCTCCATAATCAATATTGCCTCTGTAGAAGGCACTAAGCCATCCTTTGGACTAGGTCTCTATAGTATCAGCAAGGCAGCCCTCATCATGCTCACTAAGAGCCAAGCAAAAGAATGGAGTCGCAAAGGCATACGCAGCAATGCCATTTGTCCTGGATTGATAAAAACAAAATTCAGCAAGGCAATCTGGCAAGATGAGAAAACCTTGGAAGCCTTCACTCTGCACCTGCCTTCTGCTCGAATGGGCGCACCTGAGGAGATAGCGGGCTTGGCCGTTTACTTAGCCTCAGAGGCATCAAGCTATACTACTGGTGCAAGCTTTAGTGTGGATGGAGGGTATCTTGTTTAGTGTATTGGTGATTAGTGTATTAGTTATTTGTCCATGGGCATAGTGAATATGAAGAACCATGTTTCAATTCCAAAAATTAACGAATCTACAAATCACTAATCAACCAGACTAGACAAATATCTTCTTCATATAGTCCGCCCCTACTTTAGCACTTTCCATCGGTGTAGAATTATCATAGCGTTCTTGCTCGAATAAAAAGTATTCCATGCCATTTGCTTTAGCGACTTTAATGATACTTGGGAAATCTATAATTCCAGTCCCTAAATCGCATGAAGCCATTCTTTCGTCTCCCGCATCTTTCATTCTATCTTTCACATGACACAACCTGTATCTATTGGAGTATTTAGTAAGATACTCTATAGGGTCTGCACCTCCAGTTACTACCCAGTATATATCCATTTCATGTTTTACTAGATCAGGATCAGTATTATCTAGAATGTATTTCATGGGAATCATGCCTGAGAAGGCTTTAAATGTATAAGCATGATTGTGGTAAGCAAACCCAATCCCATTCTTTTTACAAATGGCGCCACATTCATTAAACTTTTCCGTGACTCTCTTCCAGTCATCCATACTCTTTTGAGGACCTACCCATGGGCATACCAGATAACTCATGCCTATCTCAGCTGCCTGAGCTGCTTTTGTCTCAAAGTCTGTATAAATATCACAATGCGCAGAGACCATTTTCATCCCATTATCAGCTAACAAAGATTGATAAGCCTTATTTCCCATGCCCCAGAATATGCCATCTTTCCCTTCATAACCCTCTATCTGCTGATACCCGAAACTCCCTAGTTTTTGTATGACCATCTTGTGATCTACAGCCATGTCATCTCTGAGAGTATAGAGTTGGATCCCAAAAGGACTGCCCTTAGCAAGCTTGGCATTCTTAATATCCATGCTGGCTTTATTACTGTTACAAGCAGAAGTCGGTAACACTATAGCTCCTACAGCGACAGTCCCTGCAAGCTGAATGAATTTTCTTCGGTTCTTATCCATTAGTTGATTTTTCTAATCCTAAGGTAGTGTTTATCTCTGAAATGAACGAACGGTCACTCGTGAGAGTGATAAGAGAGACTAAATGTCTCTCTGAAGTGAGTGAACTGATGCATCAGCATAGAGAAATAAAAAACAGTCTCAGATTTCTCAGATGTTAACGGATGGTCTGCATAGCAGAAAAAAAGCAACCAAATGTTGCTTTAAAGTGAGTGAACTTGATGCATCAGCATCAGCACGGAAAAGCAAGAAAGCCCACAATCAATAAGGTTTTACCTCCTCTTTGTCCTTTCGACCGTAACAAAGTGGAGTGGAGAAAAATTCAGCTAATTAAAAGCTTGGCTGTCTTGTGTTTTGAAGTTGTCTCCACAAGGTCGACAAGACAAAGGTATTTGAAGTGGAGTGGATAAAACTTCAACAAATTAAAAGCTTGGCTGTACTGTGTTTTGAAGTTGTCTTCACAGGGTCGACAAGACAAGGGTTATTTGAAGTGGAGCGAAGAAAACTTCAACTAATTAAAAGCTTGGCTGTACTGTGTTTTGAAGTTGCCTCCACAGGGTCGACAAGACAAAGGGTATTTGAAGTGGAGCGGAGAAAAATTCAGCTAATCAGGAGCTTGATTGTCCTGTGTTTTGAAGTTGTCTCCACAAGGTCGACAAGACAAAGGGTATTTGAAGTGGAGCGGAGAAAAATTCAACTAATTAAAAGCTTGGCTGTCTTGTGTTTTGAAGTTGTCTCCACAGGGTCACAAGATAAAGGGTATTTGAGAAGAGAAAACTCTTAATGTTTAACCTCCTCTTTGTCTTTTCGACCGTAACAAAGTGGAGCGGAGAAAACTTCAACTAATCAGAAGCTTGGCTAACTTGTGTTTTGAAGTTGTCTCCATAAGGTCGACAAGACAAAGGGTAATTTCAGAAGGTAGAACTGTTATCAAAGAGAAATAAGAAAGGCTTATGAAGGCTTAATATCCTCTTTGCCTTTTCGACCGTAACAAAGGCAAGCGGAGAAAACTTCAACTAATTAGGAGCTCGGCTATCTTGTGTTTTGAAGTTGTCTCCACAGGGTCGACAAGACAAAATCTTAAAAAAAGATGCATCAGCATCAGCATGGGGAAATAAAAAAAACAGCCTCAGATTTCTCTGAGGCTGTTTTTTGCAAGTTGACTATACCTGCGACCCTTTTTAGAACAAAACCGAATGGAACGCTGAAACTGTTGTTTCAGTTCTCTCACTCAAGATTGACATTTAGTCAATCTTGTCAGCCAGAAGGCTGACCGTTCATTCTCATTAAATACTCTATTCTTTTACAAGTTGACTAGACCTGCTTTTTGCATTGTTATTGAGAGTTGACTAGACTCTCCCCTTTTTATCTTATGGTTACATCCGTGAAGTGTACTTGAGACTG
>CALLAE010000046.1 GCA_938002665.1 uncultured Saprospiraceae bacterium | reverse complement strand
TAACCTAGATAATCCCACTAAGTGGCAGATTTCGGAATTATATATTGCCTCTAAGGGCTACTTACTCATCTGGGCAGATGGCGCTGACCAAGGGTCTCATGCTAATTTTAAGTTGACCAAGGAAGGGGAAGCCATAGGACTTTATGATCAAGACACCACAATTATAGATCTAGTGGAATATGCCCACCAAAAGACAAATATATCCATGGGCAGGCGCAGCGAGGACTCAGCAGGCTTGGGCTTTTTTGCAGAACCGACCCCAGGTGCTCCTAATGCACAGCTGTCTTATGCACAGCTGACGTTCTATGAGCCACGTTTCAGCAAGACAGGCGGTTTCTATTCAGAGCCTATAGAAGTAGAACTTCGTAGCATAGAGGGAGATATTTATTACACTTTAGATGGTTCTCTTCCACAGACAGATGACTTGCTCTACACCACTCCCATAGAACTTACTACCACGACGGTCTTGAGAGCAGTGTCCATCTTACCTGACCAGTTACCTGGCAAAGCCATCACACATTCTTATTTCTTTGATTCTAGTCTAGCAGACAGAGGACTGCCAGTAGTTTCTATAGTGAGTGAGCCAGATTACTTCTGGGATGAGCAGACAGGTATCTATGTACAAGACTTTAAGCCTCCCTGGAGGTATCCCATTAATATAGAACTCTTTGAGAATGACGGCAGTGATAGAGCAGCTTTCAGTGAGTTAGCCGGAATAAAAGTAAATGGCCTGAACTCCTGGGTGCTCCCACAAAAAATGCTGGGCATCTACTTTGATAATGATTACGACAGCAATAATCTTGACTATCAGCTTTTCTTTGATAGAGACAGAAAGCAGTATGATAATTTTATACTGAGGGCCTCTGGAAATGATTGGAGTAACACTTTGTTTCGGGATGCCTTAGCACAGCAGCTGACAGCTGACAATATGGATATAGAACGCATGGGCTACAGGCCTGCTATCGCTTTTATAAATGGCGCTTATATGGGTATCCATAATCTCAGGTCTCGGATAGATGAAAGTTTTGTAGAAGACAACTTTGGCTACTCAGGTTCAGAATATGATCTGATAGAAAATGATGGTATTGCAGAGCAAGGGGATACCATTGCTTATGCAGAAATGAGAAACCTTTTCTATAGTGATCTGAGTAATCAAGACAATTATCAGCAGCTGCTCTCTAAGGTGGATATTCAGAATTTTATGGATTACTTCATCACAGAGATGTGGTCTAGTAATAGTAGCTATGGGCATAACATTCAGTTATGGAAACCCAAAGCTGCAGATACAAAGTGGCGATGGATCTTCACGGACTTAGATAGAGGGATGGCTCGGTCAGATAGATATGGCTTGGAATATTTTATGGGCGGTAATAATCCTGTATACGATTATGCCAGAACCTTTCTTAGTAATGTCATTAAGAACGATAATTTCAGAACACAATTTATCTCTCGATTTGCTGATCACTTGTACACCACCTTTCATCCTCATACTGTAGAAAATACCATAACAGATTTTGCAGAACTTATCGCACCAGAACTGCCATATCATGTGGAAAAATGGGGCAATACAACTTCGGCTTATGGAAATGGGATAGGCTCAGTAGAATACTGGGAAGAAGAAGTAGCGGAACTCAAGCAGTTTGCTTATGATAGACCTTCGTTTATTTTAGATGAGTTGAAAACCACCTTTGGATTAGAGGAGACAGTAGCATTAAGTCTATATACACATCCAGCTTCAGCAGGTACTATGACCATAAATGAGTTGCCAGTGCCTAGCACATCTTGGACAGGACCGTATTTCAAATCTTTACCTATCCAGTTAACAGCTATTCCAAATGAAGGCTTCAGTTTCTTAGGGTGGCTGCCTACGACTAACGAAGAACTGATTCGTAAAGAAGCTACCTGGCAATATCTTGACAATGGTTCTGACCCAGGAAATGATTGGAACCAATTGACTTTCGATGCAAGTGGCTGGAATGTAAATAGAGCACAGTTTGGTTATGGTGATGATGATGAGAGGACAATTATAGATTACGGTTCTGATCAGGACAACAAACATATAACGACCTACTTCAGACGATTTGTGGAGGTGGAGCTAGATCAGAAAAAAGTTGTCAGTCTGGATTTCCAATTATTAAGAGATGATGGTGCAGTGGTCTATCTAAATGGTAAAGAGCTCTATCGTAGTAATATGCCAGAAGGGGATATTAATTACCTGACACTAGCATCTGCGGCGATGGCCAGCCCTCAAGAAGATACTTACTACAGCTTCTCAGTAAGTCCTGAGTATCTTATACAAGGTACTAATCTCATTGCCGTAGAAATACATCAGCAAAATAATACTAGCTCTGATCTCAGCTTTGACTTAGAGATGAGTATGACGATGACAGAGGGTGATAATTATATCAGCACAAATGAAGTACTGGATATGGAGTTGTCAGAAAAGAACACCTTAGTAGCATCATATCAGAGCTTAGATCACTGTAGATTAGAGGGTCCCATTCTCGTGGATACTCGATTGACCAAAGAGTGCAGTCCGTACCTAGTAACAGAAGATGTACTAGTGAGTGAGAATGTTACGCTTACTGTAGAGCCAGGTGTAGAATTGCAGTTTGGGGATGAGGTCGATCTGATAGTCAATGGCCGTCTCACAGCAGAAGGGACAGAAGCTGAGCCAGTTATTATGACGACGTATGCAAGAGCAGCTGCGTGGGGAGGTTTGATATTTAGTAATGCGACTGATACATCTAGACTAGCATGGTTAGAACTCAGCCAAGCCTCACAAGGTAATCATCCGATCTATGAAAATGCTGCGATTTCTGCGTTCCATTCTATCTTAGAAATAGATCATCTGATTATAGAAGAGGTCTATAACAATCCTATACTAGGATATTATTCAGATATCTCCTTACAGAATAGTTCTTTGCATTCTGCAGTGACGGGTGATCTTATTAATATAAAATATGGTAAGGGTCTCGTCCACAACTGCACCTTCCGAGGGAATAATAGAGTAGATACAGATGCCATAGATTATGATGAAGTAGAGGGCGGGATAATCAGCAACAATAGAATCTATAATTTTCTTGGCTTTAATAGTGATGGTATAGACTTAGGGGAGGTGAGCAAG
>CALLAE010000045.1 GCA_938002665.1 uncultured Saprospiraceae bacterium | reverse complement strand
GAAACGCAGTTGAGCAAAAATTCCTTTAAACATTCTGCCTGCCCACCCTCGATTGATATCGAGGTTCATTCCTTTGAAAGCAAGATTTACTTGCTTCCATCACGCTGTAGCGTGACCACTAAATCCTGCAAGCTTTTTTATCAATGAAAAAAGCGGAAAATTTTATCAAGCATAGACGAATAAAAAACCTACAACTTCAACAACTTCTTAGTAACAAAACGAGCTCCACTAAAAATCCTAACTGCATAAGTGCCAGGTGCAAATTCTTCCATAGAAATTTCCTGCCCTGGAACTTGCTCCATAATAATTCTGCCATACGGATCTATAAGCTGAAGCTTATCATAGGTCTCAGTACTTTCTATTCTGAATGACGTCTCTACTGGATGAGGTACAATACTATAATCATCTTCCTCTCCTAATTCTAAAATACTACTAGGCTCACAGTTATTAAGTGCTAGTGGTGTCCCACTTAGCATATTTCCATCTGCATTGGTTCCGAGATTAGAAGATATCGCCCAGTTATTTCCGTCATTAGGGTCAGCAGTGGGGTCGCAGAGCTCTACTGCTTCTCCTCTCATAGCTATCGGGAATTCTACAGTTTGTCCATATCGAAAATTCATTACTTCATCACCGTTCGGATTGGTTAGAACAAAATCAGGTTCACCTATGATGGAAGAGTTAAAAACGATGACCACTTCAGGGGGCTGCTGAAGGAATGGGAATAATGATCCTACTTTACTGGTCATGATAAGATACTGTCCAGGCTCGACCTCTAGGTTTCCAAAGAAAGGAAAATCAAGACTGCCCCTCATTGACCAAGCTGAGAGGTTTATCGCTTTGTCTCCGTAATTATAAAATTCCACATACTGAAAATCAGGATCCCAGTTTGGCTGCTCGTACAATACTTCATTGATGACTAATTCTTTATAATCTCTTTGCTGACATACCGCTTCATTGGCTCTGCCAGGAGACCCGTTAGGAAAGAAGATATCTATCATAAAGTTGCCAGTGCTCTGAGCTAGATTCCAATTAGTAGCCTCTGTAAAGTCACTGTCTAGATTACATAATTCTATAGCGGCACCATAAGCGCTAGACGGCCAAGCACCTGATGAGCTGTATTCCATCCAGAATATAGTATCGCCTTGAGGATTTATAATACCGATGTCTTCTCCACCATTATTGAGGGCCCCTCCTTCCCACTGAATAGAATTGACACCAAAGTTATTGGTCAGTGCAGCAGCATTGATACTTATCAACATATACTGTTCCACTGCCAGTGGAGTCGCTGAGGTAAACGTATGTGTCACACCTATCATAGAATAGCCTTCCAGGTCCAGATCTGCACCCGTATTATTATAGATTTCTAGATACTCTAGGGAATCTACTCCAGACTCTGGTGGATCATACATGATCTCTGTGATTATCTGTGCATTCAAAGTGAGCTGGCTAATCATAAGGATAATAAAGAGGGTGCTTCTCATGCTATTCTAATTCTACTAAGTGAAGTATTGATTGACTAAGTTACATTAATTACCTCTGCCTCGAGCTGGCTTACGAACTTTCTTTCTGGTATTAATATTATAGCTAGCACCAAAAGTAAAGTAGGCTTGGTTAGTGGTCTTTTCTGCCAACTCAAAACTGATTCCCAGCTCTGCATCAAGAGATACTTTACCAAAGCTGTAACTAAATCCCACCGCAGGCTCTACCAGATATGATAAGTCGTTAACAGTTATATTGGATTCGACATTGGAATAATCTATTCTTTTGAAGGTGGTAAATAATCCCAGATTGTAGCGCTCTGTTTCATATCCTACCCCTGGTTGTATTCCTATAGAAGTATAATCAGCCTTGAAAGACCTAGCCCACCAATCACTACCATTAAAATCCACCTGACCTTTTCTTCCCGTGACATACAACTGAAAAAAGGTGTTATCCTCTAGATGGCTAAAATAACCAAGGCCTAATCCACCATAAGTTCTATAATCTGAAGTATCTAGAGATATAGAAGTTTCTAGATGTGCGCCAAAATTGTTTGACAAGGCATAAGTGCCTCTTAATCTCATATTAGCTTGATTGCCAGAGGCCACTAAGTCGTACAAAGGATTAGGAACAGATAGCTCCGCACCCATTTTGAGATGCCCCTTTTCCTCTAAGACAGGCACTGCCTGCGCGCTAGGAGAATATAGGAGCGGAGTACAACCCTGTCCTGCAAATAATATCAGAGCCAATAGACTCAAAATTGCAAATTGAAATTTCTTGTTTTCCATAACATTTGATTTATATCCCAAAATTAAGGTGGCTTTCTCCTTTCTAATTATACATATTGTAAACTTTGTGATTATAATTTTACGTATTGTAAACTATTTTGAAGGCTTTCCTCCATATTTTTATAGTATTAAAACAACTTACCTTAAAATAGGGTTATGAATACTAATTCTGAATACCAGCAACGCTTCTTTGAGATCTTATCCAAAAGAAACACCAAAGAACACAAGATCATCTATGAAGTGATGGACCTCCTTAATATTAAGAAAGGTGCGGCTTACAAAAGAATGAATGGAGACACTGCGATGCCCATCTCAGAAATTATCACTTTATCAGACCACTATAACCTATCTCTAGATGCAACCTTTCGCAGTGACAAGTACATCTCTTTCTTTCATCCCTTTGTCCACAAGGAAAAATCTTCGCTCAATAGTTTTATAGATCAGTACAAAAAATTCTTTAAACCTATCAAAGGCCTAGATGCCTCTGAAGAGGTAAAGCTCTCCTACCTAGCTAACGAACTCCCTATCTTCTATTACTTTGGTCATAAGTACATTTTCAATTTTATGATCTCAGTGTGGAAGCACTTGCACTGGGATGATGTCAATCTCATTATAGGTAATGTCAATGAATACGAACAGGAAGCGAAAGAAATCAAAAACGAAATTTCCCATAACTACTTCGGCAATCAGGTTACTGAAATATGGAACAGCAACATGCTGAATAATCTCTACCAGCAGATCATCTTTTGCATCACCATCAGAGCCTTCAAAAGCGCCGACTACATCCAACTACTAATCAATGATATAGAAAACCTCATATTGCATCTCAGAGAAATAAGTATCTCTGGTGTCAAATCCATGAAGGGGGATAAAGTAGAAGGTTCAGAACTAAAAATCTATCTCAATGATTTTGGCAATTATCTGAACATCGTCCAGTTTGATTCTAAAAGTGTGAAGTCTACTTTTCTTGGCTATGACTACCCCCAATTTATAGTGAGCCACAATAAGCCTTTCTTTCAGTTTTCCAAAGACTGGATCAACAGGCTAAAAAAACGATCAGTGCTTATCTCCTCCGAAGGTTACCAGTACAGAGAACTCTTCTTCATTAAAATGGAAAACGATCTCAAGTATTTTAAAGAGCGGGTAGATAAATTGATGGAGGTGTATTATGGGTAAAGTAGTTTTCTCTGAGACTACCGCTGGAGAACTATACTGGCAGAGTATTTTTATAGATCCACCACCAGACCTATTTTCGGCTGACGCATTTATATCTACTGCATGTGGGTAGCAATTAATGGATTTACTTGATTGCGACTTAAGACATTCTGAGCATCGAATACCGCTTAAGTAAGATTGCTGCATCAGCCCAGACTATTTATTGCCTCATGACATTCTTATATATCCAATCCACCATCAGCTGCATTACCTCTTCGTTAAAAGATTCTGGGCAATTATAATATTCAGATGTTGCTCTTGTGGCTACCTTTTGGAACAGGTGATTTATAGAGTCTAGTTCTATCACTTCATAACTAGTAGAGGCACTTTTACCTAGTGCCGTTCTGTAGCCCTCTAGATTAGGGTCAGCAGCTACTTGAATATCCAGGTTTCCATTAAGGGCGAGTACGGGGCAACTTAATTTCTCTATCGTTGGTTGTGGATCATAATTAATAAACCATCGGAACCATGGACTGAGCATCTGACCATACCTTTGATAAAAAGCTAGTTGGCTAGGACCATATAAGATGGCTACTGATGAGTCCCTACTTGTGTAAAAATCCCCGCACAATTTCCCTAATGGTGCATAGAGATCTTCTTTGGGAGTTTCTATATCTATGAGCTCATAAACTTTTTTGGTAAAAGTGATAAATTCTGCAATCTCTTCATCACTGAATAACTCTTGGTCTTTTAAGATGTCTCTATTCTGAATGAGCATCATACTATCTAAAGCTTCCCCTGGTCCTGCTAGAGAAATGACAAAATCTACCTGCTCACTTTCCGTTGCAGCTAGAGGTGCAATCAATCCCCCCTCGCTATGACCTGCCAGACCTATCGTCTGATAACCCATGCTGTCTAGCTTAGCTACCGCACAAAGCACATCGTCTTTAAAGTCCTCGGAGGTGGCACTGTGATAAGCCCCCTCAGATTTTCCTGCACCACGTTCATCATAGCGCAAGACTGCTATCCCTCTACTACTGAAATAATCTGCAATGACAAGGAAAGGCTTGTGATCGAATATTTCGCAGTTTCTATTCTGAAGACCAGATCCAGAAATAAGAATGACAACCGGATAGTCTTTTGATTTAGGTTTGGTCAGAGTCCCTGATAAGGTGATGTCTGCTACGGGGTTGTAAAAAGATATTTCTTGCTCGTCATAATTAAAAGGGGGTTGTGGGATTTGGGTTCTTTCAGGCTTGATACTTTCAGTTAGTGTAAGGCTAATGGGAAAGCTTTGAGAATTTTGCATAAAGACGCCTGACATAGTATCTCTTCCAAGGTCGGTTATGACTTTGAACTGTATACGCATGTAAGAAAAGTGATGTCTGATGCTGTCTTCAGTTATGGAAACAGATTTGGATTTTAGGGAATCTAGCCCGCCCATCGGAATGCTGAGTATAGAGACTGAGTCATTCTTTATATCCAAAAACATGGTAGAGCCAGCAAGGTCTCCTTTCCAAATACCTACCAGATCAGATTTCTGTCCTGAGCTAAAACTGTAGATAAATAGAAGTAGGGCTATCGTCAGTTGTGTTCTAAAACTCATAACTAAATATACTGTCAATATCTTAATTGCAGTCGTTTATATTCTGAATAAAGAACTTAAGTCGTAACTATTAGCTTTTGTTAATAATAAGGAGAGAATTTTAACAGCAGTGCATTACCCGTTTTGTTTATACACCTTGCCTACCGGCGGTTTTCATTTTTTCATTGAAAAAAAACGAAACAAAAATCATAGGCTGTACCCATTTCTTATCGCTATTCTGGCTTTAAATAGCTAAACAAGCGCCAAACTCCTCCTTCTTTCATCAGTCGTCAGACAGGGCCATTGTTTTTTAACGCTATTTAAAACCTCCATAGCTAAAATGGCTAAGGCCATTCTTTAGATATCCCTCCGAAAATAGATGGCCTATCCTAAATGTACTTTTCTATCATTAATTTTTCCAAAGCTTGCAGCGTATCTTGGATATCTGGAGTTACCTATACAACTGAACTAAACTCATGAAATATTCACTCGTCCTCTTGATTCTAAGCTTATTCGGCCCAGATGCTTATTCACAAATAAACTGTCCTCCTCCGGTAGATAGACATTGTACAGAAGTGAGGGAGCCCTTCGATGTTATTGTCATTGAGCAAGGCCTATTAGAATTAGTACCTGGTGAGCTGATAGGAGATTGGGACTGTGAAGAATCCAGTCTTCAGATGGAATACTTTCTCCATGACTTAACTACTAATCAACTAAGCAATCAGCCAGAATGCTATCAAGATATTAATGTAGAGAGCTTTGATAATGCTGACATAGCCTGGCCAGAAGGTAGAATAGAGGTAGTAGGCAAACCATTGGATGAGGTTCTCTCTGACCCTGCTTTGTTAGATGGCTTAAGCCCTGCCTTAGAAAATGCTTGTAACATCATCTATACTTATCGTGATCAGATTCTTCCAGGTACAGTTAGACAGAAAGTTATTAGATCTTATACGGCCTTAGATTGGTGTAAGGCTGAGACTATTGAATTTGTTCAAATTATAATAGTCGATCAAGTAACAGTGAATGGTTTCTATGTAGATATGACCAGTTGTGAAGGAAAACCTATTGTCGTAGAGGATTTTGATATTCTAATAAATGGAAACGTCATAGCTTATCAAGATAACTGTGGAACGCTAGCCTCTAGTGTTACGATAGCTGATCTACTAAACTGTGTTGTTGCCTCTAGCAACATTAATCCAACAGATGTGATAGAATTAAATTTCAAAAGTGGCCGGAATCCAATAGCGGGTATAAGCACAGTAGATATGGTTAAGATCCAGAGACACATCTTGGGTTTGGAGCCACTGGACAGTAACTGTAAATTATATGCAGCAGATGCCAATAATGATAATGTTATCAATGGCATCGATCTGGTAGAGCTCAGAAAACTGATTCTAGGAATTTACACAGAACTCCCACAAGCTGGACCAGTTAAGTATTATCTAGATGGAGATATAACCAAGCCTTTATCATTTAAAGATGAAGACTTTCCCTTGCCAGCTTTTTCTGTAGGTGTGGTGTATAAGGGCGATGTCGATTAGTTACAATAGTAATTCATGCAAGGCGGATCTAGAAGCAGGGATGAATTAACCATTCATCAGACTTAAAATTCAAATAGCCCCGCCGGGCAAAACAAAATTGAGGATTGGATTCTTTCAATCCCTAATAAGAACAAAGATAAAAAACCCTGTAGGTGACATATACAATCCCCCATATTCCTAAGTTAGACAAGAGAGACAGAGGAAACATCTTCACTCATGTAACTCTTCATAAATGCGAAAGAACACCTTCTATAACCTAATTAGTGTACTTTTGAAATTCTATTTCTAAAACAATGAAATTTTCAGATCTCAATATCGGCTCTTCACTAGCTCGCGCACTAGCTGATCTTGGCCTAGAAAGCCCTACAGCTATACAGGCAAAGACTTACTCTACTATCATGTCAGGGAAAGATGTCGTAGGTGTTGCTCAGACAGGTACTGGAAAAACCTATGCTTATCTTTTGCCTACCCTCCGTCTATGGAAATTTACTAAATCCCCTCATCCACAAATCCTTATTATCGTGCCCACTAGAGAACTGGTCGCACAGGTAGTAGAAGAAGTAGAAAAACTAACCAGCTACATGAATGTCGTCGCTGCTGGTGTCTATGGCGGAACCAATATCCGTACTCAAAAAGCCCTCATAAACCAAGGCGTAGATGTAGTCGTGGGCACACCAGGACGTCTGCTAGATCTCATGCTAGATGGTGTTCTGAAAACCAAACTGCTAAAGCGCCTTATAATAGACGAAGTAGATGAAATGCTCAACTTAGGCTTCCGCACCCAACTGAATAATATCCTAGACTTCCTGCCAGAAAAAAGACAGAACCTCATGTTCTCCGCAACTATGCCAGAAGAAGTAGAAGCCATCATCGATCTCTATTCTGATTATTATTCGAAAATAGAAACGGCTCCGTCCGGAGCACCACTAGAAAACATAGAACAGTACTGTTATGAACTGCCTAACTTTAACACTAAAGCCAATCTCTTAGAACTCCTTCTTAAAGAGGACCAGGACATGGAGAAAGTTTTGGTTTTTGTAGGCACTAAGAAAATAGCGGATGCGCTCTACGATAGGCTCTACCCTATCTTTGAAGAGACCGCAGGCATAATCCACTCTTCTAAGTCACAGAATTACAGATTCGAAACAGTCAATCTTTTTCAAGACGGCAGCTATCGTTTTATACTAGCGACTGATGTGATCGCTAGAGGGCTGGATGTGTCAGGCGTCACACATGTGATAAATTTCGATCTGCCAGAAGTGCCCGAAAAGTATATTCATAGAATAGGGCGGACAGGAAGAGCAGAGCGCAAAGGCATCGCGATTTCTTTTGTAGAAGAAAAAGATGAAAACCATAAGGAGACCATAGAAGCTCTGATGGAAATGCCTATACCCATCAGACTCACACCAGAAAACTTAGTCATCAGTGAGGAGCTCATACAGTTAGAAATTCCTGTAGAGTTCGTGCCCTTCAATAATCATAAAATGAAAAGTCACAAGCCTAGTGGCGCTGCCTTCCATGAAAAGAAAGCCAAAAACAGCAAAGTAAATGTTAGACGTTTTCATGAAGATGAGATGAAGAAGAAGTATAAGAAACAATACAAAAAAGGCAAGCAAGACTAAGCCAAAAATCAAACAGAGTACAACTAGCTATTGTAGCTTATAAATACGATATAGCTAACCAATATTATCAATATAAGATTGGCCATTAGAATGAGAGGTTTTCTAACTGAGGTTCTATAAAATATCTCAAAAGTCTCAATATCTTTTCTGAATTCAGATCTGAAATGCTCTCCAATAAGACAAATTACATACATAACTCCAAAAAGAAATAGACCATTGAGCAGGGCAGGTAATATGCCCTTTTGTAAGGCTGGAGCCAACTGTCTAAACATGGAGCCAAGAATCACAGCAAACAATATAATTCCGATCAGATGATGGATATACCTAAAGGCTATTCTGAATCCTTCTGAAATAAAAAGCATACGCTTTCTGCTTTTACTTTCAGTCTGATGGTAAACGATGCTTCTTTTTTTCTGAACTCTATTTCTTCTAGTACGCGTACTCTCCTGTGGCGGTGTGACGACAGTAAAAGACTCTGCAGCTTCCCGCCTTTGCTTTAGTTCCTGATACCGATAAAGATCATACTGTGCTCTTCTTTTCTTATTCCGCAGTACTTCATAAGCTTCTGATATAGCAATAAACTTTTCTGAAGCATCAGGATCAGAATTTTTATCAGGGTGAAACTTCGTTGCTAGTAAGCGAAAATTAGTTTTTATCTCTGCACTCGTGGCAGTACGCTGAACTCCAAGGAGAGCATAATAGTCATTCATGGATTATCCTTTCTCTTATAAACTCTCGAAAAGCTGACGCTTCCCATCCATCCACTTCTGCAGCGCACCTTCCTCATGCATCAGCTCTCTCATCTTTCCCATCGCTTCTAGATGTGCTGCGTCCTTTTTCTTATACATTTCCGTGCCATGTTGCTTGCTGAGCTCCGCCATTTCTTCGAAGGTAGCCGCTGTGAAGGTCATATCACAGGCACCACCTAGCTGTTTGCAGGTCATTGTTTTCATATTCTAATTATTGTATTTACATTTTCCAATCTGGACGCTAGCCTTTAGATTTTTAGACAGTCCACAATGACAGGTTTAGAAATCTAACAGTCCAACATCTAGTTTAACTAAACCAAGATAGAAAAAAACTAAGAAGCGTGAAGACCAAAGAAAATTCGCTTTGCTGGAAAGTGACTCCGTCGATATTATTGCACCTTTCGTCAGAGTTCTTGCATAGAGAACGGGTCTCATTCTCAAATGATTAACTTTAGGATATCAACTAAGCCTAGCCCGCATGATACTCAAAACGCTGTACGCATTATTAGCTCTGCTTCTCAGTCTCAACATCTATGCGCAGAATGCACCAGACAAGAGGAGTTACACCACCCAGCATATCGGAAACCTCCCTGCCCCCACTATAGATGCTGAACTCGAAGAAGCAGCCTGGGACCTAGTAGAATGGTCTGGACAATACACAGAATACGAACCCGATGTAGGCACAGAGCCCTCAGAGCAAACCTACATGAAAATCATCTACGATAACAAAAACATCTATTTCGCTTTCAAATGTATGCAAGCTGATATGGACATACTAGAAAAACGGATGGGCCGCCGAGATGACTTTCCAGGCGACTGGGTAGAGGTCAATATCGATAGCTATAATGATGACCGTACTGCTTTTTCTTTCACTATCTCTGTATCAGGAGTAAAGGGTGATCAGTTCATATCGAACAATGATGACTTTGACGATAGTTGGAATCCTATCTGGTATGCCAAAACACGAATAGGTAATGAGGCCTGGTATGCAGAATTCAGAGTTCCGCTTAGCCAACTGCGCTTCAGCAGTGAAGATGAGCAGGTATGGGGCTTACAATCCACACGTCGGTACTTCCCCAATGAAGAACGATCAGTATGGCAACCCCTCGAAGCCAATCCACCTGGCTGGGTCAGTGAGTTCGGAGAACTAAAAGGACTCAAAGGCATAAAACCTCAAAAGCAACTGGAAGTACAGCCCTATGTCGTCAGCCAGCTAGACAGATACCCTGCAGTAGAAGGCAGCCCATTCGAGGATGGAAGTGATGCACATGTGACTACCGGTCTCGATGCTAAGATCGGGATTACTAATGACCTCACTCTAGACCTCACGATCAATCCTGACTTTGGACAAGTGGATGCAGATCCTGGTGCCATTGCCTTAGATGGTTTTGAAATCTTTTTTCAAGAGCGACGTCCCTTTTTCGTAGAGAACAAGAACATCTTTGATTTCAGAGTGGGTGGTGGAGCTGATAATTTATTTTTTTCCAGACGTATCGGACGACAACCACAGTCCTCTACTTCAGTAGATCCAGGTAAAGGAGAATTTGAATTCTTGCCCGTCTCTACGCGTATTCTAGGCGCTGCTAAATTCAGTGGAAAGACTAAGGAGGGCTGGGCTATAGGAGTACTAGAAAGTGTTACCCAGAAAACTTTTGGACAGATCGAGTTAGATACAAGGCCTGATGTGCTCGCGCAGCTGGATGAGCGAGGGACAGAAAGAGAAGAACTGGTAGAGCCACTCACCAATTACTTTACAGCAAGAGTGCAAAAAGATTTTAATGACCGCAATTCTTATATAGGCGCAATCTTTACGAGCACCAATAGACAACTGGAATCTAATGTCGATTTTTTGCATAAGGAGGCCTACACAGGAGGGCTGGATTTTAAACACAACTGGAATAATAGAAAGTACTATGTAGAAGGGACTTTCTATATGAGTACTGTAAAAGGCAGTCATGAAGCACTACTCAGAACCCAAACTTCACTGACGCATCTTTTCCAGCGCACAGATGCTGACCATGTCTCAGTAGATCCAGACAGGACCAGTCTGTCAGGAAATGGTGGAAGAATAGAAATAGGTAGAGTGGGCGGAGGGAACTGGCGGTATAATGCTGGTATGCTGTGGAAGAGTCCGGGATTAGAATTGAATGATATAGGCTTTCTTAGACAGGCTGACCTCATAACCCAGTACACCAATGTCACTAGACTCTACAACAAACCTACAAGCTGGTACAGACAAGCCAATCTTTCGCTGGGACAATCTACAGAATTTGATTACCAAGGCAATTACAACAGATTCCAAATAGAAGGCAACGGCTTTATTAATTACAAAAACAACTGGTGGTCTGAAGCTGGATTTGGATACAAGCCGCGTATTTATTCTAATACTATTTTGAGAGGTGGCCCAAGATGGAAATGGAATAATGAAAACTTCATCTTCTTATTTTCAGGAACCGATAGACGAAAGAAATTTGCTACTACCCTGGGCATTGTCTATTCTAGAGCCGCAGAGGATCAGTTCTTTTTCTATCGCTATGTCTGGAGAGTAAACTATCAGCCGACAGATAGACTCAGTGCTAACCTAGAATTACAATTACAATCTAATCCTAACAAGACGCAGTATGTTACTGAGAGAACCTTTGGGTCAGAGGCCCGTTATCTTATGGCTGAAATAGATAACGAAAGCCTGACCACTACCCTCAGAGTTAATTATAGTTTCAATCCTAATCTGACCTTACAATACTATGGGCAGCCCTTCATCTTTAAGGCCCGCTATAGCAACTTCAACTATGTTACAACTGCGGCAGCTGATAAATTAGCGGATAGAGTCAATTGGTATTCTGATGAACAAATCACTCTAGATGACGGCAGCTATCTTATAGATGAGAATGCGGATGGCACCACAGATTATAACCTAGGCAATCCTGATTTTGCTTTTATGCAGTTCCGCTCTAACATGGTCTTGAGATGGGAGTACATTCCAGGTTCTGAGATCTTTCTAGTATGGTCACAGGGCATCACAGACTTTGGGGACCTGGATCGGAATGTCTTTCAGTTGTCTACAGGAGATCTGTTCACATCAAGTCCACAGAACACTTTCTTACTTAAGATGACATATCGATTTGTGAGATAAAAGATTTAGAAGAACACTTTGTCAGTTAACGAATTAGCGTAATTGTTCCTGTAACAATAAAAGGCTCCTCTTCTACAGTATAAGTTAGATAATAAACATAGACGCCTTGTTCTGCCTCCACGTTATTCCTTTTACCATCCCAGGATTCACTGTTGTCATTGGTAGGGAAATTAAAATTTTGGAACATAACATTTCCCCATCTATCATAGATATATAACTCGTCTATAGTTTTGATATCTTGATTGGCAAAAACAGTAAAGAGTTCATTTTGAACGAGATGCAACACATTAGGCAGATAAATTTTTGGGGTTTTAAGTAGGTCTACTATTAGTAAAGCAGATTTTATGCAACCATCAAGGGAAGTAATTGTAAGCTTAATGCTGGTACTATCCTCAGCGCTCTGTAGGATGGGACTAAAACAATCATAGCATGACAAAGTAGCCTCAGTCTCCCAAACTATTTCCGCAAGTTCATTTTCAGGGACATTTGTAATCGGCAATAAAGTAAGCTCTTGGCCTCTAAGAAGTGTTAGTGTAGGAGGCAAACTGATACTTAATTCTTCGCTAGACTCCACTACAAAAGTCTCTGAGTTGGTACAGTTATTATCTGCATCCATTAGCTCTACTGTATAGATTCCAGGGCTATCTAAACATATACCTTCTGCCTCATTAGATATAAGATTGTTATTACTGTCATACCAACTATATAAGGTGTTACCTAGTGAGGTAGCAGCAAAACTAATACAGGTCATTCCAGTATTGCAATCTATAGGTTGCACTTCATCCAAGGAGATGATAGGATAGCCAGTGAGATTTGTAATGAGTATCGACGTATCCGCTACACAGTCAGATAAGGTATCTAGAGCAATCAGCATCACCTCCTCTTCGCTAGTGATAGTAAGTTCATTTTCAATTATAATCTCATCATTAACCACCCACTCATATACTGTATTGTCTTGTGGCTCATATGTAAGGGTAATACTCTCCACAAAACAATCCAAAATATTTCCAGGATCTGCGTAAATGATGCTTACAGGCTCACTGAGAAGCTGTATCACTTCCACTTCGTCTATTTCAGAAAAACACTGACTGGAGTTATCAAACAATCTCAAGCCATAAGTACCAGGTACAGAAACGTCCAGTGTTAGTTCTTCAGATAATACATTACCATCACTGTCTAGCCAGTTGACAATAATATCACTGCCTAGAGTACTAAATGCACTACTAAGCGTAACAATTGAGTTTTCACAATTCAATATCTGATCTTGCCCTGCGTTGCTGATGGGTTTATCGTCGGATATATTGACAGAAACACTTTCAGTTAGTATACATCCATCTCCAAAAGTTACAGTCAAGAAATATTCACCTGGTTGTGTAACCGTAATTTCAGGATCAGTTGAGAAAAAATTGTTGGGGCCACTCCATTCAGAGCTTGCAATATCTATATCTCCCGCGCCCCTCATTGTACTATTCACATTGTTACAATCTATAAGCAGGTTATCAGCAGTAATCTGAAGCGCATGATCACAGATAGAACATGGCAATTGAGAAAAAACCAATTCTAATTCACAATTCTCATTAAAGGTGTCTACTAGAATAAGTCTATGTTCTGCTCCGTTAGCTGGAAAGGGACCTACAACTATTTCAGTATCATATAAAAAAGGACCATAGCCAAAACCTGCATTATCTTCTAAACTGTATCCAGTGCCTGCTCCCTGATCTGCTGCTATATAGACTTCCACAAAATAGAAATCATCCGAATCGATCATTCCTGTCATGTTATCATTACAAGGTCCTATAACTTGATAGTCCAATAGCACGTCACAAGGCATAGAACATGGTAATGGAGCTGGGATTAGCAATGTAGCCTTGCACAAGTTATCATCTGCGTCTACAACTTCCAGCAGATAATCACCATTGCTTATAGGAATAGCCGGGATAGTGAATGGCTCATTGTAATTACCTGTGAGTCCGTTGTTAGTTACCATAAAAGCATTTCCAGTATTGACTCCAGTCACTGTAAATAGGAGTTCAAAGATATCATCATCGTTATCGGCAGAGGTATCATTGTCTGAGCATAAGCTGGAAAGAAAGTCTATCTCTATCTGACATAAACTAGAGCAAGGCGCAAAAGGATCAGTTACTTGTTCGGAAATGAAACAAGAACTATCATCGCTATCCTCGAACAAAAACTCTACACTAGCTCCATTTGCTGGCAAAATAAATTGGGATGGGGCACCATAGGATGCTGTTCCTAACAATGAACCATTCGCATAAATGGAATAAAGCTGTGACGCTGCGCCATTGATAGCCGATACTTCACAATCAATCAAATAATAATCATCTGTATCATCTATGAAGGTTCCATTAGGATCACAGGTAGATAGAAAACTATCAAGTGAGAGCACACATTCGTCTGAGCAAGAGGTCAACAAACCTAAATCCGCAATAGTCCTACAACCTGTGACGGCATCCTCCAATGTCAGGATGACTTGACTACCATCCGCGTCTAACTCCAACAAATACATGATACCATACTCGTAAATATTTCCATCAGGAATATCGTTTATCAAAAGATTAAAGTTGCCAGTGGCACCTTCTCCAATAAATGATACGCTATAAAAATCATCATCACTCAGCGTTCCTGTAAAATTATTGTCACATGCTGCACTTACCATTAATTCCAGATTGCCAAGGCCAGGTTCTATATTCACTTGCTCCTCTGACATACAACCTTGACTATCTTCTAACACAAACGCATAGTTGCCAGAAGTTAGATTCATCATGCTAGTGGTTGTAATAATCTCTGATCCCTGTAAGAGAATATAAGGCGGATTAGCTGTAGTTATACTGATATCTATTACGCCATCTGCATCATCCTTACAGGTCTCATCTTTTTTAGTCAAAGCTAATTCAGGTAAGGGATGGATCGTTAGATTCACTATAAGTGTGGTACTACAACCCAGTGGGTCTTGTATACTACCGAAAATCTGAGAACCCGGCAGGGAGGCAGAACTGAAAGGAAATACCAAGGGATTAGTCATCAGGTCCATATCAGCTTGTGTGGCATAATAACTAAAAGTATACCCTGCAACATCTGAAGTTACAAGTAAGTCAAGATCTGACTGAGCTATGGTGACAAATCCTGTCTCATCTACATCACAATAGTTTAGAGCAGCTACTATGGCAGCAGGGTCTTCTATGAGATTTATAGTCTGACTAGCAGTAATCTGGCGGTTACATGGGTCAGTATAATTATAAATAACCACAACTGTACCAGCACATCCGACACGAGTATCCTCTATCTCTGCTTTAACTTTTCCATTAAGTCCACAAAGCCCTATCGCACCATTGCTATAAGTAAGACTGTCTACATAGTAAGTTTGATATTCCTGGAAAGTAAGTGTGGTGTCCGCTGGAACATTCAAAAAAGTGGCCTGTGGCAGCTCACCTACTGTAATTGTCTGGAGATGGTAAGTTTCGTTACCACAAGCGTCCATAAATGACCATTCTCTCAGTATGGAACCACCAAGACAAGTGTCCACCATTACGGTTTCTTTACCCTGAATTTCTGTATCCTCTGCACAGTTATCTTCTGCGTCTAACTCTCCTACTGCACCTAAATTTAATAATTGCAGTTCTTCATAACAACTAACCATTATATCATCAGGTGGGTCTTCAAATTTTGGATCTTGATTATCCCTAAACTCAATCTCTAAACTATTCACATCACAACAATAGACTTGACAATCTGAACCATCAAAGTAGTCCCCTAGGTCAGGGAAATCTATATCGTCACCAATTGGAAAATTGAGACTATAAACCATAATTACCTCACAAGTAGGCCACGTAAATTCATCCCAGTCATTTTGAATAATTCTAACAACCTCACCATCTGAATTGACGTAAATGAGATATTGTTCATATTCAGGACTATCTGCGTGGTCATTAACTGAAACATATGATAAGTCATCCGGGCATAATGGGTTCTCATCTGCATCCAAGTCTCCAGCTTTGGGATCAGCCACAAAGATCATTACACAATTGGGTGCAGGGTTTTGATCAACATCTACACAAATATTACTAGCGTCTACACATAACTCATAAGTGCCTTCGGTCAGCCATTCTATGCTAGACTCTGGTAGATCTGTTATGTCTTGTTCAACATTGTCAATATACCAATGCCAATCTGTCGCGCCTATCAAATTTTCGACAAAATAGTTTTCTGTACTTCCTATACATACAACTAGATTATCTGTGACCTCATCATTCCAATCTTCTATTTCTTCATTACAAACTTTGGGAAAAACTTCTATCTCATAATCACAGGTACTGCCACCACATCCATCTAACATGACATAGTAGGGTTCGCCTATAGTGAGATTGTTCATATCTACAGTTACAGTACCATTAGCGCCGACGCAAGTTTCATTACAATCTACCTGGGTATCAAAAGTACAATCTGTATAAACCGCTAATTGTGCTCCTCCATACCCACTTGGCTGGGTGGTACAATTAGTGAAATGCACATCCATCTGTATATCATCACACCAAGCAATAAAAGCAAACCAGGTAGGATTCTGAGTTATAGTACTAGAACCACAGAATGGTGATGGACCATCTTGAGGATGCTGGAAAGTTTCTAAAAAACCTGTAAATCCATCTAACTCTGCTACGGAACAAAGGACCTCAGCAGTTTCACACATACAAGGAGGTTCAGAACCTGTAGGACATTGAGGATAGATCTTATGAGAACATAGAAACGCTAAAAATGTGCAAACTGCTAGTTTGTAAGATTTTCTGTTCACAATTAGGAATGATAAGGGATAAAGAGTCTAGTTTCTAAAGTAGCTATCTCAACCTTATTATCATAATAAATAAGACGATGTTTCATCCTATTGTAAAAGAGGAAACAATATTTTTGCTTACTACACTATCCCAGTCTACACTTCAGGAATATTCTTCAGTACCTCCATCAGATACTTCCAAAACTTCTGTACAGAGCTTACTTGTACCTTCTCATCTGGCGAGTGAGCCCCTCTGATATTAGGCCCAAAAGAGATCATGTCCATATTAGGATAGTTAGTGCCTATGATACCACATTCTAGTCCTGCGTGGCAGGCATTGACATGAGGGTCGGCATTGAACATTTCTTTGTAGGTATCGCTCATGAGTTTTATGATGGGTGCAGAGGGCTTAGGTGTCCAGCCAGGATAGCTGCCGCCAGTAGTGACCTCCGCTCCCATGAGCTCGAAGGTAGATCTGATGGCCGTTTCTAGATCTTTCTTTTCACTGTCTACAGAGCTTCTAGTGAGGCATAAGATCTTATATCGTCCCTCATTCATCAGAACTCTTGCGACATTATTGGATGTCTGAACGAGAGACTCTATGTCTGGACTCATTCTGTAGATACCATTCGGGCAGGCGTAGATGGCTCTTAGTGCTTGTGCTAGAAAGTCTGGGGCGATGGCCTTTTGAGCAGTCTCTGCTGCATTGCTTAGTTCTATGGCACCAGCTCCATCGGTTACGTGATATTCTTCTTTGAGTATTTTGCTATACGCCTCCACTGCTGCTTTCAGCTGATCCGTTGCTGTAGGAGGAAGAGACAGTAGGCAAAAGGATTCTCGTGGGATGGCATTGCGCAGGCCTCCCCCATCTATGGTAGAGACTAGTGGATTCAGGTCTTGTGAAAGGGTCATCAGAAATCTATTCATCAGCTTATTCGCATTGCCCCTGCCCTTGTGGATATCCATACCAGAATGCCCTCCAGTCAGGCCTTTGATCATCACCTTATGTGTGCTATAGTCTGCTGGAATGTCTACTTCTCTATACATACCTGTTGCAGTGAGATCTATACCACCAGCGCAACCGATAGTCAGTTCATCATCATCTTCTGTGTCCAGATTGAGTAAGATGGTGCCTGTGAGCAAACCACCTTTGAGGCCTAATGCACCTGTCATCCCTGTCTCCTCGTCTATTGTAAACAAGGCTTCTATAGCTGGGTGAGCAATATCTGTAGATTTCAGTACAGCCATAATAGTCGCCACGCCTATCCCATTATCAGCGCCTAGCGTTGTGCCTGCGGCATGTATCCAATCCCCATCTAGGACCATCTTTATGCCTTCTGTATCAAAATCAAAATCAGTATCTGCATTTTTCTGGTGGACCATGTCTAGGTGACTCTGCATGACGATGGTCTGCTTGCCTTCCATACCTGTGGAAGCTGGTTTTTTTATGATGACATTACCTACTTCATCTACTATCGTCTCTAGATCTAGTGACTTGCCAAAGTCTACCATAAACTGTATGACTCTTTCTTCTTTTTTGGAAGCTCTAGGTACAGCATTGAGATCAGAGAAGTGATTCCAGAGGGCTTGTGGTTCTATATTGCCTAGAATATTGTTCATAGTGTAAAGATTGTCAGGTGAATACTAATCTAAAAGTAAGTTATAACAATAGGAAAAGAAAAAAGGCAACTGATCGCTAAATCAGTCGCCAATAAACGAGATTGAGTAATATAATTATTCTGGTTATTCTTCTCTATAGTAAGCGATCATTGCTATGAGATCTTTGTCCAGCATAAGCTCTGGTTCTATCTCAAAAATCAACTTATGCTCTGCAAAATCTTCTTTCAGGCCTTCCTCAAAAGTTTGATAAGCTGTCTGCTTGTCCCCATTAAGATATAAAGCGACTGCTTTACAATATAATAGGTCTGCTCCGAAGGTGAAGTTGTCTGCTTCTTCAAAAACTTCTAAGGCTTCTTGCTTCTTACCGATCTTAATTAAGAAAGAGATATAATCTCTCCAGTAAAGACTTTGCTCTGGCCCGATTTCTACTGCCTGACTAAAAAAGTATTCTGCTTTGTCATAACTTCCTATCGCCTTGTGCGCATGCGCAATATGCAGAAAGTAGTCTTCACTTTTGTCTTCTAAGGTAATGGCTTTGTGAAAAGCATTAATGGCTTTATCCCATTTTTCTGCTTTTGAATAACAGAGACCCAACTTGAAATAGACCTCATCATTGTAAGGATCTAATTTCAGTAACTTATTGAGAAGGATACGTGATTTGTTAAGCTCTCCTAACTGGAACTCACATTCCGCCATATTAATGAGAACCTCTTCATTGATGCCAAAAATTTCTACATACGTCTCGTAGATCTTGAAAGCTCTCTGAAAGTGCTTTTCTTGAATACAGATATCACAGCAATCTAGATATCCATTTTCGAAGTTCTTTTCAGTAATGAAAGAGTACTCTAGCGCATCTATTGCAGCTTCGTATTCTCCTTCACAAGCTAAGGCATGGCCAAGGTTATACCATCCTAGGTAATTGAAAGGATCTTCGTTAAGAATGGTCTTGTGAAACTCTATGCTCTGCGAGAAATTCTTGCAGAGCTGCACCGCAAAACCTATTCTTTCTAGTGCTTCTTCATTACTCATATCACTGATGATCGCCTTGGTAAGGTTTTCATACATGCTGTTGTAGTCCTGCAAGAACTCATTGATGTAAGACTCACTGAGGTACAGATCTGAAAGATCTCCTGAGCTTACATAAGCCTTCATATCTTCCAAGATTTCCTTAGCATCTGAAACCTTGCCCTGAAAGGCAAGGATCCTGATCTTCAGTAATAAAATATCGTGTTCGTAGGGGGAAATTTTTTCTGCTTTGCAAAGAAGCTCTAGCGCTTCCTCATGAAAGTTGGTCTGGAACAATAGTCGGGCTTTAATAATATAAAACTCCGATCTAAAAGAGTATTGTCCAATCGCAATGTCGGCAACTTCTATTGCCTTGTCGTATTGTAGTTCTTCTTCGTAAAATCTGATAATCTCAAGAAAGGTCTTCTCTTCATAAATGATAGAGTTTCCCTGTTCAAAGTTGGTTTCGAAATCAGTTACGAGATTCAAAAACGATACGTCGCGTTTCGTTCTGTTCTCCATTAAAAAGCTTAGTGTTCAGATTATAATTCGTCGTAAATATACCCAAATAGTAAAGTTTACAACTGTTTTAAAAGTATAAATTTAACATGGAATGTAAGCCTAATGTGTTTTTGTTAATCAGTTAGAATTCAAGTCTTTACACTTATATAGTGCATTTATAAAATGGGTATGTCTTTCATTCTCAGCACCTACACTAGCACTTGTTTTCTTGACAATTAGTACTACAAATAAAATATTAACGTCTTGAAGGTGGTATTTGCAGTTCTCAATTGCAATTATGTTAGAAAAAACCTCCGCTTAAGAAATAATTTAGCTGCTATATTAAAGTGATGTTTAGAATTCTTAGCAAGGTTATACTCAAGTTACTCGGTTGGAAAATTACGGGTGACCATCAGGGTTCGGTAGCAAAAAAAATACTAGTAGCTGCGCCGCATACTTCTAACTGGGACTTCCCCATGGGACTGATGGTGAGATCTATTATACAAGATGATGTAAAGTACATCGGCAAAGATTCTCTTTTTAGTGGACCCCTGGGAGCCTTGTTTACAAAGATGGGTGGCATCGGTGTGGATAGAAAAAAGTCTAACAACTTTGTGGAAGCAGTTGTCAAGAAATTTAATTCTAAAGAAAAATTATCGATACTTTTTGCGGCAGAAGGTAGTCGGAAGAAAGTTGAAAAATTTAAGACTGGCTTTTATCATGTTGCCCGTCTAGCAGAAGTACCTATTCTCCCTTTTGTACTGGATTATAAGAACAAAGAATTCAGATTCTTAGACCTCATTTGGACCACAGAAAATCATGTATCTGACATGGAAAAAATAGAGAACCTATTCAAAGGTGTACAAGGATATCACCCTGATAAGAGCTTTTATTAACGTCAAAACCTGAAGCCGAAGGAAGCACCGATACTAATAGACCTATCCCTGTCTTTCCGTTTTATATAACCACCATCTTCATCTAGGCTTCTTACACTGAAGTCCATTTCATCATTGGTGATATCAAAAAGGCCATAATGACCTCGCAGTCCTACATAGAAACCACGGTTAAGAAAGTAATTAACACCAAAGATGGCATGCATGTCTACTAGCTTAAATTTATTACCGTTTTTGTCATCGCTGCCTAGGTGATAATATGCAGTTTCTACCTTATATATATTTGTAGATTCGCCATCTAGGATGATAGAAGCTGTCCCACCTCTTCCTGTTATGAAGTTTACTTCTCCTATCGTATCTCCTCTGTAATGATGATCAAAAGATTGCCGAAAGAAGATTTCGTCTGGTCTGTCGTTACTGGTGAAGTCTACACGACCTCTTCCCGTGGGATTAATTAGAAAATCAAAGGATGCACCACCAAAGATTTCCCATTTAGGAGTCAACTGGTACTGTGCTGTTATAGGTATGGAGAGATAACCATTAGATATGTCCATAGTAACTTCTGTCTTGCCGATCTCTACGAAAGGATCCTTAAGCACAGCAGTTGTACTTGCAGTCGGAATAGGTCTTATGTTTCTATATACACCATCTATCGTATCTGTAAACATATAGTTGTACCCTCTTTGCAGATAAAGTAATTCTGCTCTGACACCAAAATTAGGGACTACCTGATAGGTATAATTAATGCCGAAATGAAAACCAGTACTGACCCCAATTTCTTCACCTTTCTCTAACTCTGAACTAGATAAAGTGGAGTAATTTAGTCCAGCTCTGACGCCGATCTTATGCTGAGCGGAAAGGCTGATAGCAAGAACGAGAAAGAATAATGTAAATAGCTTTTTCAATACTTTGAATTAAGGTCCGAAAATAGGATATTTTTGTCAGCGTACAGAAATAAAGAATTTTAGAATTCTTTATTAAGATTCCCACTTTTGTGAGAATGAAAATTTAGAGGCCCCCAATGGCAGCATTGGAGATTTCTATTAGATTAACGATAAAAGTCTGATTATACCATGACTAGGAGAAACAAACTCCTCAAGTTTACAGAAAACTTAACATTTCCGAACTTATACCAGAGCTTCACCTATGGAAGCGAGGTGCTTACTGGCTATCAAGGGGCGGAAAAAGTGCTTGCTGGAAAGTGGGCTACTGAGCATTTTAAAAATGACCAGCCTATCACATTAGAACTGGCTTGTGGAAGAGGAGAATATTGTATCGGTCTTGCGGAGCGGTATCCAGAAAGGAATTTTATAGGTGTGGACATAAAAGGTGCTCGGCTATGGCGTGGCGCTGTCAATTGTCTGGAGAAAGACCTCACTAACGTTGCCTTCCTGAGGACTAAAATAGAGTCGCTAGGTCTCTTTTTTAAGCCAGAAGAGATAGCAGAAATCTGGATTACTTTTCCTGATCCTTTTCTCAAAGATTCTAAATACAATAGGCGACTCACGTCACCCAACTTTCTGAAAACCTACAAGAGCCTGTTACAAAAGGGAGGCAAAATAAATCTCAAAACAGACTCTGCCCCATTTTTTGAGCATACCCTAGAGGTCATCGGAGAAGGTAAGCATGAGATTTTAATAAAGAGCCATAACATCTATGAGGGTGACTTGCCGCATCCTGATCTTGATATTCTCACTTTCTATGAGCGGATGCACTTAAAAGACGAACGGATAATTCAGTTTGTGCAGTATGGGTTGAGTGATTTGTGATTTGTGATTTGTGATTTGTGATTTAAAGTAATTACTGAGCAACAAACAAAGACTAATCCAGACTGTTAATCCCTGATTAGCGTTGACCGTTTTTGGTTAATAATAGTTAGCATTATATATCGGGCAATTATGATATAGATCGTACAACTTCGCCTCGAATGCCAATTGCCTTTTCAGACATTGATGAAAAGCTTGCTTGCTGATCCCTGAAACATGATATTTCCGATTCATGGGATAGCTCATGTTTCCTTGTTTTCGTGGAACCAGCACAGGGTTTTGATTGTGTACTTTTTTTTAGATCAAATCCCAGATCCGTTTCAGCAATTTCCAGAAGTTTTTCCAAATAATCCAATTGTATCTGCTTCTGACCCACTATACGTTCCAACTCTTTGATCCGCTTTTCATAGTCCTT
>CALLAE010000044.1 GCA_938002665.1 uncultured Saprospiraceae bacterium | reverse complement strand
AGGAAAAGTATTAGAAGTGATCCAGACAACAGGGGAGAGAGGCGCTAATACTATTACTGTACAAAATGAGAGATTGACAGCTGGAGTAATCTACTACAAGTTAGAAGCAGGAGAATACACAGCTACAAAACATATGATTGTGATTGAGTAATCATTGTTTGATAACCATAGTGCAGCTCAAGTGAGATCGAGTTTATGAAATTGCACTTTGGATTTTAATTAATTCGTCAAAAGGTCGGCCTGTCAGCCGGCCTTTTCTTTTTTTTAATGATTCCATTTATTGGCATGGTAGTTTCCTTATGGTAATATTAGCCATATTTTTAGGAGGTGCCATCTAAGTACGTACATACAGAAGTAGAAGGAAGAAAGCTCAAGCTTAGCAACTTGGACAAGCTGATCTATCCAGAGGCTGGGGTGGCTAAGGCGGAGATTATACAATATTACCTCAGCATCGCTCCACTCTTACTCAAGCACATCAAAGGTCGCCCGCTGACCTTGATAAGATTTCCAGATGGTATAACTAAGCAACAATTTTATGCTAAATCAAAACCCGACTGGACCCCAGATTGGGTAGATTATTATGGCATCTCCCATAGCGAAGAGACAATTAAATACATAGTCGCACAAGATACAGCGACTGTGGTATGGCTGGCTAATCTCGCCGCCCTCGAGCTCCACCCCATGCAAATGGTAACACAAGCTATCGAGCATCCTGACCACTTCATCTTCGATCTAGATCCTCCCGAGAATGGGGATTTTGAAATTGTCAAGTCCATTGCCTTCACGCTAAAGGACTTTCTAATTAGCTACGGCTATACACCATTTGTCAAGACATCAGGTTCCAAGGGCCTACACATCTATGTGCCCATCCTTCCTGAGTATACACATGAAGAAATGGTGGAATCTGTCAAAGCCCTGGCTAAGATCTTTGTAAGTCAGAATAAGGAGAGCTCCACTCTGGCGATGAATAAGGAAAAGAGAGCTGGGAAAACGCTGATAGATATTTTCCGAAATCATATGGCTCATACTACAGTGGCACCATATAGTTTGAGAGGAAAAAGCGGTGCACCCATCTCATTTCCGGTGACCTGGGATAAAGCTGCGCAGCTGACACATTCCAAGGAAATAACCATTAGAAATTATCAAGAGCTGCTGGATGAGCATGGCGATGTCTGGGCGGACTTCTATGAGCACGCTGCTCCGCTGCATAACAAGAAAGGGCAAGCTGCAGAAGTGTCTCCAGAAATAGAAGCCAAACTCAAAGACTATATCGCTAAACGTGATTTTGATACCACACCAGAGCCTAGCCTTGCACCTGTACTAGGAAAGGGTAATCAGTTTTGTATTCAGCTCCATGATGCGCAGAATCTCCACTATGACTTACGTCTAGAAAAAGATGGAGTTCTTTTGAGCTGGGCTATTCCCAAAGGCCTCCCGCATAAATCTGGACTGAAAAGAATGGCCATACAGACAGAAGCCCACCCAATGAAGTATCTCAGCTTTGAAGGGGTGATTCCTAAGGGGCAGTATGGTGCAGGTAACATGTGGGTATGGACTAAAGGCACTTTTGAGTGGCTAGGACAGAGTGAGAGTAAGTATAAGTTTAGGCTCACGTCGCCCGGATTTAATCGTTCGTTCTCTATGTTCAGAACTAAGGATTCTCAGTGGCTAGTAGAAATGATAGAGAATAGAGATACTAATAAGATCAGCTTACCACTGAAGCCCATGCTTGCAGGTGTAAGTAAGAAAGTCCCATTAGGACCTCACTACATATATGAAATAAAGTGGGATGGCATCAGAACTATCATCCACTTGCTAGAAGATGAAGTTACCATCTATTCTAGAAGTGGCAGGGATATATCAAAACAGTTTCCGGAGTTGCTGGATCCAGACCACTTTGATGTAGAGTCTGGCATATTTGATGGAGAAATTGTGACTTTGGATGAGCAGGGGAGGCCTCTGTTTAGTAATATTATTTCTCGAATGCATACACAAGGGGAGGTGGGTATAGGATCTGTGATGAAGCGTTATCCAGCAGTCTGCTATCTCTTCGATTGTCTAGAGCTGGATGGGAAGACGGTCACTGATGAGCCACTATCTAGAAGACAAGCCTGGCTCAATAGTGCCATAAAAAAGGGCAAGCCTTATAAGATGAGTGAGGCCATCAAAGATGGTAAGGGTCTATGGCAAGCTACCAAGCAAATGGACTTAGAAGGGATAATGGCTAAGGATATAGCGGCACCATACAAGATAAATCAGCGTTCTGATGCCTGGCTCAAAGTCAAACATAGGACAACTGAAGTCTGCTATATCGCAGGTTTTACGAGGGGCGAAGGCGATAGAGCGACCCTTTTTGGCGCTTTACATTTGTTAAAGTCTGATAAAAACGGCGATATGCGCTATATGGGCAAAGTCGGCACTGGTTTTGATTCACAAAAGATGAAAATCCTCTTAGATAAGTTTCAGCCCTTAATCATAGAGGAAAAGCCTTTTGCCGAAAAAACAGATGATGACAGTACGTCCACCTGGATGAAGCCTGAAATCAGCTGTGAGATACAGTTTGCCTCGCTAGCTTCTTCAGGTGTATATAGGGAGCCTGTCTTTCAAAAGTTAGTAGATAATATCATCTAGAATTCGGTGCAAGGCTTATTGCGGTTACTATTGCCCTAGGCATATAAAAACTATAAGTTATGAGATCTACATGGAAAGGACATATTCGATTTTCACTTGTTACGATTCCTATACAGATATTTAGTGCAGTCGAGGCAAAGTCCTCTATAAAATTCAAACAACTTCACAAAGAAGACAATGGTGGCATAGGCTATTCTAGAGTCTGTAAGTCTTGTGATAAAGTCGTCGCTTACGGAGACATTGTAAAAGGCTACGAGTATGAGCCTGATAATTATGTCGTTATGGAAAAGTCTGATTTTGAAAAAATAAAGATTAAGAGTTCTAAGGCCATAGACATAGAAGCCTTTGTAGATATTGATGAGGTACATCCTACTAGATTTGAGACTTTTTATTTTGTAGGGCCCAGTGGAGAGGTCGCTACTAAAACCTTCAATCTATTCACCAAAACCCTGAAGAATTCGGGTAAAGCAGGAGTGGGTAAAATAGTGTTAAGAGACAAAGAAGATGTGGTGTTACTCAAAGAGCACGAGGGCGGCCTTATCATGTACAAACTCAGATACCCAGAAGAACTAAGAGATATAAAGAAAGTGCCTCACCTAGAAGAAACAGAAGTGGATCAGGCTCAGCTAGATCTTGCTCAGACTCTAGTCGGTTCTCTGACCAAACCTTTTTCCGAAGTAGAGTTTGTGGACAGATATAAGAAAGCACTGCTCGAGGTTGTACAAGCCAAAGTAGAAGGAAAGCAAGTTGTCTCTATACAAGAGGCAGAAGAAGAGACACCTGTAGTAGATATTATGGCTGCACTTAAGAAAAGTATAGATGCCGCTAAGGCTAAGGGCGCTTAGTAACTTAGGCGCTTAGGTATTTCTTTTATTGGTAAGATGCGGCAAGATGAATGCAGCCAACATCGTCAAGATAATCGATTATGCCCACAAAAAAAGATGACCGACCTAGGCCGACCATCTTAATCAAATCAGATAAAATTGATCAGTATAACTTAACTAACTAGGAACCGATCAATCTCTCATAAGAAAGATTCGATTCCCTCAGTGACTAAAGACTAAGGGAATCGGAATCAACCAACTAATACATTTTTGTAAGCTCCAGGCTAGGAGAGCTTATATGTTTTTGAAAACCAAAGGGAAAGTATAAGTCTTGTTACTTTCTAGTCCATGATTGGTCAGTTTTTTATAATTCAGTCTCTGCTTTATACTTAGGTCTAGGTTCTTGTCATTAGTAGACAAGATCATAATTTCGCCTTTGTCATTTAGAATAAAATCGACGAGTACTTTCTTTTCTCCGTCTATTAGCTTTACATCTAGACCGTTTAGGTAATTTTGTACCTGTGTAGTTACAGATGCAGGTTCTCCTTCTATTGGTGTTTCGGTATTTGTTGCAAATGAATTAACAGCGAAGAAAAAGGCTAGGCAACAAAGCGAAAAAAATGACTTTGAAATTTTCATAAGTAGTAATTTTTTAATTTGTGAAATAATGAATCGAATGTATTTGCCCTTAGAACGGACAGATAGTGTTTCCAGTTACATCGTTACGATGAACACTTCTTTCTTTCCGTCTAATGCAAAGATATTTTCTACCAAAAATCAATGGCCTAATACAAGTCTAATGAGATGTTAAGAATCCTATCATGGAACATACGCCAAGGTGGTGGAACACGTGTGCTAAAGATATGCTCTGCTCTCACGGAGTTCGGTGCAGATATTGTAGCACTTTCAGAATATCGAAACAATGATTCTGGAAGAAAAATCAGAGCAGCTTTGCTTGCAGCAGGCTACAGATTCCAGATTGTCTCTAGTGCCAAAGCCTCAGACAATAGTGCCGCCATTTTCTCTAAGCTTCCCTGTAATGCTCTGCTCTATCCTAAGTCTGATGAAACCTACCCACATAATATAGTCGCTGCCGAGTATGATGCTTTCAGAGTCTATGGTATGTATTTGCCTCATAAAAAGAAGCATCAGCTCTTTGATTTCTTGATTAAGGAGGCCCAGCTCCCTACGCCGGGGATCATGGTAGGGGATTATAATAGTGGAAAGAACCACATAGATCAGAAGGGAAAATCATTCTGGTATGAAGACAAATTGCTCGAACTGGAACGACTGGGATATATTGATGCGTTCAGGCGCATACAAGGATCTGCCAAAGAATACTCTTGGTATAGTCATCAAGGTAATGGCTACAGATATGACCATACCTACCTGAGTGAGACCCTCAGTCCTATAGTGAAAGACTGCTATTATCTGCATCAATGGCGAGAAGATAAACTCTCTGATCACAGTCCTATGGTCTTAGAATTAGGTTAGAATTGTCAAAGTGCAGTCACCTCAGAGATATCTTAACTTGATATTTTACGAAATGGAAAAATATTTTTCCATATTTAAAGTATTCTGTTAATTAATCAAAATTTCCATTAGATGAATAAGCTGACCTTTCTGTTCCTAGCATTACTCTTGTCTTTCTCACTTTATGGCCAAGAAATTACGGATTCGAAACAGTCATTCCTAGACACCTACAGTTACCTAGAGAATACTGAATCCAAAGTAGACCACACCACCTTTTTTGAAAAACAAATAACTGCCATGGGCCTTGGCGAGGAAGATGAGTTCAGAATGACAAGCTCAGATGAAGGTAAGAATGGCTATGCCCATTATAAATTTCAGCAGTATCATCAAGGTGTCGCGGTACATGGGACAGCTTATCTATTGCATGAAAAGAATGGCAAGGTCGTATCTGCTAATGGGACTTATTTTCCCAAGGTAGACCTTGACAGTAATCCTTCAGTGACGGAATCGGCTGCACTACAATATGCCATCCAAGAAATGGCAGCCAAGGAGTACACCTGGGAGATAGAACAATACAAAGGGTCAAAGAAGAAGCCCAGCCCAGAGTTGGTCATAATAGATACACAGCTGCCTAATTTTTCTGGCAACTACAGATTAGCTTATAAATTAGATTTGCATAGCAGTATTCCTTTAGATGCTCGTAGATTTTTCATAGATGCACAGTCAGGAAAAATCCTCAAGCAAATAACATTACATCATGATAATGGTGTTCCGGGAAGAGGTAAGACTAAGTATTATGGTGAAAGAGAGTTTACTGTAGACTCGATAGGCCCATCTAACTATGTGCTGCATGATCCTACGCGATGTTCTCATGGTATAACGGTTTATAATAATGCACAAGGAACCTTCTCCAGTGACAGTAGTACTTTTGATCTTGAGAATGAGGATCAAGACGAGGTGGCGCTGGATGCACATTTTATGACAGCAGAATTTTATGATAGACTGAAGAGTGAGTTTGACTGGTTAGGCCTCGATAATGAAGATGGCTCCATGAATGTTTCCATACATGCTAATGGAGGAGAGGATTTTGTCAATGCATTTTGGGATGGAGAATTTGCCTGGTTTGGTGATGGAAATTGTAATAATGGGCCACTTGTTACTTTAGAGGTGTTAGCACATGAATTTATGCATGGCATTATAGATCATACCTCTCAGCTTATCTATTCTGATGAGTCTGGAGCGATAAATGAAAGTCTGGCAGATGTGATGGGGCACTATATGGAAAACGAAATAGACCCTGACAATTTTTCTTGGACCTTAGGAAATTCTTTTGCCCTAGTAGATGGTCTGGAGCCATTCAGGGTAATGGACGACCCTACTGCAGTAGGAAATCCTGAGTATTATCAAGGCCCTCTATGGCAGGATGGAGCTGATGTGCACTATAATAGCTCACTAGGTAATCTTGTCTACGTAGCGCTATCCGATGGGAGATCTGGCACTAATCTGAATAATAAAGACTACACAGTGACTGGCCTCGGAAGGTCAGAGGCTGCTAAGTTTTTGTTTTTTGTAAACAGGCACTACCTGACACCTAGCTCTAACTACAATGATTATTATAATGCCTGCTTGCTAGCCAGCGATGAGTATTTTCCTGGCGATGTGGATATGAAGAATAACCTTATACAAGCATGGACTTCAGTAGCTATACCTGGAGAAGTAAGTGCTGATGAGGTCTTAGCACTTAATATATCAAGTAGAGGCTTTGAGAATTCCTGTGACTGGGGAGAATATGGTTCTGCAATGTTCAGTGTTTCTAATGTAGGGACCTTACCTTACCTAGCAAGTTCTGATGGATATGTCATGGTAGAAGCCAGTGTAAGTGGTACAGATTATAGTGAGAGGATAGAACTGACTGAGGATATACTTCCTGGAGAAAACCAGAGTTTTACTATCGATTCATTTATGATATTAGAAGATGATTTTTTCTTTGTCGACTATGAACTGTATATCAATGGTTCTAATGAGGGAAATGTAAATAGCTCAGATTTTTACTTCGTTACAGAGTATGCAGAAGGCGACCTTTCGGTGCGCTTTGAAACAGGAGAGATTTCATGTTTTCAAGATAGTACGGAGGTCCTCATTTCTGTAGTTAACGAAAGTTGTGAGCCAATACAAGCAGGTGAAGTTATTACTCTAGAACTCATCAACTCTAACACGGGAGCTGTGACGTGGAAAGAAGAGGTTACTCTGGAGAACACTATTTTTTCTGGTGCCTCAGTATTCTATAATAGGAACTTAGATCTAGGAATTACTGAAACAACATTTTTCGATATAGTAGTGTCCAGCGATAACGATCCTAATGATAGTAACAATACAAATTTTGCTCCTGTTACTATCCTAGATGTTATAGGTGTCAATTATTATAATGGCTTCGATTTAGACGGCGATCTTATATCGAATGGCATACTGTTAGAAACAATTTCATTCGGTAGTAATATCGCCACTCACGATGGGAGCAATCAATTTTTCACAACTGGCTTTTTTGATGAGGCAAGTGGACCCTTGTGTCTACATCCAGAAGACAACTGGAATACTGGAATCAACTTTTTCGGTAATGTCACAGCCCAGCTTAATGCTTGTATAGATTTAGAAGGAACTGATAAGCCTATCTTGTATTTTAACATGACACATTTCAGAAATGACTTTATGGATTTTGCCTCTTCTCAAAGTGCATCCGTAAGAATGATTCTTAATCAAGATGGAAACGAAACAGAGCAAATTATCGCTGGCCTTCCAGAGGGAATGACAGAAGAATTTAATATTCCTCTGCCAGCAGATTTTAAAGGTTCGCTGGAAATGAAATTTCTTACCCAGACTGGATTAAGAGAAGCTCTCTCTGACTATCTATCGTATGATGTTGTTTTTATGGATAATCTAGCGATACTAGAGTCAGTATCTAATGATAACTTGTCCATTCAAAATAGTATCCAGGTGTATCCTAATCCTGTTACTGATGACTTATCTTTTGCCAGTGAGCTAGAACTCGATGATGTGAGAATAGTAGATATTTATGGACGTACTGTTATGGTGTTACCTACGGTGGAAGATACTCAGACGATAACTGTTGGAGATTTAGAGGCAGGCTCATATGTACTTATTTTCTCTGGGAAGAAAGGAGAGACAGTACAGAAGAAATTTATTAAGTTGTAACTGACACAAAGAATAAAAAAAGAGGAAGTCTCATAACGATAACATAATCTTGAGAATCCTCTATTTGATAAATTATTACCTAGAGAGTTACTGATAATTTTTAAAAAAAGAGGCTGGTCTCATGCATATGAGACCAGCCTCTTTTTTATTTTAATCTGTGAAGAAAAACTATTCTTTCCATAGTTAAAGTACTACAGTGTGGCCAGTATTTCACCATTAAGAGCTACGTCATTTTTCTGGTGACTTTACTTATACTGCACCCAGATAGATGTCCAGCTAGTAGGGCAGAATAGCAAAAGACTGATTGTAATAGAAAATCTTTGCATGATTAGAAATTTATCGCGCTCTCAATCGTATTTGTAACCCTATTTCATCATTGATTGCTTTGTCCTTCAGACCATCGAAGAATGAAGCAGAGCCATACTTAAGGCCCCAGTCTGTTCTGTTGATAGTGAAGTTAGGCGTTTTTACAGATACGCCTCCTGCTGGAGCTTTGATATCTGCAGGGAAAGTTATGGACTTAGTCACTCCCATCATTGTGAGATTTCCAGTTACATTTCCACCTTCTACTGCAGTAATTTCAAAGGTTGCTTCAGGGTTATTTGCTACATCAAAGAAGTCCGCAGACTTCAGATGACCTTCTAGCTTTTCTTTACCTTTTCCTGCTTCTAGGTCCGTAACAGTTAAGCTACCCATATCTATAAAGAATTTCCCACCTGTAACCTTCCCGTCTTTGACATTCACAGTACCTGTACTTACATTAAGTGTTCCTGTGTGAGGGCCAGCTAGTTTAGTACCTGTCCACATGATGGTAGATCCACTTTCTACCTTGTAAGTTGCATTGGCTGCACTTGCAGCAGCATTGTTTGCTACTTTTTTAGCAGCTTCAGTGACCGCTTTTTCTCCCTTAGGAGCATTCTGGCAGGCCATAGCAAAAATGGTGACCGCTGTTATAAAAAGAAATGATAGCTTATTCATTTTAGTGTTTTGAATATGATAAAAATATATGTTTTACTAAGTTATTCCTTTGTTGCTTAATCGATGTTATAAATAGCAGCATCAAGTAAAGCGCTATTGTCAGGTCGAATTATTCCTCATCTTGTCTAGTAGATCATTTAGAGTCTTAGCTTCCTTTTTGGATAGATTAGCCATGACATCTTGTATGCCATCACGATGCTTATCTACTTCTATCAGAGTTTTATGGCCTTTATCTGTTAGTATTAGATCCACAAGTCTTTTGTCTGTCTTGCAGGTTTTTTTATCTATATACCCTTTGGTAGACATTCTATCCACTATTCTGGATACATCAGAGGACCTATCTAGTAATCTCAGACGCAATGTGCTGGTGCTTATCGGCTGAGTTGCTCCTTTGAGTATTCTCAATATATTATACTGCTTTCCTGTTAGCCCAAATTTTTTGAAATGGTTTTGCATCTTACCATTTAGCCATCCATGCGAATAGATCATATTGACTATGGCTCTTTCGTGTTCTGATTCGAATGGCTTGGTCTGATGTATGGCTTTTTCAAGTTTCACAGCACAAATAACGATGTTTAAACATTAATGTTCAAACATTGAATAAATTATTTTCGTTTTTCCTCTCTCCTATGAATTTGTAAGAGTAAGGAGCACATAATTAGATTGAGAGACTTACTTTTGACCAATTTTTAATTCCAACAAAAAAATAAGAACATGTCTGCAGTAGATAAAATCGATGTCGCTTTAGTTAATATGGCTATGGAATCCGCCTCTTACGATAAGGATATAGATATCATCATCCACACTAGGAAAGGAGATATTAATCTCACGATGTATGCAACCAAAGCACCTAAGACCGTCACGAATTTTCTAGAGCTCGCCAAGGCAGGTTATTATGATGGACTGGTTTTTCATAGAGTCATACCTGATTTTATGATACAAGGTGGTTGTCCTGATGGTAGAGGCACTGGTGGTCCCGGTTACAACTTTGCTGATGAGTTTCATCCTGACTTGACGCATGATGGTCCTGGTGTCCTCTCTATGGCCAATGCTGGCCCTGGCACTAATGGCAGTCAGTTCTTCATCACACATACAGAGACTGCATGGCTAGATGGAAAGCATACGGTTTTCGGTAAAGTAAAATCAGAAACAGACCAGGCTGTAGTAGATGACATCCGTATGGGGGATGATATCATTTCTATAGAGATATTAGCCTAGGTTAATAGTGTAATTGCTTGATAACTAGTTGCTTGGCTTAATTTTTGTCAGGAATTATAGAAGATATAGTCAGAAATGACTTATCTTACTACTCCGATCTTTGTTTTCATAATTTATCATGAATCAGCTATGGACTACCTGTCTACAGTTTTCTTAATCACAGATATATCATGATGAGAACAATAATATTTTCAGTCTTGCTAGTTGTGAGTTTTTCATTTCAGCTCAGAGCAATACAATTAGATACCCTCGGAAATCCGATCATCACAGAAATAGATACCACTATTTGCTACGGTGCTTGGTTTGAAATCTATTCCGAGCCAGGGATTTACATTGATACCTTCATTATTAATCCTACTTGTGATTCTATAAGGATTCTTAATCTATCCTTTCACGAGCAGAACGAAGCTACAACTGCATATACTTGCGATTCCGAAGATCAAGGCATTTATTATGTTATTCACATAGATCAGAATGGTTGTGATTCATTAGTTATACATGAGCCATTCCCTGAGCCATCAGAAAATTTGGTTCAGACTTATACGTTTTGTGAAGGGGAGATCTTTGTAACGGATGAAGGTCTAGAGATAGATAGTTCGGGGTCATATGAAGTTGTGATAAGCGAAGTTGGACCGTGCCAATCCACCTTGACCTATATTGTTACCTTCTTGCCTTTAGGACCACCTGTCTCAGATACCATCTGTACAAATGAAGACTATACCCCAGGTACTTATGACCTTACTGGTCCAGGCTGTTCTGAAGGGTTGACTTTAGTAGTCTTGCCTATAGTCGATGAAGAATATTCTAGCGTAGAGTTTTGTTTAGGAGACACTATTCAATGGAACAACCAGTTATTGACAGAAAGTGGAATCTATGAAAATGTAGAAACTTCTACTGACGGTTGTACTACAGATAAAATCGAACTAACAGAGCTGCCGGCGGCAGACTGTGTTAGCAGTCTAGATAAGCTAGAGGCCAGCTCTCAATTTTATCTCTATCCCAATCCTGTTAGCTCTACTCTACACCTAAAAAGTAATTTATCAGATAACAGACAGAAGGAGATACGAATTTTTGATGCCCTAGGCCAGTTAGTGAGCACAACCGTGACAGAGCAAAATGGGGTACAAGTATCTACTGACGATTTACTTACTGGATCATATTCCATACGAGTAAAGCTGGAAGGAGGTAAAACTCAAATTTTGAGATTTATAAAGCAATAGCATATCAGCAAAATAAAAAATATTGTCTTCGACCTAGGTGGTGTTCTCATAGACTGGAATCCCAGATATGTGTACAGAACTATTTTCGAGACGGAGGCAGAAGTGGAGCAATTCCTCTCGGATGTTTGCGACATGGAATGGAATGTGCAGCAGGATGCGGGCTGCTCTCTGGCTGGCGCGACGGCTCAGCGACAAGCTAAATTTCCACAATGGAAAGAAGAGATAGCCGCCTACTACGGTCGGTGGGAAGAGATGCTGGGAGGACCTATTGCAGGAACAGTTGAGCTACTGCAAAAGCTAGTGGCAAACGAGAACTATAAGGTAGTAGCTCTTACAAACTGGTCAGCGGAGACTTTCCCCATCGCGCAGGCCCGCTATGATTTTCTTGGATGGTTTGAGGGAATAGTAGTGTCAGGAGAAGAAAAATGTATCAAGCCCTTTCCAGAAATTTATAAGATACTTTTTGAAAGATATGAGCTCGTCCCTAAGGAGTCTTTGTTTATAGATGACAACCCTGATAATGTATTGGCCTCTGAGGTTCTGGGTATGCCTGCCATTAGATTTGAAAATCCAGAGCAATTGACGGGGGAACTCCTTAAGAGAAAAGTAATTGTTTAAATTCCTAATTCTCACAACTTTTGTCTTGTCGACCTTGCGGAGACAACTTTAAAATTAAAATCTTGTTTGTTTTATGCTGGCTAAGATAGACGAGACGTAAGATTTCTCCGAGCGGCTACGTCTTACAACTTTTGTCTTGTCGACCTTGCGGAGACAACTTCAAAATTGGAACTCAGGTTGTCATATGCTAGCTAAGATAGACGAGACGTAAGATTTCTCCGAGCGGCTACGCCTTACAACTTTTGTCTTGTCGACCTTGTGGAGACAACTTTAAAATTGGAAACTCAGGTTGTCATATGCTAGCTAAGATAGACGAGACGTAAGATTTCTCCGAGCGGCTACGCCTTACAACTTTTGTCTTGTCGACCTTGTGGAGACAACTTTAAAATTAAAATCTTGTTTATTTTATGTTGGCTAAGATAGATAAGACGTAAGATTTCTCCGAGCGGCTACGTCTTACAACTTTTGTCTTGTCGACCTTGTGGAGACAACTTTAAAATT
>CALLAE010000043.1 GCA_938002665.1 uncultured Saprospiraceae bacterium | reverse complement strand
AAGTCTAAAAAATCTAAAATCTAAAAACCCCAAAAATCATATCTCACCAAAAGCATAAAGCGCAAAAGAAGCCAACCAATGCTGCCCTGCATAATCTCCATCCACAATATTTGCTAACGAAAAACTCAAGTGCTCATCTGCAATTTCTCGACAAGGCTCACAACCCTTTAGAGCATATAGACACCAAGCTCTGGAAAAATTAAGCCCATCGAGATGCACGAGTTTCCCATCTGATCTATCTAAAATAGTCGCTGGCTCTAAGTCTAAGCTGCCGTCAAACAGTTGAGGCAGAAAGGCTTTTGACCACGACTGAAATTCTGCATCATCTAGTACTTTTCTCATGATATCCATCTCTTGCAGACAGGGAGAAAGGAAATCATAACCACTTGGCTCCCATGCTATTGGGCAATCTTTGTCATTGGAATAAAAGCGTAGAGCATTTTCTTTGATGCTTTTGAGTAAGGCCTCATCTCCACAAGTTTTTGCGTAATCTATCGCAAAGCTGAGCCCAAAGCCCGTGTTAGAATGCTCTCCTACTCTTATAGGATAGACGAGTTTGGGCAGATAAGAAATATAGGCTCCTGCGATGTGGTCTGTGAGTGGCTTCAGATTGTCATACCACTTTTGGGCATCAGGGTCCTTCCATGTGTAGAGCTCTTCGGCTAGTTTGAGTAGCCAGGCCCATCCATAAGTGCGCTCAAAAGATTTGGTCTGACCGTTTAAAGAAAAATAGTCGACTTCTGTAAGGATGTTCTCCTTAGTAAGATTTTCGTTGAGCATTTTTCTAGCGGCTTCACGACCCTTAAGTTCAGGAAAGGTTTTCATAAGATATACGAGTGACCAGTGTCCATGCACAGCTGAGTGCCAGTCAAAACAGCCGTAGAAAGCGGGATGATGGACGATGGGCATCTGGAGATCTTTCTTACTTGCTATGACTATTCCTGATTTGTAAGGCAGAGGATTCTGTACACAAGCAATAGGTAGAGCAGCTAATCTATTTGCTTCTTCTATGGTGAGCTTTACGGACTCTATCGGTGTTGTTTTGGGCTTGTCGTTCTTTAGATTTTCTTGCTTGCACCCTATCATAGTAAGGCATAAAGTGCTTAGGATAAGTAGAAAATATTTTCTTGGCCCTTTGGCTATTGACATATGTATATGTTTGATAATCAGAAAAATACGACAGACAAATATAACTCTACACTAAGCAGATTCAGTGCTAGCAGACCCCCAAACACCATCTGGTATATTACAAAATAGCGAACCCATATAACTACAGAGCCACAGTGAATTTTCAGATAGAAATCTGGATAAGTGGTAGGTAATGTAAAGAAAGGTGAAAGATTCTTAGTTCTGGCTTTTACACTGATGGAAGAATAATACAGCTCTTCAGCTAGCTGGTACTCGCAATTAAGACAGACATTATCAGAACTCTTCATCTAGATAGGGTAGTGCTCGCTAAGATAAGGAATGTTCCGCCCTATATAAGGTGTAGTTCCAAGGTGTTCATCCCCTCAGTGATTATCAATTCATAACATATTACGATTTGGTATAATGTTTGCCTTCAAACTGGTATGTATTACAAAAATATTGAATATCAAAGGCTTATTATACATAAATCACTGATAATCAATACGAAAGGAATTATAAAAAATCAATTGACTCCTTTCTGTAATTCATAAAAACATTTTGAAATAAACATTTTAACGTAAGTACACAAAAATTTCTAATCATGAAAAATTATTTATTCACTAGCTTAAAGAATAGTACAAGAGGCATTTTTGCTCTTCTTGGATTATTGTTTTTGGGTAGCTCTCTATCCGCTCAGCTTGTAGTGACTATAACCTCCCCTATGGATGGTGATTGTCATTGTGTTGAGTTGATGGATGATGTTACTTTCTCTGCTTCAGTAACTGATGGCGGAGTAGCGATTCCACCATCTAATCTTATGTGGGCATGGTCTGGACCTAACGGTTTCAGCTCGACTTTACCATCTCCCGTAGTGACTATGAATGATGTGAATCAGACAGGTACATACTCTGTAGTTGTTGAAACTATTTCTGGACTTATGGAATCTGCAACTGTAGATATCTCCGTAAAGCCTTTAATCGATGTTACTTGTCCTTCAGATCTAACAGTTACACCTGACTTAACAACAGGTGCTATGTGTATCAAGAATCTAGAGGACTACTCATTTACAGTAGGAGCACTTGCGACTTGTATAGGAGCACCTAACTTAGATTATTGTGTGAGATTCATTAATGAAGATGCATCAGTAGAAACCGCAGAAACAGGAACAGGACCTGCAACTGGGAATATTACAGCAGCTGGGAATTATCCTTTAGTAGCATTGGATTACTATGACTTGGATTTTGGTATCCATGAAATATTTGTAGACATAAAAGATAGAGCTGATCAAAGTATACTGACACAGTGTATTACGACAGTTAGAGTTTTGGAAAGTATTAATAATGTTGCTTGTAATGACGAAGTTAATTTGACCTTGACGAATGATTGTCAAGCGACAATTACTCCAGATATGATCCTTCAAGGAGATTACTGTTTTGATAATTTCCAGATTAGTATGGAAGATCTAAATGGAGATTTAGTAGGTCCAGCTGATGACATTATGCTTACAGCGCCAGGAACATATACTATTTCAGTAACAAACCTTTCTGGCATTTCATGTTGGGGAACTGTATTGGCTGAAGATAAATCAGTACCTCAAGTAGATTGTCAAGATGATGTAACTATGTATTGTGCTCAAAGTGCCTTTATCCCAGGCACGAGCATATGTGGTTATGGAAAATATACTTTTAGTGGTGCAGTAGCGGCAGGAACACCTACAACTGTTGCACTTAATTTAGCTACCGGGGCTCCAGTACCTTCAGGAACAGTAAAAGAAGCTTGGTTAAATATCTCAGGAGAGATAACAGATTTATCTGATTTAGTTTTGACACTAACTTCTCCAGGAGCGCCAGGTACTTCAGTAGAAATAACTAATCTGAATTCTCCTGGAACTGGTGTTGTTCCATGTACTAATCCAAACATTAATGTTTGTTTGGCTGATGATACAAGCTATAAGCCCTATATGGATTTCTTTAATTCAGATGAATGTAATTCTCAAGTGAATGCATACATAGGAAATTTTCAACCAGCAAATGCGTTTTCAGGCTTTAATGGTGCAACTGCAGGTGCAGGATGGACTATGGACGTGTCGAGTTCAGTAGGTTTTACAGATGTAACTTTTGAGCTAATTGTATTGACAAATGAAGGTGACCTAGTTACTAGTTCATCTATAATGCAAAACCAAGGTTGTGGTACGAGTGATATCAGCATTACTTTTGAAGATGAGTTACTATCTGATAACTGTGCAAACGGAAATTGGGAAGTAGTAGAGAGAACATGGACAGCTGACAACAATACGACTGAGTTATCTAACACTTGTTCTCAGATGATAACATTCATACCTTTTACTCTCGATGATATCATCTGGCCTAAGAGTATGGATGGTGTGCACAGTGAAGTGCTAGATTGTTCATTATTGTTTGATGATAATTGGAATCTGAACCCAGCTGTAGTAGATGAAGATGGAATACCATTGCCTGCTCTTACAGGTTCTCCTACAATTCCATTTGGAGAAATGTGTGGTAACTTCCAGGTTACTTCAGAGGATTTAGTATTTGATCTTTGTGGTCAGTACTCTAAGAAGATTATTAGAAAGTGGGCAGTTCTAGACTGGTGTACTTCTGATTTTGCTGAGTATGATCAAGTTATAAAAATAGAAGATACTGATCCTATCGTTATGACTTGTAGGCCAGATTCAGATCAAGGTATAGTAGTCAACGATAGCGAAGGAAATCCGATATTGGATTCTAATGGTGCCCCTCTTCTACACTGGCCTGGAGTTACTGATGGTAGTCAGTGTGCAGGATCATGGGATATAGAGCCGCCATTGGTAATTCAGAATGCTTGTGATGCACATGAGTTTGATTTCACTGTAGAATTTTTGATTGCAGATGAAAATGGAGAAGCCCCTTTTGATGGTGAATTTGTTTCATCTAATCCTGCAACAGGAACGCAAGTAATAGGAACACTGAATCCTACAAGAATAGAAAATCTACCACTAGGTGTAACTTGGTTAAAGTATAGTGTAGAAGACGAATGTGGTAACACTGGTGTATGTTTTACTGAGGTAGCAATAGTAGATGAAAGCAGACCTACTCCAGTATGTATAGAAAATACAGTAGTGGCAATAGGTGACGATGGTTGTGCATACTTACCAGCTGAGTCTATAGATAACGGGTCATGGGATAACTGTGGTGTCGTACATAGAGAAATAAGTAGAAGCCAGAACAGTGGATATACAGATGTACTATCTTACTGCTGTGGTTGTGTTATGAATGATGAGACGGTTTATCTCAGAGTTACAGATGCTGCGGGCAACTCTAATGTTTGTGTAGTATTTGTAGAAGTTCAGAATAATACTGAGCCAAGTGTATCAGGTGGACCGACTGGCGAGACTAGATCTTGTACAGCTGGTGCCTTTGATTTATTTGCAATATCTGAAGCAGGAAAGCAGACTTTTACTTATGATGCTAATTGTCCTAATAATCCAGCGTTTGATCCTAATACGAATGTTGTAGCTACTGTAGCAGGCAATGTTGTACAAGCAGGTGATACTTTTGAGCCTGGTGAGTGCGGAATAGGTAGTGTGACGATTAAGTATGAAGTGATGGACCCTTGTGGTGGTGTGATAGGCTCAGCTGTAAATCAGCAATTGTCTTACACTAATGATTTTTCTGGATTTGATGTTACAAGATGGCCTCAAGATTATACAATTCCTAATTGTGTAAACGGTACTGAGCCTGAAAATCTTCCAGCTAACAACAACGCTTCGTACATCCAGACTACTGCTAGTAGTTGTGGAAGTAACACAGCGATAAGTTATGATGATCAAGTATTCCCTGATGTTGTTGATGCATGTTACAAGATACTGAGAACTTGGACCGTGATCGACTGGTGTATAGTAAATGCACCGGGTAACACTGTGGACGATGGGAAAAGAACCTATACCCAATTGATCAAAGTGAATGACTCTTCTGCACCTGTTATTGCCAACCTGACTGATGTATTTGGAAATGATCCTAGCTGTATGCATACGCTTACAGAGGATGACGTATCTTATGAAATTACAGATAACTGTACTCCTGCTGAAGATATAGTAATATCTTTTAAAGTAGACGGTAACCCAGTAAGTAACATATTTGGCCAGACTTACAGTAATGGTACAACCATTACTATAGAAGCTGCTGATCACTGTGATAATGTGAATACTTTTTCTTTCATGATCAATACAACTGATACTGAGCCGCCTTCGCCTTATTGTGATGCGTCTGTAGTAACCGTTGTGAATGAGTCAGGTCAGGCAGAAATATGGGTATCAGATTTTAGTATATCTGCTACTGATAACTGTGATAATGATGTAGATGATTATTTTCTTAATGATGAAGGATTCCAGACTCAAGTGTTAACATTTGATTGTGGCGATATTCCTAATGGTATTGCAGAACTTATAGGAGTTACTGTATACTTTGAAGATGATTCAGGAAATATCAATACGTGTAATGTTTCAGTTATCGTTCAAGATAACATCGATGTTTGTCCTGACCAACCGGGTTCTAGAATCGCAGGTACTATCCATACTGAAGAAGACAAGATGGTAGAAAATGTGATGGTAGAGCTGATGCAAGGTAACAGCATGATGAATCAGTCATTAACTTTAGATGGAGACTATGCATTTAATGCTTTAGATGATTCTGAGGATTACATGGTAGTACCACATAAAGATGATAACTACTTAAATGGTGTATCTACTATTGACCTTGTAATGATACAAAGACACATCTTGGGTCTTGAGAGATTTACATCTCCTTACAAAGTGATAGCAGCAGATACTGATAACAGTGGGACTATAAATGGGGTAGACCTAGTGGAACTTAGAAAATTGATTCTAGGTATAACGGTAGAGTTACCACATGGTCAGCAATCTTGGAGACTTCCTGTAAAGGGACAACAGTTTGCTAATCCTATGGCACCATTCCCATATGAGGAAACTATCGAGCTTAATAATCTAACTGGTGATATGCTAGGACAAGATTTCATAGCGGTGAAGATAGGTGATGTCAATGGAAGTTCTCTAGTATCTTTCAAAGATACAGAGGTAAGCACAAGAAGTTCTAAGTCACTGAATCTAGAAATAGAAGATGTTACTTTAGAGAGAGGTGCAACTGTAACGATTCCTGTATATGCTACTAACATGGATGCTATTGTAGGACTACAAAGTACTCTTAGTTTCAATCCATCAGTGCTTCAGTACAATGGTGTAGCAGCAGGTGATCTAGAAGTATCAGAAGGCAACTTAGGATTGTACAGTGTCGACAAAGGTTATGTAACTTTTAGTTGGAATAATGTGAATGGTGTTTCTGTAGAAGCAGACAGAGCATTATTTGAATTAGAGTTCCAAGTAATGGAGGAAGGACAGTTAAGCGAGCAATTATTTTTAAGCTCTACTATGACTTCTTCTGAGGCTTACACTGACGACATGGAAACTATCGAGCTTAACCTTGGATTTAAGGGAGCTGATTTAGCTACTGATTTTGTCTTGTACCAGAACATACCGAATCCATTTGCTGATAACACAGAAATTAGATTTAGCTTACCAGCTATGTCAGATGTGACATTATCTGTGTATGATGTAAATGGTACAGAAATACTTAGAAAAACTAACAATTACGATGGTGGAAGCCACTCAATATTATTGAACAGTAATGAGTTACCTTCTTCAGGAGTAATGTACTACAAGCTAGAAACAGCTCATGGTACAGCTAGTAGAAAAATGATCCAGATCAGATAGAAAACTGACGGAAACTTACGTGGAGCCGCATTGCCGAAAGGTAGTGCGGCTTTTCACGTTTACACTATTACTAAAAGCTGTTGTATGAAGGAGCTTTCTGCTATTAAGTCATTTAGACTTTTCTAAAGTCTGACATTAAGCAAAATGGGCTTGCTTGATCTGCACGTTAGGAAATTCTTTTATTATAAGCCTAAGGATCCTAATCTTAAAGATTTTGCATTCATATAGCAAAACATATAACGTGTAACAGACTCGTTTTTAGCTGACTGCTTATGGCATAATTTTATACTATTTGAGCTTGATTTAAGCTCAAATATTTTCGTATGATAATTAGTTTTTATTAGTCATAACCTCATGTTTAATATACCCTAGCCGAAACAGACGATTCTTGTTGTGTACACTTACCTTCATCCGCTAAGACAATGATTTGACCTAGTTTTTCAGGTCATTTAATTAGAATTATTTGAGTCAAAATATTAGCCGAAATGAAAACTCATATTAGCCATTATGTTACAGTATTCAGCTTGATAGTTGCTTTGCTCTCCTTTTTTGTTTCTCCACTAACTAGTCAGGCTCCTGGTGATCTTGATCTGAGCTTTGGAGTGGCTGGTGAGATTTGTGCCCAGTTTATAGACGATGGTCCTAATCCTAATCCTTTTATTTTTAATCGTAGTTCAGCTATGGCCATTGATGAAGACAGAGACAGGATTTATGTCATTGGAGATGTTACAGGTGGTATTGGGATTTCTGCTTTTAACTTAAATGGTACGATAGATAGCACATTCAATTCTGATGGGAAGCTGAGTATAGAACTGGATCAATCTTTTGTCGCAAATGATATTTTAATTCTACCTAATGGTGAGCTTTTAATCTGTGGACATAATGACAACATGTTACTCATTAAGGTCAATTTAGATGGTACTTTGAAAGAAGACTGGGGGACAGATGGTGTTGTTTCAGTTGATGTTACTTCAGAAGATGATCGAGCAAAAAGAATAGCTGTCAGAGATAATGGTTCCATAGTTATTGGTGGGTGGGTTGACACAGGAATAAATGATATTGTCGTTACACAGTTAACTGAAACAGGTGAATTAGATACTAATTTTGGTGATGGTGGTAGCTTTTTATTAGATATAGAAGAAGCTGATAGAGTGGAAGGATTAATTCTTCAGAGTGATGGTAAAATATTAGTTTCTGGTTCTTCAAGGCTTAATGGGTTTGTGATGCGACTGACAGAAGATGGACAATTAGATTCAAGCTTTAATGGTATTGGATACAACTTATTTAATTCAGGAACTTTTGGACAGTTTGGTGATATTGATCTTCAGCCAGATAATAAGATAATAGTTGCTTATACTAAGGGCGCTGTAGTTAGGTATAACATTGACGGAACAATAGATACTAGTTTCGGAGACGATGGACTCAGTGTAGTAGTTGATGGAGGTAAGATGTGTGATATTAAGTATCACCCGAGTGGTAGAATTTTTCTCTTTGGACATCGGTTCCAAACGCCGACCAATCTGGATAGAGATTTTATCATACTGGCTTATGATTTAGAAGGAAATCTTATTTCAGATTTTGGTGCTGATGGCACAGCTGTCTATGATTTTGGAGAGGGTGAAGATTATGGTAGAAGAGGATTGATAGATTTCTCAGGTGATTTATATATGACTGGCGAAGCTCAGGATAGGGAAAAATTTGTTGCTATAAAAGTAATAGGATATGCTCTATCTTTTATTGATTTAGATCAAGATGGCTACGACAGCATGGTAGATTGTGATGATAATAATCCTAGTGTCAATCCAGGTCAGTCAGAAATCCCTTATAATGGTATAGATGATGATTGTAACGCTTCTACAGAAGATGATGATGTGGATCAAGATGGTTATGGTGTAGCTGATGATTGTGATGATAGTAATCCTAATATCTTTCCTGGTCAATTTGATATTCTTGATAATGGAATAGATGAAGATTGTGATGGGGTAGATGCTACAACTTCTAATTCCCAGGAAGTCTGTAACAATGGTATAGATGATGATGGCGATGGCGCTATTGATTGTGATGATTCTGATTGTGCACTATTCAACCAAATAGATCTTCCTGCAACCCATGATTTTTGTGAAGGCATGGGTGGCACAATTGAGGCTATAACCGGTGCATCGCCAGTTACATGGTATTATAATGGCTTTCTATTGCCAGGTCAAACGGGTACTACAAACTTTGCAACTCTACCAGGCGTATATACAGCGGCAGTAGGAGTGGGCACTGCTTGTGAGAAAAGCGCCTCTACTACCGTTACATTTTTACCTACCACTGTAACTTCAGAAACACATTATCTCTGCCAAGGAGGTATCGTAACTGTGAATGGTTCAGACTATAACATACCTGGAGAATATAGTGTGGCTCTTTCTTCTGCAGGAGATTGTGATAACATTCTAAATTTTGAGATAATAGAATTACCATCTGTTGTACTTTCTCAGAACTATGTTACCTGTGAAGGAGAGGTGGTCATGGTAGACGGACAGGCATACGCGGACGAGGGAAACTATACCTTGACCTATCCTGAAGCTCTAGGAGGTTGTGATACAATTTTTAATTTTTCCATCGCCCATCTTCCTATTGTTCGCCAAGAAAAATACCTCCAGATAACTGCTGACGAACCAGCAGTTTTCAATGGAGTGAGTTATGATACAGAAGGACATTACACAGTGTCTTTGCCAGCTTCCTCAGGCTGTGATACTATATGTGATATTACGGTCACTGCAGTGTCATGCTTGGTAAATTATAATTTTGATGATTGCTATTCTTCTGTCACCTTAGGAGCTCATGATTATTCAGAATTTTTGCCTGAGTATCCTGAAAGTCCAGCTTGTGGTACTATTGCCGCCTCAGTCTTTCAAAGAGTAGATCCTATAGTGAATCAACATTCTTGTACTGATGGCTTAGATGGAACGCCTGCTATCTGTATTTCCTCAGAAGATAGTTGTGAGTACATGCCTAACTCAGATAAATCAGGAAGAATAGTTTTATCAGTCAAGCCTGAAGCTGGGAGAGAGCTTAGTATATCACAATTGAGTTTTTCTCAAGCTGCACCAGAGATGTTTCAGTGGTCGCATACGACTGGCCAAAATAATTATCCGACTCTATTTGGTGTAAGAATTATCATGGATGGGATAGAGGTCTTTAGAGCAGAAGATATGCCGACTACTCAGACCTGGTCAGAAGTAGTGCTAGACCTTGATGGTGCTATAATCGTAAGCGCAGATTCTAATATAGAGATTCAGTTTTTAGGCTATTGTCTGGTAGGAAATGGAGCTGCCGTCTCAGCTTTTGACTTAGATGATATTAGAATATATGGGGGCTGCAGCCCAGAAGAAATGGTACCTGTAGCTGAGATATGTGATAATGGTATAGATGATGATCTGGATGGTGCGGTGGATTGTGCGGACACTGATCTTGCTAACGATTGTTGTTGTAAGGATCCAGAAAATATTTCACTTGCAAGTCATGATCTTTGTAACTACAATACTTTTAATTTGGAAGCACAAACTACATATGTAGGTGCTTTTGCGTGGTCTAGGGATGGGACTTCACTAAGTGAAAAAACTAGCACCTTACAAGTGACGGAATCAGGAACTTATACAGTGAGTATCACTGACGAATGTGGCAATGTGTCTGAGGCAAGCTCAGTGGTCACCTTTAGAGAAGTTGTAGATATTAGCTTACCATCCACCTCTTCATTTTGTGAAGGCATGGGTGGCATGATACAGGCTAATACGACAGCTAGTTTTGTCACGTGGTATTTTAATGGTTTTCTATTGCCAGGGCAAAATGGTCCTTCTGTTTTTGTATCAGAACCTGGAGTATATACGGCTGTAGTTTCGGATGGTACTCCTTGCGCAACTATTGCCTCTACTACTGTATCTTTTCTGCCTTCCTCATTGGAAATGGAAACTTACTATATCTGTGCTGGAGAGTCAGTCACCGTTAGTGGTTTTACCTACAATGTTCCTGGAATCTATAGTCTTTCTTTAGGTGCAGAGGGTGACTGTAGTCAAGTCTTGAATTTTGAGATTATAGAAACACCTGGCGTAAGCATACAAGACGAATTTTTTCTTTGTGAAGGAGAGTCAGTTACAGTGGAAGGGCTGAATTATTTTGACGAAGGGGATTATACTCTGGTACTTCCTTCTTCTGATGATGGCTGTGATACGGTTTACAATTTTAAGCTTACATACCTTCCACAGGTACAGCTAGAAAAGACGCTTCAGATTACTGATGGCATGCCGGTAGAATTTAATGGAGAGAGTTATGATACTCCAGGAAGATATATAGTCACTTTGCCATCCGAGAATGGTTGCGATAGCATATGCATTATCAATGTTTCTGAAGAAGGCTGTCTAGTCAATTATAACTTTGACGCCTGCGAATCTTTTATAAATGTAGGAGCAGACGACTATTCTGAGTTTGTGGCAGAGTATCCAGTGGCACCTAGTTGCGCTACTATCTCCGCTTCTTCTTTTCAACGAATAAACCCTACCGATAACAGACATTCTTGTACAGAAGGTCTGGATGGCACGGCTGCTATCTGCATCTCTTCTGATGACAGTTGCGATTATAATCCTGATTCTGATAAGTCAGGTAGAATTATCATGTCTATCAGTGCTGATACCGGAAGTGAATTAGTGCTCTCCAGTCTAAGCTTTTCTCAAGCAGCACCTCAGATGTATCAGTGGTCCAACTCTTCTGGCCTTAATAACTATCCGACTAAGTTTGGTGTCAGAATAATGCAAGACGGTACTGAGGTATACCGAGCAGATGAATTAACGACGACCACCGCATGGTCAGAAGTTGTGCTAGATCTAAATGATGAAGTGGTGGTGTCAGGTGATTCCAATTTAGAAATTCAGTTCTTGGGTTATTGCCTTATTGGGAATGGAGCAGTAGTCTCTGCCTTTGATTTAGAGAACATAAGAATATATGGAGGCTGTAGACAGCCAGCACAGAGCAGACTTTTTGCTGGAACCGTAGCCCTTAGAGGACTGCAACAAATGCAAGATGTGGAAATAACTTCTTCAGGGAATGATCTTTACACTGCGACCATGACAGATAATAGAGGCGCTTATGCCATAGATGGAAATAGAGACAACGTAGCTTATTCTATCTCTGCCCGGATGGATGAAAATCATCTGGAAGGTGTAAGCACCCTTGATCTTGTGATGATACAAAGACATATTTTGGGTCTAGAGTTGCTACAATCACCCTTGGATAGGGTAGCAGCAGACATAGATAAAAATGGATTGATTAATGGTCTGGATCTGGTAGAGCTGAGGAAATTGATTCTAGGTATCTATACCGAGCTACCTCATAGTGATAGTTACAGATTCTTCGATAAGAAATCTGCGATGAGAGAAACTGATCCTGCAGAGCTAGAGCAGTATATAAGAGTAGAAGGAGGTGAAGGCCATAGCCTACATTTGGATTTTGTCGGTGTGAAGATAGGAGATGTAAATGGTGCAGGTCTCGCAAAGAGGTCTTCCGAAAATATAGACTTACTTATCCAAGACCAAGTCCTTGAAAGTGGAACTACTGTGAAGGTTCCCGTATATGCTCAGGATTTTGAAAAAGTGATAGGCCTTCAGGCTGCTTTGAATTTTGATCCTGCTGCGTTGAGCTTTAAGGCACTCCATGATGGAGCCATCGCTGCTTCTGATTTGAGTCTTGGTTTAGAGCACTTAGAGGAAGGCTTGATTAATCTAAATTGGATTAGTGTAGAGGGCCTAAGCGCTGATGCAGGCGAGGCGCTATTCGAATTAGAGTTTATGGTGCAGGAGTCATCAGTGCTGAGTAAAGCAATAGCCCTAAATGACCAGTCCCTAAAAGCCGAAGCCTACAATGCACACCTCGAAACACGTGCGCTGGACCTCAGCTTCATAAGCGCTACAGAAAACTTATTGCTTTATCATAATAGCCCTAATCCCTTTTCGAGCGCTACAACTATCAGCTTTGATCTGCCTTCAGATTCTGAGGTGACCTTTACTGTGTACGACGTGAGTGGGAAGGAGCTAATAAGAAAATTAGGCAACTATAAGCAAGGGATGAATACTATTACTCTAGATGCTGATGAGCTCACCACACCTGGAATGCTCTACTACAAGATTGAAACTGATTCTAGCAGCGCATCTAGCAAGATGATTCTGCTGAGGTAATTAAGATAACTCATTATTTAGGAGCCGCATCGCCGAAAGGTGCTGCGGTTTTTCACTTTTAAGATTTTGGTAATTGCAATTTGATTCGCAACATTCTATTTTGTGAAAATAAATAGAAACCAACCCTTTGAAAATTGTCATCCACATATTCTGCTTAATTCTTTTTTGTTCTACCTGTTATTCTCAGTTAGAATTAGGAATGTCTGAATCCGAGAAAGTTGCAGCAAAAAAATCGCAGCTGTTCGGCATCAAGCTGATAGACTTAATAGCAGTAAGCCAATAGTGCCTGGCAAGTGCTATGAAAGATGTAGGATTCAAGATTCATATGATATTGCACATGAATCGGTTCATGAATACACAGGAGTCAATCCTGATCAAAAAGGCGTAGAACTAAGGAAAATCATAGTGTCTGCGGCCAAAAATAAATGGATAAAAAGAAAAATGGGCCCGAAAGATGGATGTTGCATGAGTGCTGATCAGATCTGTTATGTCTGGGCTCTTAAAGAAATAATTCCTGCTCAAGTAATCGCTATCAATGTTGTGACAGATACAGTTCATATAAAGGACTTCCAGCTTAGAGATGTGATTATTAAAACATGGAATGATAGCAATCTTATAGAATGGAGAGAAGTCATTTGCGAATCTGATCCTGATTATAATTTGATAATCAGGAGGATTCAAGATGCTCTTAACCAAAGGGGTTACGATACCAGCTCTCCTAACTATGGTTTTGACAATAATTCGAAGAATGCTCTATATAATTTTCAAAGAGAGAATAGCTTACCACTTGGTCATTTAGATTTAGAAACTTTAGCAGCTTTAGATATTTTCTAGACACTTATCTAGACAAAGTCTAAATAATATCCTCCCTTTCTTAGCACAGCCCGCCATTCCTTACCATATTTAAAAGAGTTATATATTTGCGGTGAATTTCAGAAGGGTCAATTTTACTTGATTTCTCGGCTGAAATCCTTACAAACTAAGTAACTCGCAGACCAGTATGCTACTAGCAGCTTTATTCTTGATTGCAGGCGTCCTTACGCTGGCTTTCTTCCTTTCAGTCTCAGACAATCTTATCCAAATCGAAGCCCAAAAACAAGGGATAGACACCAGAAAGAAAAATCTTAGTGTTTTCCCCAGTTTAGGTAACCTTTTTGGTAAGCCCGCTCCTGAATTTGCAGACAAAAGTAAATTTCATAATCTTAAGCAAGGGCATGATCTAAAACTCGTAGGCTCAGCTTCTGGAACACCAGTAAAAGCCAATGTTTCTAGGTATGCACTCAAGCCCACAGATTTCAGAGGTATCGCACCTATTCCTAAAATGGAAGTAGCTGTAGGAGATGAAGTGCTTGCAGGACAACCAGTATTCTACGATAAGCTCAGTCCAGAGATAAAGTATGTGGCTCCAGTCAGCGGTGAAGTAGTGGAACTCAGAAGAGGTGCTAAGAGAGCTGTTTCTCATATAGTTATACTCGCAGATAAGGAACAAAAGCATAAGCAGCATGATATATTAAATGTGGATACAGCTAGCAAGCAGGACATAATTAACTATCTGCAAGCAGCAGGCGCTTGGAATCTACTTAATCAAAGACCTTTTGATATAATAGCTGACCCAACAGTCACGCCAGATAATATATTCATCTCTACTTTCAGCACAGCCCCATTGGCTCCTGATAACTCTGCTCTACTAGATGGTAGAACAGCTGACTTACAAGAAGCCATAGATACACTGAGTAGATTGACTTCTGGTAAGGTATATCTAGGTCTGGATGGTAGAGGTAACAGCCCACATCCGACTCTTTCAAAAGTGACGGGCGCGGAAAAGCATTACTTTAATGGAAAGCACCCTGCAGGAAATGTTGGGGTACAGATTCATCATACCGCACCTATCAAGAATAACTCTGCAGTTTGGACCCTTACTTTAGAGGGGGCACTTACTCTGGGAAGATTGATGAATGCTGGTATCTATGATAGCTCAAAGATAGTAGCGCTGACAGGTGCACAATTCGATTCACCTCAGCTAGTAAAAACCTATGCAGGTGCAAGTATCGCAGAATTGACGAAAGGCAACATTAAAGCAGAAGGTACAACCAGACTGATACAAGGAGATGTTTTATCTGGAAAAGTACTAGGGGAAGATGATTTCCTAAGCCAAGGAGAAAACCAGATTACCTCTATCAAAGAAGGAGATCAGCATGAGTTATTCGGTTGGTTGTTACCTATCAAGCCTAGACCATCTATCTCTAAAACAATGCCTGGTTTCCTCATGCCTAATCATCAGTATGAGGCCAACACCAATACCCACGGTGAAAAGAGAGCCTTCGTTGTAACAGGCCAATACGAAAAAATGCTGCCGATGGATATTTTCCCTCAGCATCTTATGAAAGCCATCATGGCTGGAGATATAGAAAGAATGGAAGGACTCGGTATCAATGAGTTGTCAGAAGAAGATATAGCCTTGGCTGAGTTTTCTTGCACCTCCAAGATGCCCTTACAGTCTATCCTAAGAGATGGGCTAGATATGATGCGAGAGCAAGGGTAAGAGAAATAACTAATTGAAAACGAACAGTAGACGACTACTTAGAATATAAATTAAATGGGATTACTCAATTTTTTAAAGCGAATAGAACCGGACAAGAAAAAGAGTCCTTTTCTACATACCCTCTACGATGGCTTTTTCACTTTTGCTTATGCACCAGACTCGGTGACTAAGGAAGGTGTACACGTAAGAGATGGTATGGACCTTAAGAGAACCATGGTGATGGTTGTTCTAGCCATGCAGTTGTGCTATGTTTTCGGAACCTATAATATAGGCCATCAGCACTTTGTAGCTGCGGGGCAGTACCTAGGTTTTCTGGAAGGATTTCATTTGAAGTTGACTCACGGACTTATTAAGCTCTTACCTATTTTTCTATGGACACATATCATAGGTCTAGGTATAGAGTTCTGGTTTGCCGCTAAGAAAGGTCATGCGATAGAAGAGGGGTTTCTTGTCTCTGGAGCACTGATTCCATTGATTATGCCACCTGATATTCCTATCTGGATACTTTGTGTATCGGTTGCATTTGCAGTGATACTAGGAAAGGAAGCGTTTGGAGGGACGGGTATGAATATCTGGAATGTGGCTCTACTTGCTAGGGTCTTTGTATTCTTTGCTTATCCGACAACTATCTCTGGAGATGAGGTATGGGTATCGGGTTTTGAGAGTATGGCTTCTGGTGCTGTAGCTGAGTATGGCTGGGCGCATGGCTTATTTGATAAGCTATTTTCATGGATGGATATAGATGTCTTTCCAGCCGCCGCCGCAGTTGTGGATGGCTACTCTGGGGCGACACCTTTAGCTTTGGCTTATCAGGGTGGCTGGGAAAATGTAACGGCTACTTTCTCTGAGTCTCAAATGTTCTGGGGATCTATCCCAGGCTCTATAGGAGAAACTTCTAAGCCGCTCATTCTCATAGGAGCAGCTATATTATTAGCAACTGGAATAGCAAGTTGGAGAATAATGCTGAGCATGTTTATCGGTGCAGCCATTATGGGTATGATGCTCAATGGCTGGGGCGCGACGCCATTTATGACGGTGCCTTGGCAGTATCAGTTTTATATGGGTAGTTTCTTTTTTGCGATGGCCTTTATGGCAACTGATCCAGTGACAGCGGCATCAACTAATACAGGTAAGTGGATCTATGGTCTACTCATAGGTATGATAGGTATGCTGATCAGGGTTATCAATCCTGCCTACCCAGAAGGGTGGATGTTAGCTATCCTATTCCTCAATACTTTTGCGCCTCTCATAGACCACTATGTCTTAGAAGGCAATATGAAAAGAAGAATGAAAGCTTCCGCAGCAGCCGTTTCTTCTCATTCTGTTCACTCTGAAAACGAAGTAACACATGCGTAGTACAAGTTCAGTAATGGGTTTTGTTTTGGTTATGACCACTGTCGTATCCTTGCTTTTGGCTTTTCTTCAGAATGGACTGAAGAGTAGACATGATGCTAACGAAGCCTTGTATAGTAAGAAGGCAACTCTAGGAGCCATTGCAGATCACTTAGGTCTCGACTACACTAAGATCAGCGATCAACAAGTGGAGGATATTTTTGCTAACAAGATCAAGCAGTTCGTTGTAAAGCAGGACGGCAATTTGGTTTCCAAAGAAGATGTTGCTGCACTAGGCTATAAAGATGGAGTAGCGACTAGCGTGGATATGGCTAAGGAGCATAAGAAAGGTGATGATAAAATGTTACCTCTCTATGTATACACCAAAGATGATGGCAAGAAGTATTACATCTTGTATGCGAGAGGGAAAGGCCTGTGGGATGAGATCTGGGGCTGTGTAGCACTAGAAGATGATTTCAATACGATAGCTGGTGTATCTTTTGATCACAAAGCGGAGACGCCTGGTCTAGGTGCAGAAATAAAAGATAACAAAGCCTGGGTAAAGCAATTTACAGGAAAGAAAATATATGACGGTACAACTTTCAAAGCAGTCAATGTTAGAAAGGGTGGTGCTAAAGATCCTGTCTATGAAGTAGATGGTATCTCAGGTGCTACGATTACTGGTGATGGTGTGACAGCGATGCTGGAAGACTATCTGGTAGATTACGAACCGTATTTAAAAACCTTAAAGTAACAAGACTTCGGTCTTCTAAATAAAAACTATTATGGCAGATGTAGCAGTAGTAGAACCAAAGAAAGAAGCGATTAAATTCGGCAAGAAAGAACGTGCGCTTCTTACTGATCCTCTAGATGACAATAACCCGATTACGGTACAAGTATTGGGTATCTGTTCAGCACTAGCAGTTACCACAGGAATGAAGAACGCAGCAGTCATGGCAGTTGCCGTGGTGTTTGTTTGTCTCTTCGCTAATGTGATAACTTCTGCGCTCAGGAAGAGTATCCCTAAGCAAGTGCGGATGATTGTCCAGCTTGTAATCATTGCAACTTTGGTGACAGTGGTAGAGCTGGTTCTAAAGGCATATGCTTTTGAAAGTTATAAGCAGCTTTCTGTATTCATCGGACTGATCATTACTAACTGTATCGTGATGGGAAGGTTAGAAGCCTTTGCTATGGGGAATAGGCCTTATGAGTCAGCGCTGGATGGTCTCGGAAATGGAATCGGTTACGGTATCATCTTACTGATAGTAGCATTCTTTAGAGAGTTCTTTGGCAAAGGAGAAATCTTTGGTGTGAAGATAATAGGAGCTGCGCCGGAGTATATGATAAATACTTTAGAGAGCACCTGGTTTGGCTGGTATGCTGGTAACAACCTGATGGTATTATTTCCATCTGCGATGTTTGTAATAGCCGTTTTGATTTGGGCCCATAGAGCTTGGAATCCTAAGCTAGTAGACATTTCCTAATTATCAATTTTAGACAAATACAACCATAACTTATCATGGGAGATTTAGTAAATATATTTATCAAGTCAGCATTTATAGAAAACTTAGCCTTGGCTTATTTCTTAGGAATGTGTTCTTATCTGGCCGTTTCCAAAACTGTAAAAACAGCTTTTGGTTTAGGATTGGCAGTCATTTTCGTACTGGGCATTACGATGCCGATCAACTGGGTAATTAATACCTGGTTACTGGGAGAGAATGGAGTCTTTCAGACAGACCTGACATTTTTGAGATTCATCTTGTTTATAGCAGTTATTGCCTCTATGGTACAGTTGGTAGAGATGGTTGTAGAGAAATATTCTCCTTCGCTATATAACTCCTTAGGAATCTTCCTTCCCTTGATTACGGTTAATTGTGCCATTCTAGGGGGATCACTGTTTATGGTTTCTAAAGAGTATAATTTTTCTGAGGCAGTAGCCTTTGGATTGGGTGGAGGATTCGGCTGGTTCTTAGCGATTATCGCTATTGCAGCCATAAGAGAAAAGATAAAGTATTCTGCTGTACCTCCAGCGATGCGTGGGCTAGGGATGGCATTTTTATTGACAGGAATGATGGGTATGGCATTTATGGGATTGATGGGAATTGATCCAGCCGCATTTAAATAAACTATAGATTATAGAAGATGTTTATAATTATTGAAACAGCATTTTGGCCATATCTGGCAGCCCTTTTAGTCTTTGTTTTTGTTATCGGTTTGTTGTCTATGATGCTTATTGCAGCAAGAAAAAAACTGATTCCACAAGGAGACGTGATGATTACGGTTAATGGTGACACAGCCAATCCACTCAAAGTCCAGCCAGGCACTAATCTCTTATCTGCACTTTCAGACAGCAACTTATTTTTGCCTTCTGCTTGTGGTGGTGGGGGAACATGTGCTATGTGCGAGTGCCATGTGCATTCTGGAGGAGGAGATGTGTTGCCTACAGAGATGAACCACCTGACCAGAAAAGAGGCAGCGGAAGGCATGAGACTAGCTTGTCAGGTAAAGGTTAGAGAGAACATGGATATCGCCATTCCGGAGGAGGTGTTCGGCATCAAGAAATGGGAGTGCGAGGTGATCTCTAATTATAATGTTGCAACCTTCATCAAGGAATTTATAGTGAAGTTGCCAGAAGGCGAGACACTGGATTTCCAGGCAGGAGGTTACATACAAGTAGATGTACCACCTACCGTTGTGGACTATAAAAAAGATATAGATATCACTGCCCATCCTGACTACCATGATTCTCCTGATAAGTTTCAGAAGGACTGGGATAAGTTTAAGTTATGGGATCTTAAGATGGTCAATGAAGAGCCTATCTTCAGAGCCTACTCCATGTCTAATCACCCGGCAGAAGGCAACATCGTTTCTCTGACAATTAGAATTGCAACACCTCCATTCGATAGAGTGAAAGGTGGCTGGATGGATGTCAATCCTGGTATCTGCTCTTCTTATGTATTTGGATGTAAGCCAGGTGATAAGGTCACTATATCAGGACCTTATGGAGAGTTCTTTATCAAGGAAACAGAAAATGAAATGTTGTATGTCGGTGGGGGAGCAGGCATGGCGCCGATGCGTTCACACTTATATCACCTCTTTCACACTTTGAAGACAGGACGTAAAGTAACCTTCTTCTATGGTGGTAGAACCAAGCAAGAGTTGTTCTACATAGAGGAGTTTAGAGCGATAGAAAAGCAATTCCCTAATTTCAGATTTGCCGTTGCACTAGATAATCCGCTTCCAGAAGATAACTGGGAACTAAAGGAACACTTAGATGATCCTAAGGGTGATGGATTTAAAGGCTATGTGCACCAGGTGGTAATCGATGAGTACCTGAGTAAGCATGAAGCACCAGAAGATATAGAACTCTACTTCTGTGGACCACCTATCATGAACCAATGCGTTCTGAAAATGGCTGACGACTGGGGTATCCCAGAAGAGCAAGTCGCCTTCGATGATTTCGGTGGTTAATTTGAAGGTTGCGCTGCAGCGCAATCAAAGGTCTTAAACAGACCTTTGAAGTCAAATTACTGCAACATCAGGTGCAGCATAGAGAAACTAAAATATAGAGAGCTGTCATGAATTTGATGGCTCTTTTTTGTTTTACATCTGATCATACCTGTAGCTGTAACCTTCTGTTTGGAAAAAAACTATCTTCATAAGGTGAACCCATCAAAGGCATATCCTTTTTCTAAGCTTATCAAAGCACTTCCCTTAATCATAGTCTTTATAGGTATACTTGCCCGACTCAATGTCTACATCTATAATCGCTCCTTCTTCATCGATGAGGCTAATCTTGCCAGGAATGTAGTAGAGAAGTCTATACCTGACTATTTTGATTCCTTGGACTACGAGCAGTATGCGCCACCGCTCTTCTTGATGGAGACCAAGATTGTCACTACTATCCTAGGCACCAGAGATTATTGTTTCCGTATTATACCTCTACTCTGTGGTATCGGTTGCTTGATCCTGATGTGGATGTTATTGAAGGAGTGGGATGAAGGGATTATTGGACGGATATATGCTCTCGCATTGTTCAGTTTTTCAGTACTGGCTATTCGGTATGGTACAGAGTTTAAGCAGTATAGTTCCGATACTTTTCTGGCCTTGCTGCTGGTGTGGTTGGCATGGAAGGATCGCGGCGTTAGATGGGAATGGTCTCAGGTAGCGTTCTGGTCATCTCTCGGGGCTGTCTGCATCTGGTACAGTATGCCTGTGGTCTTTATACTGGCAGGAGTAGGATTATTCTTTCTCTACCTGCATAGGAATAAATATTTAGTAAGGTGGATGCTAGTAGTTTGTTCTTGGTTGGTCAGCTTTGGGGCTTACTATTATTGCTTGCTTAGTAAAGATGTATTTGATAGTAATTTGCAGAACCATCATTCGGATTATTTTCTAAAACTGCTTTCTTTCAATCTGGATGACTGGAAAGCCAATAGTAAGTTGCTTGTTTTGCTCTTTAAGAACTTGACAGATAAGACTACAGTTCCTGTTGTCTTTGGCATTTTGACTTTCATTGTAGGTGTATATGCATATTACAAAAAGAGTAAGGGCAGACTTATACTATTGATTGTGCCCTTCATATTAATAGCCTTTGCGTCTAGTTTACACATGTATTCTTTTATTCCAAGGATGACTTTATTCTTATTGCCACTATTGCTGATGGTCATGGCAAGAGGCTTGTCTTATATCTGGAGAATCAGTCCTGTGTTTCCAAAATTTCTTTTGGCTGCTCTGGTCAGCTTATCCATTATCAATAAGGATGGATACTTATACTTACTAAAGCCTATGGAAATCGAAAATATGAAAACTGCGCTCGGAGTTTTAAAAGATGAAATCAATCCTGATGACCCTATCTATGTGCATCACGAAGCAGTTCCAGCATTTTCCTATTACAATGATTTATCTGACAGATCTTATGGCTTTAATAATGTGTATCATGGAAATTGGCA
>CALLAE010000042.1 GCA_938002665.1 uncultured Saprospiraceae bacterium | reverse complement strand
CTGGCTTGGCAGGTGCAGGTGGTTCTGCTACTGCAGTAGTGGCTTTGGAAATAGACGTTGTCTTTGTTGCCGGCGGTGCCTGAGTGACTGCTGCAACTTCTTCTTTGATAGATAGATTCTTATCGAATGTGCTGAAAAATTCTTTCTTCTTGGCCATGATATTATACGTTTACTGGTTCAAATCTTGCTAATATTTCTTCTGTTAGTGCTAGGTAATCTTTGGCACCATTACTCTTGATATCGTAGGCAAAAATGTCTGAGCCACTACTCGGAGATTCTGCTAGAGTTACATTATTTCTAATCGGTGTTATGAAAGCGCTACGGGGGAACTTCTCCTTCACGTAGTTGAACACATCTCTATTCAGTGAGGTCCTACTGTTGTATTGTGTTACGATGACGCCTGAGATATTAAGCTCCGGGTTTAGTCTTGATTTTATGATGTCTACAACTCGTATTAGTTTATCCAGACCTTTCATAGCGAGAAATTGCGCTTGTAATGGAATGAATACATCTGTGGATGCAGTCAATGCATTAGTTGTCAATAGTCCTAATGATGGTGGACAATCAATTAAGATGTAGTCGAAGTTTTCTGCATATGGCTCTATAAGTCCTTTCAAAATGTATTCTCTTCCCATCTCTGCACTCAGCTCCATCTCTGCAGACGCTAGATCTATAGACGCAGGTGTCAACCAAACATTATCATATAGCTGTACAATAGGAATATCCTCTACTTTTCCAGTTAAGGCATCATAGATGTCATTATCTACTTCCGTGACACCTGCTGAGTCGGTCATGTTTGCCTGAGGATCCAGATCTATTAATAGAACCTTTCTTCCTGCTTTGCCAAGTGCTACTCCAATACTATGCGTCGAAGTAGTCTTCCCTACCCCACCCTTGTGATTTGCGAATGATATTATCCTGGTCATATTGAGAACGATTTTGAGTACGATTTGAAATATGAGTAATCTATGTAACTGCAAACATATTATAAATATATGTAATATGTTATTTATTCTATTACATCTATTTCATTGTAAGTAGATATTACTCCGTAAGTCTTGTATACTGTGTAATTATAGTAAGGTGGTATTTTCTTGTAAGCTTATATTACTGAGTAAGTCTTGTAGTACTTGTAAGTCTATGTTACACTGTATAGCCAGTAATATTTGTAAGTCTATCTTACTCTGAAAGTCTTGTAATACTTGTAATACTTGTAATAAATGTAAGGCAATATTACATTGTAAGCTTTGTAATTCGTGTAAGCTCCGTAATCATTGTAATATGATATTTCCTTGTATTCTAGGTAAGTTGTGTAAGGTTGTATTACACGGTAATCATGGCAATAATTGTAATCCCTGTAAGTCTTGTAATACGATATTACATTGTAATATGGGTAAGTAGAGTGGTGTTTAAATCTACAGATATTTTGACTCACCCCAGCCCTCTCTAAGTAGAGAGGGAGCTGCCTCCCTCAATAGATAAAATGCTCAAAGTCTAGTAAATACGGGGCTTTAAGCAGTTTGTAATATGTGTAATATGATATTACAAGTCTATTATGAAAGATGGTACGATGTATGAAACTAATAAACTGTATATTCGTTATACATGGTACGCATAAGTCTCCAGCTATGACTGAAAAAGAAAGAAAAGATACTCTCAAGGCTATTGAACAGGTCAAAAAGAAACTCAAAGATGACAAGGTTGCTTCACGCCAATTCCTTAGAAAGGTTGGAATTGTAAAGCAAAACGGCAAGCTCACTAAAGCTTACGGTGGCTAATGCACCATACAAGATCTGGCCTCATACTGGCCTACCATGGTTGTGACAAATCTGTTGCAGATAAGGTTATTAAGAATAATGGAAGTCTAAAAAAAAGCTCCAATGATTATGATTGGCTGGGCCATGGCATATATTTCTGGGAAAATAGCTACTCAAGAGCTCTAGATTATGCAAAAGAATTAAAAGCAAGTGGCAGATCTACCAGTATCAATAAGCCTGCAGTCATAGGTGCTGTACTAGACTTGGGTCATTGTCTAAATCTCTTGGATTATGAGAATTTAAACTTAGTCAAAAAGGCCTATAGTGCACTAAAAGTTGTTACTGAAGCCTCAACATCTTCACTACCTGAGAATAAGGGAGGTACAGATTTACTTAAAAGACATCTTGACTGTGCTGTCTTAGAATTTCTTCATAAAATACGAGAGGGAATTGACCTTCATGACTTTGACTCAGTCAGAGGAATGTTTACAGAGGGTAAAGAATTATATCCTAATGCTGGCTTTAAAGCCAAAAATCATATCCAACTCTGCATCAGAAATCCCAATTGTATTAAAGGATATTTCAACCCACTTGAACCTAATAACAACTTCCCTCTCGTCTAAACTTATACAAACTTCCGTTTTCCAGCCTTAAATATGCTTCTCGAGAACAAAGCAAATACCATAAACACGCCTCCAAATAATCTGAATGCTCCTGTGTCATCTCCAAATTCTCCTCCTATATATCGCAATACCATCAAACTTGATAGGCCGATAATCACTGGTGCCGATAGATCTATTTCCTTTAAAGCTGCTGTATGACGAATCGTATTTATGTGTTCTAGAGTTATCAACGTCTCTTTGCTGTATCGCTCAATCATCTCTCTAATGAATAATGGATTCCCGGCTGTCTGATCATAGATGTGGTTTTTATAAGATTCTATATTTTCAATTCGGCTCAATAGAGGTTTGCTCAACTGCATTATTAGCTTAGTTGATTCTAGGCGGGGTAGGGGAGTGACTTCTAATTTCTGGAAGTTGGTCAAGAAGCTGGCGTGGGAATACTTGACCTGGCGAGCAGCTGCTATTATATGAAAATGATTTTTGAGATGTTCCAAAGCTGTGACACCTGATGGTGTAATGTTACTGAGGTTATCTATGAGTAGGGTATACTCATTTTTCTTAATCACTTTGGTTATAATTTTAATGAGGTTCGGTACACTATTTTTAGTCATAACTCTATGTATATCAGACTCTTGTGTAATCATTTCTATCACTTTCTCCTTGTCATCATCATAGACAAATAGCAATATCTCACCTACTGCTTTCTTTACACTTCTTAGATCATCCAGTCTTAGTATCTTCTTATCATCTAACATCTCCAGGATCCTTGACTTTCCTATACCTTGAGGTCCTAATAGAATAGTATTGACTTTTTTATGGAACAAGGTATTCAGGAGCTTGAGTTCTTTTTTTCTTCCTACATAGATATCATTGAAGTGTTCTGTATTGTTGATTATAAATACATTCTTCTTGGGTAGTAAACGTCTCTTCCATCTCTGTAACAATGATGGCTGATCTATAGTGCTTATTGCTTTACGCTTCTCTTGGTTGGCTACGTGGAGATATATTTCTGTGGTCTTGTAAGAAGCATGTCCTAGAAGGTCCTGGGCCGTTCGGATATCTGCTCCTTTCTTCACTATAGATGTCGCAAAAGTATGTCTCAGGCTGTGAGGTGATATTGTATAGCTGGAATTCTTCTTAATCATTCGCCAGACTCTGACTCTAGAGATGTAACCTCGTTGTGAATTTGTGGGGAACAGAAAGGCATTATTGCTTTTATCTCTGAGCTTTAAATAGACTTCAGACAAGGCTTCTATTACTCTGGATGTCAGTGGAATAGTCCGATATACTGGCTTATCTGACCTTTTCTTTAATGATAACACCTTCAAACTCTGCTCTTGAAAATCAAAATTTCCTAATCTAAGGCTACACATCTCCGAAACTCTCAAACCACAATCCAAGAGTAACAATACCATCAGCTTGTGCCTGACATTACTATCTGAGTTTTGAATTAGAATCTTTTGATCCGCTAAACTGACTAGAGGAATTGCTCTATTGCTTTCAAACATATCCGAATATTATTTTGTGAATGACTTTCTTACTTATGATCAATGGAAACTGAACTGACTGAAAAATTTCCTCAACGGGGGGTAAGGGGGGGGAACCGTATGTGTATAGTGTACCCTGGTTGATGGCACCAAAAGGGTACCTCTCATTAGGCACATAGAAATTAGCTGACAGACTGAATTTCAAAACTAAATTTTGTTCTAGGTGGAAAAATGAAAGCTGCCTGGGAAGGGTAGGGCTCTTTTAGAGTAAGGAAATGGACACCAGATCTCCCAATTTGGTTGCCCATTTCCGTTATCATAGTAGTACGCATCTAACAATATCAAATGGTCTACTTTATAAAATTATGGACTAGGTCACGGGTATAACTGAAAAAAACTAGAAGAAGGAAGAGAGGCAAGAGCTAATAAGCAGAACACATGAATATTATAACAAATTGGTATACAGTCACTTACAAAATTACTAAATACTTGTATTTCGTTAAGAGGTAGTAGAAACTGGTAACACATAGGAATAAACATATATAAGATTTATTTATATATTGCTGATGTTATCATAGATAAGTACATCATTCTCCCCTATTAATATAATGGCCTATCCATGAGCTCAATGTTGCTCTGGAATGATGTACATCATTTGTATTACGATATTTTATATATAGAAATGGTTTTAATGTGTATCCATTAAACTATATTTGTCGAATGAGACCTCTAGTCCGAACTGAACAGATTAGGCTTCGTATGCCTAAAGAAATCAAAAACATCATCAAAGCGAAAGCTGAAGAGTTGAATTTGACCATCACAGCATATGTAGAAACTCTGGTCATGAAGGATCATGAGGAATCTTTATTAACTAAAAACGAACTTATTAGAGGAGAGGATTAGAAATACGTGAGTTAAGGGCATAAAAAAAAGGAAGCTGCCGTCAAACTTCTTCCTTTTTATATCTTTTGTGTAAGATGTATCAAGTTTCTTGTAGTGCAATAATAACCCTATTGTCACTTCTTACCAAAGATTATATTACTTTTT
>CALLAE010000041.1 GCA_938002665.1 uncultured Saprospiraceae bacterium | reverse complement strand
AGAGTAGGGTTTAACTTTTAGTATGAGAAAATACCAGTAGATATACCTAGAGCTGTACTCAGGGTTTACCCTAGAATTGTAGTAATTACTATAGAAAGTCTTTTTAAAATGATGACTTGAAAGAATATAATAGTCTAAATTGTATGAGTAGATTATACTGTATCTAACTCGCTGAGACTACAGAGTCGTTATATAACTGTTTAGTAATTCTTAAATTTTCATCGCTTATGAGATCTTTTGCCAAATTAGACTTTATCAAATCAAATGGCTGCGCTGCTAAGATAATTGATGAGTTGAAAGGTATTCCTCATATCACCAATATCAATGTAAACATTGAAGAGCGACTAGTTTCTTTTCTGTGTTCTAGTGAGCAAGGTCGTCTAGTAGCTACTAAGACCCTTAGAGGGTTTAATTGTAAAGAAGCGCTGGCTGATTGTTAGGTATCAAATATCAAGTTAGTAATCAAAATAAACATATGTAGATCATATTTTATCTATGTTATTTTTGAAAGTCTGATATTATCTACTCCATATAAACGATGAAGAGGTTTTAGATCTTTTACTCATCTAGCTGTAGTTATGAGGATAAAAAATCATTAGCACAGCCCATAAAAAAAAAGGGAATAGAAAAACTCCTATCCCCTCATTAATTTCAGTTACGATTTCTTAGCTACCGATATACATCACTTTACTTTCCGTGCTCAGCTCACCTTGCTGTACTACGAAGAAGTACATGCCTGGCGCTTGGCCATCAAAAGAGTAGCTCGTTCTGAGGCTACCGTGAAAGCTCTCCACATGCTCCTGATAAAGTAAGGCACCATTGCTGTCCATGACATAATAAGTCAGAGGTTCATTAGAATCTGAATCATATTTCAGATAGGTCAACTCTTTACTTGGGTTAGGGTAGATACTAAGATTAGTAGTATAGGCTAAGTCTGCCTGCTCTTGGTTAAGATCAATGTCTTCTTTCTCAAGATTGCATTCTCCGAAAGTGATAGTCTTGTAAGCCTTTCCTGCCATCGTCACTTCATCTATTAAGACTTTGCCGTTTTTACGATATTCTAAATCCACGACATCACCCACTTTAGTTCCTCGTACTGCAATATGTAGATCACAGTAGCTAGTAATCGGCTGGTCATTCAGATAGCTTATCACATCTCCTTTTATTAATCCTAGTCTATCTGCTGGGCTATTTTTAGAGACTTCTTTAATTATAAATCCCGTAAAATCCTTGTTAGAACAGCCACCTACGCCTAGAGTGGGTCTGAGTGCCAGTTTCACATTTTTGCAAGTACCAGCTTGGTTGTTGCTGTCATAGAAGACACTGTTCTTGATATCTCCAGTCATATAATTCCCATATATTGTCATTCGTCCTTCTGTATCAAAGTCACTTACCAGTTGTTCTAAGTCGTACTTAGCGACCTCCTTATCCTCTAAGGTTATAACGCTGATTAACTTTCCTGCTTCATCGTATTTCTTGATATGCAATACGTCCTGGCTATAAGACTGTAATACTATCAATAATAACATCACTGTACACAAATACATTTTCTTCATAAACCTTTATTGTTTAGTTTAAATATGAAATAATGGTCAGCTCGCTCATAAATAAGCTGACTGAATAAAATTTTTCTCGGGAGTCATGACCAATTAATGGCCAAAGGGTTAGATCACTTCTTTTAGACTTGAATAAATCGAGAGGTAACTATGTTTAACATATGGTTAGGTAGAATGGTAGCTTATTGTACAAATCTGTAGTTTTTAATAATAATTGGAACTTTGTCTGACAACGTAATGAATAAATCCAATCATTCCGAACAATTTTTGAATCAGTGAGTACAGTTAGTAGATTATTTAAATAATACTTAGAGAAATGACGTCAACAAGGTGAGTAATAGCGGAGAATCAGTAGAGATTATTGGTGTAGAGATATCTGCATCAGATGAAGGAAAGAAAACAACTGGGTGGTGACTTGGGCCAGAGGATTATTAAATCTATACAGGATGGATAACACAGAGTGGACTAATTGTGATGATGTTATAGAAGAAAGAGAATTGATTATGGCACCAGCAGATATGCTAGAGCTTTTTGTTTCTCCTGTTTCAGCTGATGATTACTTAGATATTCGATTGTCAACTGGAGTGGATTCTGAAGGATTATTATCAGTAATAGACAGCTATGGCCGAATTATTACTAGCAAACAGTTTATAGGAAACCAACTAAGGCTGAGCACAACTGAAATGGAAAATGGCTATTATATCATTTCTTACAAAGCAGTAGGAAAAGTCTTGCAGACGCTTCCTTTTGTAGTACAGCATTGAGTCGTATAACTTATCTTTAGAGCTATCCTATTCTAGTGCAATAGGATAGCTCATTTTTTTAGCTATTTTAATTAGATCTATTTCTATGCGTATAAAGAGTATAAATTTTATTCTTCTAATAGGTTTGTGCTTGTTGTCGATAGCATCCATAGCACAAAACAAACAAGACTATTACTGGCCCTTTGGAAGTGATCAGGGTGAAGAACCTGGAGTGCAGGTTTTCGCTTTAGATTTTAATCAGAGGCCCTTTGTTCCAGTCTTGAGAACAGGCGAGCTGGAGTTTGATCAGAGTAATGCGTCTATCTGTGATAAGGATGGGCGACTCTTATTCTATACTAATGGCTGTGCGGTCGCTAATCGTCTCCATCAGCAGATGCCTAATGGAGACAGTATAAATGCTGGACCGTATTTTGATGATTTCTGGGGCGGAGATTGTAGCAAGGGTTACGTTGGTCCTCAGGATAATACCATACTTCCTGATCCAGGAAACCCTTCAGGCTATTATCTCATTCATAAACCTTTTTCTTACAATCCTGACAGTATTTCTGAGAAGCAATTTACCAAGGATTCTCTCAAATATACCTATGTAGATATGAGTCTAGAAAATGGTTATGGTGATGTCACGGAGAAGAATGTTAAGTTTTACGAAGGCTCGATGCTATCAAATTATTTGACGCCTATAGCACAAGCCAATGGGCATGACTGGTGGATCATGAACCCCGTTTTTCCAGAGGGATTTCTTATATATGCTCTTACCGAAGAGGGTCTAGAATACAATAAAATAGAGCCTGGCCCAGTGTGGGACACTAGATACTCGAGTTCTTCTGGCTATGCTCGGTTTTCTCCTGATGGAGAGAAGTATGCCTACTTCAATGAGTTCGAAGGACTGTTTCTGTATGACTTCGATAGGACTGACGCCACACTGTCAGCAGAGCAGCATCTTCCTTTTCCCATGCCAGTACAAAGTTTTTTTACCACCTGTGAGTGGAGTCCTAATTCTCGTTTTCTATATATGGCGAAATATGATACCCTATGGCAGCTAGATACATGGGCAGAGCCACTAGATAGAGGACTAGAATTTATTGCAGAACGTGCTACTACAGGGCCTGACCCTACGAGACCTAGTTTTGGGGTAACTGGCTTAGGCCCAGATTGTAGAATATATATTAGATCTAAGAGCAGTTCAAAAACTTTTCATGTTATCCATAAGCCAGATGAGTTAGGTCTAGCCTGTGATTTTGTACAACAAGCATTTGCGCTACCTTCTAGTTCTGCAGCAGGTTCCTTCCCTAACTTCCCCCGCTTCCGTGTAGACGAGGAAGAAAAGTGTGACCCTAGTATCGTCAGTATCGTAGGTGAGACGGTGTGGTGGCGGCGTGACCTGACGGTATATCCCATCCCTACGACTGGTCCTATCACCATAGAGTTGCCAGAGGATCATTATAAGGGCATGATCTATGTGCTGGATATGCAAGGACAGATGGTGCTGCATCGGGAAGTGGAGTTTCTTGTAGGTGAGCTAAGTCTAGATCTTAGTTACTTGCCTAGTGGGATCTATAGTGTGGAGTATGTGGCTAGGGATAGTGAGGAGCGGGTGGTTTGGACTGAGCGGGTGGTTGTGGAGTAGGGTTTTAGTGAAGTCTCATAGATTCCGTTGACAGATTTGACCAAACTACCAAACCAGATGTTGATAACCTTTCCTGGTTATTTAATAAATGTAACAATATTTGCTTCGATCACTGAAGCGGACCAGAGCTCTGCTGAGGAGCAACTCTGTAGGAATAAGTGATCGACGTGGAATACACGATGGAAGTTGGAACTTTCTCCAGCTTCCATTTTGAATTCCATTGTCAGGCATACCTTTTAAAAACCTACGTATGTTTTGTGAAGTCATACAATTGTTTCAAGGGTCTTTGCTCTGGCGGGAGTCCTTTGATCCTTGCCTCAAATTGTTCGACTGTGAGATTTCCTAACTGATGCACCGCCCTTTGCTCATTCATCAATTTCTTGACTTTTCTACAACTAATCTCCAGCGCAGTTTTCGAATTAATGCCCATATGTTTCAAATACATGTTCTTCACAATATGATTCAACTGTTCTGAAGAACCATTCTGCTTGCATTCCTCAGCTCGGCTGATGACCATCTTGAGTGAAGCCAATCGAGTCCTGAAAACTTCGGCTTCATACTGAGATCCGTTGTCTGTGTGATGCTTGCATCCTTTAAGATTCTGTTCACCTCGTAGTTCACACAGCTCATTCAAGGTCTCTACTGCATTGATGGCCTCGATATTATCGAAGGGCAAAAGGCTTATCACTCTTTGAGAGTAAACATCCTTCAATGTGAAGATGTAATACCACCTGTCTCTAAGCCAGAAGTAGGTGATGTCTGCAACCACGAGTTGATTTATATAGTTGATTATCAGTCCATTAGTTAGATTTGGATAATTCCTCTTTCCCTTGCCGTCACTTGTGTGAGGCCCACTTCTGCGGGCCTGACCCACTGTCATTCCTGCTCGGCTCAGCAATCTTTCAAACTTGGTGACTCCGACTCCTACCTCAATTCCCGCTTCCTTCATCGAATGATAAGTCGGGCGACTGCCCATCTTCGGATGGCGTCTACGCCAGTGACGAACTTTGTCCAATATCTCCGCATCCTCATCGCGAGTACGTATCTGACGTGCTTGAGCCTGAGCATAGGACTGCCTGCTTGTCCCTATCGCCTCAAACAATCTCTCCTGGATCAGTTCTGAATCCAAACTCAGCATCCCAGTGACCGCACTCACCCAAACTTTTTTTCGATATCCTCCTTATAATGTTCTCCTGCCTCTTTCAATATCGCTTGATGATAGCTCAACTTCAATTGCTGAACGCCAATCAATCTCTCCATCTTATCTATCCTTTCCTGCAGTTCAACAAGCTTCAGATAGTCACTCTCCGTCTCTATGACAATGCGTTCTGTCGCAGGTGTGCTACGGTACTTGTCAACCCATTTGTAGAGCGCTGTCTCACTTATGTCATACAGTTTTGACATCGCACTTATGCTCATACGACCAGTCTCATACATCTGGACCTTGTTGATCTTGAAACTTTCACTGTAAACTTTCCTTGGTTTCTTTTTCATCTGTAAATTGAATTTATGGAAAGTTCTCAACACCTTTTGGTGTCAACCTATTATATGAGACTTCATTAGCCTCTTACTTCTCTGACTGATTATGAATTTTTTATTGTAGCAATAAAACTTAAAATTGTTGCTGTCAGATTATCCGAACTTCTTAGTTGACGGATAAACTCGGAACCGATAATGGCACCATTGGCAAAATTACAGGCAGTCTCATAAGTGCTTCTATCATGAATACCGAAACCTATAAGTCTAGGTGC
>CALLAE010000040.1 GCA_938002665.1 uncultured Saprospiraceae bacterium | reverse complement strand
CCAGTAAACCAAAGCATAACAGGGTTTTCCATATGGCTTTTTAAGGTCTGTAAGAACGCAGCTCCCTTTGCACCATCTACTATTCTGTGATCGCAAGACAGAGTAACCTTCATCATATTCCCTACAACGATAGCACCATCTTTTACAATAGGTTTTTCTACTATAGATCCTACTGCTAGAATGCATGCGTCAGGTGGATTGATAATAGCGGTAAATTCATCTATATCGAACATGCCTAGGTTACTAATCGTGAAAGTATTACCAGACATTTCATCAGGAGATATTTTTCGGGATTTTGCTTTTCCAGCGAGCTCTTTGATTTCAGACTTTATTGCCACTAAGCTTTTTCTATCTGCATTTCTGATGACAGGCACCATAAGACCTTCATCTATTGCTACAGCCACTCCGACATTAATATCCTCATGATAGGTGATTTTGTCACCGAACCACGAAGCATTTATCTCAGGATGTTTTCTTAGTGAGACAGCACTAGCTTTCACGATAAGATCGTTGTATGAAATTCTAATCGGAGATTCCTCATTGATAGCTTCTCTTGCTGCTATCATATTGTCCATATTTATCTCCATTGTGAGATAAAAATGTGGTGCAGAGAACTTACTTTCTCCTAATCTTTTAGCAATCACTTTTCTCATCTGAGAAACTGGTTGGTCACCGTAGATACTAGGGTCGTAACTGGCAGCAGCAAGAGCACCAGGCACATAGCTCATGGTAGCGCCACCATTAGCCATAGCTGCTTCTACATCTTTTTTAACTATCCGTCCATTCTCACCTGAGCCAGCTACTCTTCTGAGATCTAGTCCAGCTTCTTTAGACATTTTCTTTGCTAATGGAGAAGCCTTCACTCGGCCATCTCCAGTGGTTACTGGTGCTGGAGCAGGGGCTGGAGTCGGGGCTTTGGCAGCAGGAGCTGGTGAAGGAGCGGGAGCAGCTACTGCAGCTTCCACTGGTTTCTCTTCCGCTTTTGGAGCAGATGCTTCTGCTTCTATTTCTTTCAGTAAAGCTGTTATATCTTCTCCTTCTGACCCAATAATGGCTATTACACCTTCTACAGCCACGGGTCCTTCAGGTACACCTATATGCAAAAGGAAACCTTCATTGAAACTTTCCAGTTCCATAGTGGCCTTATCTGTTTCTACCTCAGCAAGTATGTCACCAGGAGAGACCTTATCACCGACGCTTTTCTGCCAGCCCACAATATTGCCCTCTTCCATCGTATCACTCAGTCGAGGCATTCTTATTACTTCAGCCATAGCTTTTTGTCTTTAAGTGTCCAAAAATACTGATGAATTGTTATATCCACACCGAATCAGGCAGATAATGTAAATAAAAAGGAGCTGATATTGCTGAGTATTAGGCTAACGAATAGACTATCTGAAAACTATAAATGTCTATTTTTGCTCATATGAATTTTTCTTCGAAGATCCTGGAAGAGGCTGTGATGGCGATGAATGCTTTACCTAGTATAGGAAAGAAAACAGCACTAAGACTGGTTCTACATCTAGCTGATAATGACTCAGATAAGACTAAAAAACTAATTAATGCACTTGCTGCTCTGGATAGTAAACTTCTAATGTGTAAAGAATGTCATAATTATAGTGACGAACCAGTCTGCAATATTTGTTCTCAAACTACGAGAAACAAAAAACTCATCTGTGTCGTAGGCTCAGCGAAAGATGTAATGGCGATAGAAAATACTCAGCAATATAACGGGGTCTATCACATTCTAGGAGGCGTCATTTCGCCCTTAGAAGGTATTGGTCCTGAAGATTTGCATATAGCATCACTGATTTCTAGAGTGAAGGAACAAGAAATAGACGAAATGATCATGGCTGTCAGCCCTACTATAGAAGGGGATACCACCATATATTATATCTCAAAATTGCTTGCAGATCATAAGGTCAAAATATCCACTATAGCCAGAGGTGTTTCTTTCGGAGGAGAGCTAGAGTACGCAGATGAACTGACCTTAGGCCGATCCATCCATAGCCGTACAGATTACAATAAAGAACTCAGCCTGTAAGTTTATTAGGGCGAGGGACTCCTGGAGCTATCTTTTGGAGGATTTTTTGCACTTTACACTTGATGTATGAGCCCAATAGTGCTCTAGCACAATTCAGATGTCTGGCATATCTATCATAATAGTCAATTATAATGTCAAGTATTTCATAAGACAATGCTTGCAGTCGATCTACAAAAGTGATTTTGAAGGAGATTATGAAGTGATAGTAGTGGACAACGATTCAGTAGATGGATCACAGGAGATGATTAGACAAGAATTCCCACATGTCCATCTTATAGCTAATAAGCAGAACGTCGGTTTTTCTAAAGCCAATAACCAAGGCATAGCTAAAGCTAATTATCAGTATACACTGATCCTTAATCCAGATACAATTATCCAAGAAGATACACTGTCAGCCTGTGCTAAATTTATGGATGCTACTCCTGATGCTGGAGCACTCGGGGTTAAGATGGTGGATGGCTCAGGGTCTTATTTGCCAGAATCAAAAAGAGGTTTCCCTACGCCGATGAGTTCTTTTTTTAAGATGTCAGGCCTCTCTAGAATCTTCAGTAAGTCCAAGTTTTTTAATTCCTATTACCTAGGTCATCTGTCTGCTGAGCATACGCAAGTCGTGGAAGTGCTGACAGGTGCTTTTAGTTTTATGAGGACAGATCTGTTAAAGAAGATCGGTGGCTTTGATGAAGACTATTTTATGTACGGAGAGGACATAGAGTTGTCTTTCCAGGTCAGTGAGGAAGGTTATAAAAGTTATTATTTTCCTGAGACTCAGATCATACACTTCAAAGGTGAAAGCACTAAAAAACTTAGTTCTAGTTATGTAAAGAATTTTTACGGAGCGATGAGCATCTATGCAGGAAAAAGGTCTAGTGCAAGTTCAGTTTTATGGTCATGGCTTCTAAATTTAGGAATCGTTCTTTCCGCTATTACTTCTGTTTTCAAAAAGCTTTCGTTTTCTAACTTAAGACCACTCATAGATACTGGCTTACTCTATTTAGTAGTCATGGGGCTACAAGTTTTATGGGCGCAGTTTTATTTTGGAGATGCGGATTATTATCGGGATGCCTCATTTGGGTGGACTTATATTTTCTTGGTGTTCGTCATTGTTTACAGTTATTACCTTTTTGGGCAGTACGATGATAAGCATAACTTCAAGCATATGAGTTATAGCTTTGTGGTGAGTGCATTAGCAGTTCTATCTATCTATAGTTTATTGCCTTCTGAGTTGAGGTTTTCTAGACTTATCCTGCTAGCAGTGACGGCCTTAGCACCCTTTATTTTGTTCTTTACCAGAAAGCTCTACAACAAGCTGATACTAGGTATTTCTGCTTTTAATAGTGCTGATGGCAAAAGAGTAGCTGTCGTGGGAAGTGCAGATTCTTACAATAAGATAGGCGTTATCGTCCAGAGATTTGCAGGTAATGAAGCTTTAGTAGGGCAAGTGACTTTGGTTAGAGAGCATGAGAGTGACCTAGGTTCTATTGTGGATATCGCAGAAATCGTAGAATCAAGGAATATCAATGAACTTATTTTTTGCAGCAGTGATATGCAGACGAGTGATATCTTCAGAACAATGGCTATACTTGGAAACAAAATTGATTTCAAAGTTGCAAATAATGATAATACCACTGTCGTAGGTAGTAACTCAAAAGAACGTGTCGGGCAGTGGTATACCTTGGATATCAATTTTAAAATTGATGAATCTTTTCATAGAAGAACGAAGAGATTGATAGATGTGGCGGTTGCTGTTTTTGCAATTATTATGTTTCCACTATTTTTATTTTCTCCCAGACGAAAAGAAATTTATAATAATTTATGGTCAGTTCTTACAGCCAAAATGACCTGGCTAGGCTACATCTTACCTGATGCTGAATTAGCACAATTGCCTGTTATAAGACCGGCCGTTTTTGGCTTATCATCTATGAATTCTGAGCCTCACCAAAGCAACCTTTGGTATGCGCGGAACTATAGTACTTGGTCGGAGTTGTCTACTTTATTGAGCATTATATTTGCAAGACAATAGAAGATGAGCATACTGAAGAAAATAAAGTTAGAAGTCGATAAGCAGTTTGATTCCTTTGTCGAGATCAGACGGCATCTTCATATGTATCCTGAGTTGTCTTATGAGGAAAAGGAAACCAGTGCTTTTGTCATAGAACATCTTAAGCAACATAAGATCAAGTACAAGTCGGGCTATTGCAAGCATGGTATTGTTGCTGAAATAAAAGGTGAAAAAAAGGGTGGGTTGGTCTACTTGAGAGGTGATATGGATGCTTTGCCTATTACTGAAAAAAATAAGGTGCCTTATAAGTCTAAGCGCAAAGGCCTCATGCATGCTTGTGGACATGATGTGCACACTACAGGGGTCTTAGGTGCAGCCATGATATTGAATAAACTTAAGGCTGATCTCAAAGGAACTGTTCGTATAATATTTCAGCCAGGCGAAGAGCAATTGCCAGGAGGCGCTTCTATCATGATAAAAGAAGGTGCTATAAAGTCTCCTAGCAAAGCAAAGATTTTTGGGCAACATGTCCATCCGCCTTTAGAGGAGGGGAAAGTAGGATTTCACCCAGGTGAGTACATGGCCTCCGCTGATGAAATCTATGTGGAGATAATTGGAAAAGGAGGGCATGCAGCGCTGCCTCAGAACTTTATTGATCCTGTTATGGTGTCGGCGGAAGTATTATCGGCACTGCACAAATTGATCAGTAGATATTCTGATCCACAAGTACCTACTGTGTTAAGTTTTGGAAAAATATGGTCAGAGGGAGGCGCTACTAATGTCATTCCTGACAAGGTCCACTTCATAGGTACTTTCAGAACAATGGACGAGGAGAACAGAATGCAGATGCATGAGCATATCCTAAGGGCTGCAAAGAATACGGCCAAAGCCTATGGTGCCAGAGCAAAAGTGTCCATTAAGTATGGTTATCCTACCCTCTATAACAATGAAGAGCTTACCCTCAGAGCTATGGAAGATGCTAAAGACTATCTAGGGGATAAGAACGTTGTCCTCTTGGATAAAAGAATGACTGCTGAAGATTTTGCTTATTATTCTAGAATGATGCCGGCTTGTTTCTACAGACTAGGAACTGGTAATAAGAAAAAGGGTATCATTTCTCCTGTGCATACGCCTACCTTTGATATAGACGAAAAGGCCCTTGGGACGGCTGTCGGCCTTATGACCTACTTGGCTACCCAATCCACATAACTACCCAATCCACAGAACATATTTACTTATTTTGTAATTTGTATTACTCTTAACAAGAGTGATTTACACATTATAAATTTATTTAATGTATTTTTATAGTTCTTAATGACCTAGGAGGTCTTATGGACTTCCTATCTCTCAATTATTAAGAGCAATAGTCTGATAATCAGCTATTTAGATTCTCGAAATATTACAAAACTACTATGCACAAAATCCTAATTGTTGATGATGAGCGAGCGATAAGACGTACTCTTAGAGACATCCTAGAAATGGAAAAGTATCAGGTGGATGAAGCCGAAGATGGCTTAACCTGCCTTGTAAAGCTTAAGCAAGACAAATTTGATGTCGTTATACTAGACATAAAAATGCCAAAAATGGATGGCATGGATGTCATGGATCGATTGAATGAATTGAGACCAGATATTCCTGTCATCATGATAAGTGGTCACGGAGATATAGACACTGCCGTAGAGGCTGTCAAGAAGGGAGCCTTTGATTTTATAGCAAAGCCACCAGATCTCAATAGATTGCTGATCACTGTAAGAAATGCACTGGATAAATCCACACTGATCGTCCAAAAGAAGACCTTACAGAGAAAAGTCAAAAAAGCACCTCAAACAAACATAGTAGGATCTTCTCCTGAGATTTCTATCCTCAAAGAGACTATACAGAAAGTAGCGCCCACAGATGCTAGGGTTCTAGTCCAAGGGTCTAATGGTACAGGAAAAGAATTAGTAGCAAGATGGATGCATGAAAGGAGTTCTAGAAAAGACGGGCCTATAGTAGAGGTTAACTGTGCAGCTATTCCAGCAGAGCTTATAGAGTCAGAATTGTTTGGTCATACTAAGGGGTCATTCACAGGTGCATACAAGGATAAGGCGGGTAAGTTTGAGTTAGCTAATAAAGGTACACTGTTCTTAGATGAGATAGGTGATATGAGCCTAAGTGCACAGGCAAAAGTTCTACGTGCATTACAAGAAAATAGAATTACTAGAGTAGGAGGAGATAAGAGCATCAATGTAGATGTTCGTATCGTATCTGCAACTAATAAGGATCTAAGAAAGGAAATTGCTAAAGGCAATTTCAGAGAGGATCTTTATCATAGACTTGCAGTCATCGTGATGAAAGTACCTTCTCTTAATGAAAGGACTTCAGATATTCCTGAGCTCGTAGATCACTTCAATGCTCATATTTGTAAAGAGTACGGTATTCCAGAAAAAGTTTTCGAGCCGGCTGCAGTTAAGGAATTACAAAAGATCAATTGGACTGGGAATATCAGAGAGTTGAGAAATGTTGTAGAGCGACTTATAATTTTGGGAACGAGTGAAATAAGCAAAAAGGATGTCAAAGATTTTGCTGTATCCATGAGTAATCATAGAAACAGTTTAGAAGATTTATTTGAGAAATTTAGCACCTTTTCTGAGTTGAGAGATCATCTAGAGAAGGAATATGAAAAGTATAAAGCTGTAGCAGTTTAAGCTCAGAAAAGATAAATTTATGATTAAGAATTTAAAGCAGTGGACGGGAATGAAAGGCGAGAATTCTTGGACTATGTTCAAGGTGCTGGCTGAATTTGTAGATGGTTTTGAAAGATTGAATCAGATAGGTCCTTGTGTCGCTATCTATGGTTCAGCTAGGACTAAGCCTGGGCAGAAATACTATGAAGAAACTGTAGACTTAGCCAGAGCTCTTGTCAATGAAGGCTTCGGAATAATAAGTGGAGGTGGACCTGGAATCATGGAGGCAGCCAACAAAGGCGCACATCTAGAAGAAGGGATTTCCGTAGGCTTGAATATAGAGCTACCCTTTGAGCAAGGCGGTAATGAGTTTGTAGATAAAGACAAACACATTAATCATCGATACTTTTTTGTTAGGAAAGTGATGTTTGTTAAATATTCTCAAGCCTTGATCGCAATGCCAGGAGGTTTTGGAACTCTAGATGAGTTATTCGAAACGATAACACTTATCCAGACTAATAAAATCACCAAGGTCCCCGTCATCTTGTATGGTTCGGATTATTGGAAAGGTCTTAAGGATTGGATTCAAAACACCATGCTTGATAGCTTTGGGAATATTTCTCCAGAAGATCTGGACTTAATACCTATCGTGGATGATAAAGCTGCAGTGATTAAGATTATCAATGACTGGTACGGTACTGCTGAAAATAGATTAGAGCCTAACTACAATCTCTAGGCTAGTCTTTATCCACGCATCACCCATCGCACTCCCATCCGCAGCCTCGCATCAAACTGTGGATAGTTCTGTATGTGATAGTGTTCTTGTGGAAAGAATAGGTCATTAAGATTTTCCATCTTGACGAACATTCTAAAGTCACTAATTTTAAAATTAATGTAGGCTTCCATATAGGGGTAATCTGCTACAGGACTACCTGTAGGGTAAAAGCCTCCTGTAATAGGAAAATAACCAAGTGATTCGGACATTTGTAGATTATAGAAAAGTCCTCCCAATCTTGTAAGCAAGCGCTTCTTAAAAAGTGGGAACTGCAGATACGCATTATGAATACTGTACCACTGCGGTAACCTATAGATGTTGTCTGTGAAACTTTGGTAACAAACTGAATTTTCTATGCCAATAAATTTCCAAAATAACCGATGGGAGAGCATGCCCTGTATGTATTCCGTAGTCCCATCTTTTTGGGTAGGTAGGGCTTCTTCGTTAAGATAGATTGGTTGGTCGATGAGGCCAGAGTTAAATTCCAACTCTAAGTTTAATTTATCCCAGATCAATGTGCCATTTATAAGTAGTTCATTGACTTTCGAAAAATCATTTTGATAGATTGTGGACTGTGTTACAGAAAGTTCTCGTTGGATGAGGGTCGGGTCATATCTGATTATTCTGACTTGCCCAGTCACTCTTAGATCTTTATATGGCTTTACAGTCAGTAAGCCGTTCAGCTTTAGATTACCTGCATTGGAGCCTAGACCCAATTCTGCTCTAGCTTTAAGTTTGGCTACTTTTTTTAGAGCTAGATTTATCTCCCCATGCGCAACTAGGTCATGAATATGCTCTACACCGAGATCCTTAGAATACTTAGCCCATTGATGAAGTAAGCCCACCTCTAACCCAATTCCTTTTGTTTCGAAACCAAGATCTATAGCATTGCGGACTTTTGCCATACCCATGTAGTAACGTATACCTTTAGCATCTGTGATAAAGTTTTCACTGTAGATCAAGGTGTCATTTTTACTCACCACATCTTCATCACTATATAGAAAATAGCCATGCCCCAATTGTAGCTGATGGTGCACTTGGTATTTAGATTTGAGACGGAAGAAATTATCTAGAGCATATTGAAAACTCTCATGTCTGGTCTTAGCATTACTCAGATAAGTATCGACTTCAGTTCTGAGTCGGGAGACTTGAGGATCTATAGTGCCACCATTTTGTTCTTCATTGTGGTTATTGACTAGATAGGTGAAAAATAGTTGATGGTTTTTTTCTTTATTATTTTTCCAAAAACCTACTCCAAAGGAAGTGGATTTGGTTGCCTGATCAGTATAAAATCCTTCTTGACTTATTCTATCCAGTTGTAAAGATAGATTAACGTTGTCAGCAAAGTTATTGCTGAACCTGGCTTGTACTTGGAAGTTTTCTTTGCCACCCACTGGTGTGAAAGCGAGATCATTAAAGGCATCACCGGTTTTGTAATATTTAAAGTTATTGAAGTTTACCTTGTAGTTATCGTACTGATGAAATCCGGGGTCAGTAAGAATATCATCCTTGGGCTTGTAGATAATATTCAGATGGCTAGAGCCGTAATTACCGAGGTTAAGCGAGCCTTGCTTAAATGACCTCAGTATGGAATACTTTTCGAAGTCATCAAAAAGAGTATCCTTGAAGCGAGTCTCATTGTTGAGGTCAGCTAAAGTGAAATGCCTTACTGTTACAGTATCTTCCTTTGGTGCCTGGAATTGTGTTATAGTACTATTTTGATTTCTACCATCGCTAGTGCCCCCTATACCAGGTGGAATTCCTTGTCCAGTAGCTAAGACAGAAAATACGAGTAGTAGGCAAGGTATATAGAACCACTTATTATTTAACAATCATCAAAGTTTTCGTGGAGCTGATATTACCATCTGATACTTTTACAAAGTAAGAACCTGCTTCTAACTTAGGTACATGGTTTTCACCAGCTTTGAGTACTTGTAGAAGTTGACCAGTTGCATTATATAAGTTGATCCTCGCATCGGAGATATTATTTTCTACTTGTATGAAAAACTGTCCCCTACTCGGATTGGGTGAGATAGACCATTGTCTAGCTTGGATATCTGAAAGTTCTTTGGTTTTAGATATCGTTTCACTCACTGGTTCTAATACAAAGAGACCTTCCTGCATATCTGATATCAAAATATTTCCAGAAGGTAAAAAAGGATATACTCCCCATGCACCTTCGTAATTATTTCTTGGGGGAATATTAGTAGTGGGGTAGTGCATCACTCTTTTTACCGCATTAGGATCACTGATATCCCATACTTGCAAACCATCATAATAATAAGAGCTGTATAAGTAATCGCCTGCCACGATCTGATTATGAGGAATAGAAAAAGGATTATCGTTACCAGCATCAATAGTAGCTAGGACTGTAACATCAGGTAACTGAGTGACATCCATAACTTTGATATCCATACCCCAGTTTTCATCTGCCATATAGTAGGTCTTCCTATCTTCTGATAGCCAGCCTGAGTGGTTGTAACCTGACTGAGGATAATCAAAGGTCGAAAGTGTTGCTAGAGATACCGGACTAGTAGGATTAGAGAAATCAGCTATCACAAATCCAAAGGGTCCACAGTTGAGATAAGCAGTATCTTGTACAACGTAGGCATCATGCACTTGCGAAGTGAAAAATCCATCTATAGAATTGAAGTCACTAATGATCGCTGGCTGATAAGGATCAGATATATCAAATAGTCTGAGAGCTCTCTGATCTACTAAATCTCCATCTGATATACAACTGTACATAATGGAAGAACTAGTATCTATAAATATGTTGTGACTACGCCTGATATATTCTTTAGAATCATAGATAACAGGTATAGAATCTGGAAGGAATGCTAAGTCCATTATCTGTAAGGTAGATCTACTGCCCTCATCACTCACAGCATACAGATAACCCTTGTGATCATGATAATCTCTGTGTATAATTTCTGGTCCAGTTGTACCTCCTTCTATGATGTGTAACTCAGTAGGAGTTGTAGGATCAGTCACATCTATTATGTGAGTACCAAGTGTCGTCCCTAGTATAGCAAATTCCTTTCCAGCCTGTGCTATACCCCAGATTTCATTGTAGGTATTATCAAAAGCATCTGAGCCTACCAGTGTCGAATCAGACCAGGTTCCTAGCAACTTGCCTCTGACGACTTGGCTTTGAGCACTAAGAGATAATAACAAACTCAAGATAATTAGAGAGTATATTTTGGACATATTTTGTTGTTGAAAGTTCTAGGAATACTTACGAAGATAGGGCTATTTACTGATTTAGATTTTGTTAAATACACAGTATTAAACACATATATAACTCTTTAGGTAATGGTGTTATTTGATTCGAACTGAGTACATTTGATTGATTAAATTTTTTAATATAATAAAGCGACAAATTGCAGACTATGAAACTCAAAAAAGTCCATGCCTTAGAAAAAAAGGCCGAAGAAGTATGGATAGTATCTCCAGACCTCTATTATGACACAGAAAATGATGTTTTTAGAAATATAGTAAAACATAATCTACACAAAGGTGTAAAGTATAGATACATAGTTCCAGCAACTACCTCTGTAAGTAAACACCTAAGACGTTATCAGAAGGATCAGACAATACCTAAAGATTTGACAAATGAAATGTTTCTGATTTTACCTGAGTCTGAGTTTAATCCTTTTCTAAATGAGTTAGCAATATATAATCCCAAGAGTCAGAATCCTACAGCTTGTCTTTCTGTATGGAAAGATGCAGACTCGGATGATGAAGTTATCGCCATAGATAAGGCTATGACAAAAACATTGGTTACCAAGTTTAAAGGACTTTGGAAAAAGTATAAGCGGGTAAACCCATAAGGATACCATAGGGATACGGTACAGTCCAGAACTAATTTTGTATGGACTGCAAGTCTATATATCTTAACAGAAGTAGGTAATCTTACTATCATACTGTCCTTATTCTGATAAAAGAATTTTATGGAAAAATTTAAACACCTAGACAAAATAAAGGAGATATATGCTGAGGGAGGAAATGTGATTCAGTATCTACGGGGTATAGATAAAGATGATAGCAGAGAAAATACGATAGAAGACATTCTAATTAGTTATGATTTTCAATCTGGATCCTACATAAAAAGTTATGCAAGTAGGCTGGAGTATATGAATAATTATTGCCAGGCCTTAGCAACTATTATAGATGACTTTGGGGATGTGGATTCTATCATGGAAGTTGGAGTAGGGGAGGCTACTACTCTTAAGACCCTTTTAGATTGTTTGTCTAACAAACCAAAAGGTCAATTTGGATTTGATATCTCATGGTCTCGTGTCAAATTTGCCAAAGAATTTCTCAATGATTTTAATTATGATTCTGTCCAGTTATTCACAGCAAATTTATTTGAGATACCGTTAGCAGATAACTCTATTGATGTTGTCTATACATCGCACTCCATAGAGCCTAATGGTGGCAAAGAAAAGCCTGCTCTCGAAGAACTTTATAGGATTACAAGAAAGTATCTCGTTCTACTAGAGCCTTCATATGATTTTGCTAATGAGGAAGCCAGAGAGAGAATGGTAAAACATGGATATGTAACTGCCTTGTATCAAACTGCCCTAGACTTAGATTATAAAATTATCGAGAATAGATTATTTGATTATTGTTCTAATGTCCTGAATCCTACTGGCTTAATCATCATTGAAAAGAATGATGCTCAGCCAAAAACAGGAAGCAATTTTGTTTGCCCCTTGACCAAAACGTCTTTGGAAAAGTACGACGATCATTTGTTATACTCTAATGAAAGCTTTTTAGCTTACCCAGTTGTAGACGGTATACCATGTTTGCTAAAAGAGAACTCCATTCTCGCCACTAAGCTGAAAACTGACTTCACACAGTACAAAGCTTCACATAACATAGTTTATTAAAAATAATGGCTTAGTTATTCAACAGGATTTGCGATAATAATAGACCACTTACCAGGCACCCCCTCCTCCTCCAAATCCACCTCCTGCACCCCCACCTGAGAATCCACCTCCGCTACTACGAGAACCTGCAGGAGGCTTAGGAACACTGGTAAATACACTGGTTATCTCAGGAATACTAAAGTCATTGCTAAATTCTTTCATGCTAGGCTTAGATGGGAGGGAAGTTGTATGCAGCCCATATCCACTATTATGATAAGGCTCGTACCAGGTAGGTGCAGGGATGTCCATTCCTTCCAGTTTGTTAATCCAAGTTTTATCTATTCCGAAGGCGATTGCATAGGGATACATTTGTTGAAAATAGTGAGGATGTTTTTTGAGTAGCTCATTAATCTTTTGTGGGTGAGCATCAGATAGAAATTGTTTGAGACCAAGTAATTTTCTTTTCAGTTCTAGGCCACGTGGGCTGAGTTTTGGTCGAGAGCCATGAATAATGAAAGCAATCAGACTAGCAATACCTAATGTAAGTACTAAAAAGAATTTTTGAAACACAGCGGCGGCAATGAGTGCACCCATTATTAATAAAAACCCCAGTCCTAAAAAAATACCCTTATGGAATAACTTGTAATGCTGCTTGTCATATAATTCCTTGTCTACTATGTCTTTATGTAATTGACCTTTCATTTGAAGTACTAGGGAACCCAATTTTGTGTTGAGTTCCTGTAACATAATCAGGTCTTCGTTTTCAAATATTTTATTGAATAAAGCTGATTGATAATGAGGCGTATCTGCTGGCAAGTCCATTTCCTTATTAAAGTAGAGCACATCCTTGCCTTTTAAAATTTTTACGTATCCAAGGTTGGCCCAGTAGGGTAGCAGAGAAATGATATCTTCAGTATGGACCTTATGGTCATGATATGCGCCAACAACTGGTGGAGAAAAATCTTCAGGTGGGAAATACTGATCTTCTATGCTGCCTAAATTTTCTTCTCTAGACCTAGCTCTATAGAAACCAAAAGTGAGCAGGGAAAGTAGCAAGGGTAGTGTCCATATTTTATCTCTTTTTGCTGCTTTTATTGAGAAGGGATGAATAGGCTCGGCTACGTACCCTAGAGGAAATCTGAGCGCTATCGTGACGTTATCTTTAGCGGGAATGCTGGTAAGCGATCTTCCTGAAATCTTACTGTCCTCTTTTTCGAGGCTTACGTGTTGGTTGGTTGCCCCTTGTTTTCCAGTCATAACAAGGACTTCGTCATTATCTAGTGCGATATCATCTGGTAGTATTATTTCATAGTTTAAGTTTTTTATCGGAGCATCCCAGTCACTAATGAGATTATATTGGAATGCAATGTGATCTGAAGCAAACACATACGAATTAGCAATACGATAGCGGAGATCATATTTTTGTGTGCCAGTAAGGTATTTGTTAGGCCGCCCTATTCTAATGATATTGTCATTACCTTCACTTAGTCTTTTGAATTTGTGATCTTTGACATCGATCTTAGAAAGAACTATACTTTGTGTTTTTCCATTGATGCTATATTTTTTGGGGATTCTTCTGAAGATACCTCTTCTTTCTTCTAGGAAGTTAACGGTTATCTTTTCGTGTATATCAAAATATCCTTCCTTGGAAATTTCAACTTTTACATCATAATTTTCGATGGTGTATCCTTGTGAAAAAAGGAAAGAGGACATGAGAAGAAAAATGAAGATGCTGAGCGCATTTTTCATAGAGATAAGAGTTGGTATAAAAAAAGTCAGACTAGAAACTTAAGTTGTTTCTAATCTGACTTCTGAATTTATTTATTGGCTACTAGGAGTCTAGTCTTTTTTGTTGCATCAGCGCTTTGTTTTTTTCTTTCATAGCTTCCCCTATTTTTTGCGATGCTATAAATGAAGTTGTCATTTCTGATAACATATCTGAACCAGCATTAGGTGAGTTAGGCATCAGTATGAGATTACTATTGGTGTTTTCTCCTAGTGACTGTAAGGTATCATAGTGTTGGGTGACAACGATAAGGGCAGAAGCCTCTTGACTATTGATCCCTACATTGTTCAGCACCTCTACACTTTCTTCTAGACCTTTTGCTATCTCTCTTCTTTGATCTGCGATACCTTGTCCTTGTAGACGCTTGCTTTCTGCTTCTGCTTTTGCTTTTGCTACTATTCTGATTCTCTCAGCTTCCCCCTCATATTCTGCCGCTATTTTTTCTCTTTCTGCAGCGTTAATTCTATTCATTGCTTCTTTTACTTGCTGATCAGGATCGATATCTGTGACAAGGGCTCTCACGATTTCATAACCGTAATCATTCATAGCATCTTGCAGCTCATTTTTGATCGCATTTGCTACATCATCTTTCTTTACAAAGACATCGTCTAATTTCATCTTAGGCACCTCTGCTCTGACAACATCAAAGACATAAGAAGTAATCTGATCATGCGGATTTTCTAGTCTGTAGAAGGCATCATACACTGCTGTTCCTAGTACTAAAAATTGAACTGAAACTTTTAACCGCACAAATACATCATCAAAGGTTTTAGTCTCTACGACAACATCTAATTGTTGTGTTTTCAGATTTATTCTACCTCTTACCTTGTCTATAATTGGTATCTTAAAATGTAGACCAGGAGATTTTACGTCATGAAACTTTCCTAGTCTTTCTACTATAGCTGCAGTTTGTTGCTTTACAGTAAATAGACCTGCTGAAAGAATGAAGAATGCAATAAACCCTAAGGGTATCAGATAAGCTGGAAATGGAGCCATATTTTTTAAGTTTTAGTTAGTCTGTATCAATAACAAAGAAATAAGTTAAGATAATTCAAAATATATGATTTCTTCTATCAAATTGAGCTATTTGGAGTATTAACTCATTAAGAATTTAGATAAATAGTAATTGTAAACTCGCTAAGTTCACCATTGGAACTATCAGTGAAAGAATGAGCGCCTAGATTTCATGAGCTTAGTTAATCCGACGATAGCTAAAATGGTTATTTTGTGCCTTGATTACAAGTATAGTGAACTACATGATTAGAAATATGAAAATGTCGAGATACCTTACCACCATACTACTGCTTAGTCTTCTCTTTGCTAGTTGTATTGCAGATAAAGAATCAGAAGTAATAAGCTCCTCCTCTCAGACCAGTGCTAATCAATCGCAATCAAGTACAGCTAATCAGCAAACTACCCCAGCCTCAAAACCTCTTTCAAGACCCACAGAGAATATAAAAGTTAATCTACCCGGACAAAAGCCAGTAACAGCAAAGCCTGCTATATCTGCTAACAACACTAGAGCTCAGCAAGACGCTACCCATAAAGGGCTCACAGAGGAAGAAAAGAGAATGACAAAAGAGCGAGAAGCTCAGATGGCGAAATTGGAAAAAGAAGCTCCTAGTCCTAAGCCAAAAGCTGCTCCGATCGCTCCTGATGCACTACCTAACGCTTGTGACTTAATAACTGCTGAGTTTGTGTCCAAGACTCTAGGCGTAGTCGAAGCTAGAGATATCTATGTAAAAGATGGCTCCGGTAAGAAAGCAGTTCATGCGAAATCTTGCTTTTTCAAATGGGATGATGCAGCTAGTCCTAATGCTGGTGTTTTGATACAAATACAAAAAAACCCAGTAGAAGATGAATTCCCTGATTGGGCTTCATATTATATACGAGCTAAGAGAGATCAAGGGGATGTAATGCCTGATGGTTCGGGAACGTATCGATATAAGGAATTTCCAGGAATGGGAATAGCAGGTGCATACAATTATCATCTTGCTAGATATACATGGAGAACAGAAACTGATAATATTTTTATGGTAGCTTTTAATCTACCCTCGTCCGAAGCACAGCAATTAATATGGGCTGAAAAGATAGGTAAGGAAGCCATGAGAAACTTTGCTAAAATGAAAAATTAAAGACCGAATGCTAAAAGCGCTTAGCATAGAGAACTATGCTATCATTTCTAAAGTTGACCTAGAATTTGATGCCAGTCTGAATATTATCACTGGAGAAACCGGTGCAGGTAAGTCTATCTTACTAGGTGCCCTAGGTTTGATTATGGGCCAGAGAGCGGATAGTAAAGTATTGTTAGATAAAGAGACAAAATGCATAGTAGAAGCAACCTTCTCCGGCTATCCCAAAGCAGTAGATGCTCTGCTAAAGAATAATGACTTAGATAGTGAAGAAGAGTTGATTATACGTCGAGAAATTATTCCTAGCGGCAGATCTAGAGCTTTTATTAATGATACACCTACCAACTTAGGTTTTCTCCAAAAAGTAAGTCTAGAACTGATAGATCTAAATCAGCAATTCCAGATCATCGAAATTCAAAACAAGAATTTTCAGCTCAATATTATAGATGCTCTAGGGAAAACAGATTCTATTCTCACTAAGTACAAGGCAACCTATGCTAAGTATAAAGAGAACATGCAGACGTTATCTCAACTACAAAAGCAGGAGACAGCACAGCTCAAAGAATTAGACTTTATGCGTTTTCAACTTGATGAGCTGGATACTGCTGCGCTGGTGGAAGGAGAACAAAAAGAGATGGAGGCAGAAATGCTGATGTTAGAAAAAGCAGATGAGATAGTAGGGTTAGCAGAGGAGACAAAATTTACACTTATAGATTCTGAGACCAGCCTCAGAGATGTGTTTGCTGATCTGGCAAAAAAATGGTCTGCCTTTGCAGAGGTAGATAGCTCAGTGAGTGAGGCTTACGATAGCTTAGAAGAAATACAAGATAAGATTAATGAAATAGTAGAAGCCTCAGAAAAACTTACCAGTAAAGTAGAAAGTAACCCTGTACGGCTGCAAGAAGTAAGAACCAGACTGGATCTGGTCTATACTTTACAAAAGAAACATGGGGTACAAGAAGTCTCGAATTTATTGGAAATTCAAAGCGGCTTAGCGACAAGTCTAGCGAATGTTACTAACCGTGCAGAAACGATAGAAAAGCTAAAAGCTGAAATAAGGAGGCTAAAAGTTGATCTGGAAAAGATAGCGAAAGACCTAACTGCAAAAAGGAAAAAGGTCTTCCCTTCATTAGAAAAAGAAGTCAACAAAAAGTTGCAATCTCTCTCTATGGGTTCCGCGCAAATAAAAGTGGAATCACAAGTTACTGAGGACTTCAGGTCAGATGGGAAAGATGATCTTACCATTTTATTTAAAGCCAATAAGGGAACTGAATTTCAAGCTATCAAGAAAGTGGCTTCTGGTGGTGAAAGTGCTCGTCTTATGCTCAGCATCAAAGCCACAGTAGCTCATGCCATGTCACTACCCACTATGATCTTTGATGAGATAGATACAGGTGTCTCTGGAGATGTAGCAGGTAAGATGGGGGATATACTTAAGGCACTCAGTGCCAAGCACCAGCTCCTATGCATTACACATTCGCCTCAGGTTAGTTCCAGAGCTGTAAAACATTTCTTTGTCTATAAAGAAGAGAGTAAAGACAGAACATCTACCTTTGTCAAAGTGCTAGACAAAGCAGAAAGAATAACAGAAATAGCAAAAATGCTGAGTGGGGACCCTCCTAGCACCTTTGCTCTAGAAAATGCAAAAGATCTAATAACCACCCCTAAATAAAGGGTCTTATCTATAATTAGTAAAACATAATATACCAGCATGGCTAACGGCATTTTAAAAGGAAAGAAGGGAATTATATCTGGTGCTCTGGATAGCAACTCTATAGCATGGAAGATAGCAGAGAAAGCCCACGAGGAAGGCGCAGAGATAGTATTAACTAATGCTCCAGTCGCACTTAGATTAGGGGAGATAAATACCCTAGCTGAAAAAACGAATAGCGTAGTAATCGCAGCTGATGCTACTTCCGAAGAAGATATTGCTAATCTAATAGACCAGTCTATGGAAAGATTTGGTGGGAAGATGGATTTCATTCTACATTCCATTGGCATGTCTCTTAATGTTCGTAAGAAGAAAGCTTATACTGATATAAAGTATGACTGGATGCATAAGACTTTTGACATCTCAGCTATATCATTTCACAAGTTTATGCAGTGTGCATATCAGAAAGACAGTATGAATGAGTGGGGGAGTATCTTAGCTCTGACCTACATCGCCGCACAAAGAGTCTTTCCAGACTATAGCGAAATGGCAGAGTCAAAGGCTTTGCTAGAATCATTTGCTAGGAGCTTTGGTTATCACTGGGCAAAGAAAAATAAAGTAAGAGTCAATACTGTCAGTCAGTCACCTACCTTGACTACTGCAGGGAAAGGTGTCAAAGGATTTCAGGACTTCTTTGGCTATGCAGATGCTATGTCGCCTATGGGCAATGCCTCTGCGGACGCCTGTGCCGATTACTGTATCTCTTTGTTTTCTGATTATACGAGATATGTTACGATGCAAAATTTATTTCACGATGGTGGATTCTCAAATATGGGAATGGCACCAGAGGTGATAGGTCTATAGGCTTTCTTATGTTCTGGAAAAAAAAAGAGAAGCATCATGCGCCCCAAGTCACGGATCATACCTTTAATGATCTAGTAACCAATTCTGAATTGCCTGTATTAATAGACTTTTATGCTGACTGGTGTGGGCCCTGCAAGGTTTTAGGACCTATCATAGATGAGTTGTCCCTTGAGTACCAAGGCAGAGCTTATGTAGCTAAAGTCAATACACAAACCAATCCACAACTGAGTAGCCATTTCAAGATAAAGTCGATTCCGACTCTTATGATATTCCATCAAGGACAGTTTAGAGAAAAGTTCAATGGGCTTATTCCCAAGCCAAATCTCGAAGAAATCCTAGACGAATATATCTCTGGCCAACACGATAATCCAGCTTTAGAAGAAGAGTAAGCTCTTTGACCCCCTTTTTTGAGCCATTTAGCATAGACACTTGGGTTTTAACATGCCTTGGCATGAAAAGTGATATATAATGGTAATTGTTAATATGTAATTGACTGAAATTCCCTTATTAAAAAATATTTAAAGTGTAATAATAGAAAGTAGATCACGTAGTTAAAGTCAAACAAGGTGCAGAAGTCGTTAAAGTCAACAATATTAGTATTTATGCTATGCCAGCTAGGCTATAGCCAGATCTATATGGAAATGGCCATGGATACTACCATGTCCTATGAAGATATAGTAACTGAAGGGGAGTCCTTCTTTGACCAACATGGTCGAGGCCAACATACTGGCTATAAGTCTTTCCAAAGATGGCAATACTGGATGAAAAGATGCCTAGACAAAGAAGGTCATATGATGTCTGGTGTCAAGCTCCATGATGCCTTCCACCAATTCCAAGCAGTCCACGAGCCCAAAAGAAATAGTAAAAGTCTTCCTACTTGGACAGATCTAGGTCCTTATGAAGCAGGAAATACCAATGGCTGGTCTTCCCACTTAGGAAGAATAACCTCAATAGCAGTAGATGATAATGACCTCAATCATATTCTGGTAGGTTCTCCTACAGGAGGTGTCTGGAAAACGACTGATGGAGGAGCTAACTGGGAGGCTATTTACGATTTTGAAACAGTACTAGATATATATTCCTTAGCCATTAGTCCCCACAATCCACAGCACTACTACATAGGTACCTGGGGAGCTGGAATAAGAAGATCTGTAGATGGTGGACAAACTTGGATAGAATCTCAAGGAGTTAGCTCATCCACAAGAATTATAGATATCGCGATTAGCCCTGTTGACCCCAATATTTGTATAGCTATCAATGAAGGTGGCAATGTTTTCCAGTCTTCTACTGCTGGAGAAAGATGGGATGTTTCTCTGATACATTCAGGAACTCTCTATGATGTAGAATTCAAGCCTTCAGATGCTAACACAGTTTATGTTTCAGGTAAAGGTGCAATTTTCAAGTCTACGGACAAGGGTTGGACCTTTACTGAAATGGCTGGTCCCTGGCAGAGCAGTGGCTTCAGTTTCAATCCTATCATGATGACCGTTTCTGCTGAAGATCCTAATTATCTATATGCCTTAGAAGCAGATAATGGTGGTTTTGGAGCCCTGTATTTGTCACAAGATGGCGGCAATAGTTTCGCCATTCAGTCATCTAATGCTAATGAGGACAATAACTTAATGGGCTATGTAAAAACAGCCAAAGGTGGTCAAGCCCCTCGGGATATGGATATAGCCGTCAATCCTCAGAACAAGAATGAGGTCCACATAGGAGGAATCATGACACATAGATCACTAGATGGAGGCCAGACCTGGGAACAGACTTCCCATTGGCTCAGAAATGATCCTTTGCCATTTATACATGCAGATATAGATATCATTGTCTATAAAGAAGGTAGAGCTTTCTTTGGAACAGATGGAGGTCTATTTACCACAGATGATGGTGCAGTAAGCTTTACTGATAGGTCTTCAGGCTTATCCATTAGGCAGTTTTATAGACTGGCTATATCTAGGGATGGAGAATTACTAGTAGGTGGTAGTCAGGATAACGGTGCAGGCCTGCTGAAGGACAGTAATGGCTGGTGGGATTTTATAGGAGCAGATGGAATGGAACCTATTATAGATAAAGATGATAAAGACCTCATCTACGCATCCATCCAGTATGGGAACATCTATAAAACAAGTAATGGAGGTGTAACTCTTGATGGTGGAGTTACTCAGACGCCAGGCTTTGGAGATTGGGTAACACCTTTAGAACAAGACCCTGTATTACCTAATACCTTGTATCAAGGCAAAAGCCAATTATATAAAACTACTGATGGTATGGTCTCATGGAGTACCATTTCTAATTTTCAGCATACTGATGTAACTGATACATTGATGCAAGAAATAGACATCGCGCTTACGGATAATAATTATATCATTGCGGGTTTTGAGAAGAAGGTTTACAAAACGACAAATGGAGGTGCGAGCTGGTCTGATATTTCTCCAGCTTTTAGCTTTTCTAATGTCAATTATATTTCTATCCATCCTACAGATAAAAATTGGATAACAATGACCTTATCTGGTACAGACTCTAGGGTGGTACAGACAACAGATGGAGGAGCTAGCTGGCAGAATATCATGGCCAATCTTCCTGATGTGGGTGCAGAATGTGTGGTCTATGAAGGAGGGCCTAAGAATGGTATCTATGTCAGTATGAATCCTGGTATCTACTATAGAGATGGAAGCAATCCTACATGGGAATTAGTTTCTATAAACATGCCTAATGTGCTAGTAGCAGAACTAGAAATAAGTGGCTGCGAGATCTATGCAGCTACCTATGGTAGAGGTATATGGAGTGCTCCACTAATGGATGATACAGAGTACTTTGCGGACATAGATAATGATGGGTATGGTGATGATAATACGATCTATAGATTCTGTGACGAGTTCCAGAATATAAGTTTAGTAGGTGGTGATTGTAACGATAAGGATAGTAATATCCATCCCTCTGCGACAGAAGAATGTAATGGCGTAGATGATGACTGTAATGGGCTGGTAGATGGTAGTGATCCTAATAGCACAGGCACGCAGATGTGGTATAGAGATGCAGATGGTGATAGTTTTGGGGATAGTAGTGATGCCCAGTCTTCCTGCTCCGCACTGCAAGGGTATGTCCTGAATAGTGATGATTGTGATGATACAAATCCCACTATAAACCCCATCAGCCAAGAACAGTGCAATGGGAAAGATGATGATTGTAATGGCTTAGTAGATGATGATCCATTTATAGGAAATATCTATTGGTACAAAGACGATGACGGTGATGGTTATGGAGATGCTGCTAATTCAGTATTCACCTGTGCTCGTCCGGATGGCTACGTACAGTCCTCAGCTGACTGTGATGATCAGAACGCGGCTATCTATCCTGGCGCTGTGGATCTATGCAATGGAGTAGACGATAATTGTAATGGTGCCATAGATGATGACCCCTCTGTGGTTACTAGCAACTGGTATAGAGATAATGATGGTGATGGGTATGGGGATGCGGCATTCAGTTTGGTAGCTTGTGCCCAGCCAGTCGGTTATGTACTCTCGGCTACGGATTGCAATGATCATGATCCCAATGTAAACCCCTCTGCCATAGAAGTATGTAATAGTATAGACGATGATTGTAATGGGCTGGTAGATAGTGATGATCCTAATAATTCAGGTCAGGTACAATCATGGTATCTAGACGGTGATAACGACGGATATGGGGATGCTTCAGAAGAAATAATTTCTTGCAATCCGGTGGCTGGTTATGTGTCTAATTCTCAAGACTGCGATGATGGTGATGATGAGGTTTACCCAGGTAGTGTGGAACTTTGTAATGGGAAGGATGATGATTGTGATGGTCTTACAGATATTGCTGATTCTGATGTGGTAGGGACTAGACTGTGGTTTGCAGATCTAGATGGAGATGGTTTTGGCTACGAGAGTGATTTTCTAGTAGCTTGTACACAGCCACAGAATTTTGTTGCTCAGTCAGGCGATTGTGATGATAATGATAGTAATAATTTTCCTGGTAATGTAGAAGTCTGTGATGGCGTAGATAACAACTGTGATGGACTCATAGATGAAAATTGTGAAGTTGTGGATTGTGATGGTAACTACTTATTTATCCATTCTTCTTTCCAAGAACAATATCATGCTGGTGTGACATTATATTCTGATGCTCAGCTGACTGGTGCTGCTCCACAATTGTATGCTGCGGGCACTTCTGTAGATCTTTTACCTGGTTTTGAAGTGGAGCCAGGAAAGCAATTCGAGGCTATAATTAAGCCGTGCTATAATGGCGTTTCACCTATGAGTTCTAACCTTGATGCTGAGCTGATGATTATAACAGAGGAACTAACTAAGAGTATCCAGAAAAAGGAACTAGTTATGCTTAAGGTCTTAGCAGAAAGTACAGCTAAGACTATCCACATAACTTATTCTAAAGAACACATCGATATTCCTGCTACACTAGCCGAACTTCCATCTGGTCAGTATACACTAGTCATAGAAGCAGATAGCTTTACCTGGAATAGAGAATTGGAAGTCATAGGTAATCGTTAATAGTGCTTACTGTGCAGCATTGATAAGATTGATGACTTTTTGATTTCCTTTATGGCCTAAGCTTTTGGCTGTACCAAGGTCTTGTTTGGCGCTAGCGATATTTCCTAGATAATAATAAGACTTAGCTCTTTCAAAATAGAATAAGCCTTTTCTTCCATTCATACCTATTGCCCTGTTGAGCGCAGCAAGTCCTTCTGCTGGCTGCTGGGAAGTGTTGTGGATTCTGGCCTTCTCATACCACATGTCTGGGTAGTTAGGTTTTAGTGCTAGGTACTTATCTATGTCCTTGAGCGCATTAGGAAGATCTTTTTGCTGATTATAGATGACGGATCTATTAAGATAGATATTGGCGAAACTAGGGTCTATCTTTTCCGCTTGATTAAGATTTAGCATAGAGTTCTGTAAGTCTCCCAGTTTTGCATAGGTAGCTCCTCTATTGACCACATACTCTACATCCGTAGGCTTTAGTTCTATGGCTTTATTGTAATTAGTTAGGGCTTTAAGTAAAGAATCTCTTTGATTGTAATTGAAATAGAGCCGGGCCCTGGAGTTGTAAGGTTCAGGCTTTTTAGGGTCTAGTCTAATGACTTGACTATAATCACTGAGGGCAGCATTTGTCTTGCCGCTATCTCTATAGAAATTAGCTCTGTTACCCCATGGTAGAGTAGAGTTTTTATAATACTTCAGCACATGGGTCCATAAGGTGCCACTGTCTTTCCAGATTTTGCTTTGCTGAAAAGTCATAGAGGCCATAACTAATGAAACGATGGCTATCCCTGCGATGATTGGCGTCTTGAGCTTGGGTTTGTTAGTGGCGAGCTTATTAAGATAATAGGCCATAATATAGAACAAGCCAAAGTAAGCGATATAGGTAAATCTATCTGCAAGGAAACCTTGCCCGGCGCCCAGTATCTGTAAGAGCATGAAGACATTGACGATAAAGAAACCGATACCGAAGAACCATTCTCTCATTCTCTTTTTATAAGTGTAGAATAAGCCACCCGCCGTTGCAACAAAAGATAAGATAGAGGCATAGAACATCCAATTGAGGCTAGCAGGATATGGGTATAGTGGGGATAACCTAAAAGGAAAGATGGCCTTGATATAATAGACAATAAGCGAGTATGATCCGATAAATAATCTAGATATTCCAGTGTAGTTCTGAGTTTCTATAGAACCCTGCTTTTTAAGAAAATAGATATTAACAAGACCTATGATCAATGAACCTAAGAGGTAAGGTGTCTTAGTCAAAATGTTCTTCATCGTAATCTTTCCCTCCTTAGACAATAGATAGTCAACAAGAATCATAGACAAAGGCAGGAATACTGCTTGTATTTTAGAGAGTAAGGAGAGCACAAAGCAGATGGCTATTATCGTGTGACGCTTCCCACTGAATCCCTCTTGTTTTCCCTTGACATAGTAATAGAGGGCAGCCATGTAGAATGCTCCAAATAATACATCCTTTCTTTCTGTCACCCAAGCCACAGATTCCACCCGCATAGGATGTAGGCCAAACAATAAAGCAAGAGCAGCCGCTCCCAGAATCCCCAGCCTAAGCCTGTACCCAATCCAGAAGACAAAGAATGTTGTGATCAGATGCAGAACCAGATTATTAAAATGCCTCCAGAATGGTCTAGACTTATCCGAAAATATCTTTTGCTCTATGGCAAAGCTAAATATAGTGAGAGGGTTATAGTTTCCTATGACATCTGACTTGAAGATCTGCTTAGAGTTATCCCAGAAAGTTTTGTCATTGATAGTGGTGATAAGTTCATTCTCGGAGAAGTTCTTATCATCATCCCAGTTCGTGTATTTGTTATTTAATGTCGGTTGAAAAGCGATGGCAGTCATTATGAGAATACCTAGAGCAATAAACACCTGCTTGGGATCTCGCTTTTGCTTGACTTTGCCTACAGGTGAGAGACCCTTCTTTTTTAGTTTTAGGGCCTTTTGTGGAGATAATTTTTTCTTACTGAGCTCTTTCTTTTTATTCTTCTTGGAGGCCATGACTTATGATATATAGTCGATTACATATAATAAAAAAATAAATATAATCAGTTTGCTTGCAATCTAGGTAGCTCTTGCCCTTTTTATATCGAAGAAAGTATCGTTGCTCCAATTTTGTACAGGCATAAAAAAAGCCCGAAGTTAAATACCTCGAGCTTTCTATATTTTATCTATTTGTAGTGCTTATGCACCTGCTTTTTTGCTAGAGCATTTTTTCTTGCCTTTGCAACAAGCCTTTTTTGTTGACTTAGCTGATTGTACTTTACCATCTACGGTATCAGCAGTTTTGATAACCTTAGCTTCTTGGTCGCTCATTACTTCTGAAGGAGAAGCATTAACAAAAGCTTTAGAATCAGAACAGTATTTAACTTCATTCATAGAAACCTTGCCTGATTTAGCACATTGAGACTTCTTGAAATAAGTAATGTTTCCTGACATAGGGCATTCCTTTCTTGAGATAGACTCATCAGATTCAGCAAGGATATCCGCTGCTGCAGATGCAGAAAGAACATTAGAAGCACTCGCTTCGCTTTCTGTAGTTACATCAGTAAGACTAGCTGTTCCAGCTGCATTCTTAAGTCCACAAGCTTTTTTCTCAGCTGCAGTACATTTTTTTGCACAAGCTGCTTTTTCAGCTTTAGAGCATGTTTTTTTTGTTGCTACTTCTTGAGCTGATACAAGTCCAGAAGTCATAGCGAAGGCAAATAGTAATATTAAATTCTTCATTCTTCTTATTTTTTAATCAAATTTAGGTAATTCATACATTTAATGTGTCCTAAATAGTCTTAAAGACACCTTAATTTAAACGTTAAAAGGTCCTTATTGTTACAATTTTGAATGATTATTTAAGAAATCTCAACTTCAAGACATATTGCCCTTTATCATGCTCAGCTACATACTCTTGGATGTGGGATATGACCTCACCAGTTCCACTCTCCTCAAAGACCGCTTTTTTATCCTTATCTAAGAGGGTGACTTTGATAAGCTTCTTAGAATTTTGAGCTCTTTGGAAATACTGATCTAGTTCTTGTAAGTCTTTGATACTGTAGAATTCTGAATCTCCGCCAGGAGCTGGAGGCGGCGTACAGTTCTGTATAATAGCATTAAATTCTGTCCCTAGAACCACTTCAAAATTTGGATTGAGATCTATATCAGTGCCTGCGTAGAAATAGACTGGATTAGTAGAATTTACAGCAGCGGAAGAAGTGATGTTTATCTCTGCTCTGTTGACATCTTGTAATAAGGTATTGATAACCAAATAGATATCATCGCATATCGGCGCCCCGCCGCAGCCTTCATCTATCACACCATCACAGTTATTGTCTAGGCCATCACAGGCTTCGGTATTACCCGGATAGTTATTACTATCAGAATCATCACAATCCGTATTATCTGTAACATAGCCAGTAGGTGCACTGCAGGCTATACTGGTGTTATTGGCGTCCCCATATCCATCATTGTCTGTATCTGCATAGTATGTATTTATTACGCCTTCATCCACTATGCCATCGCAGTTATTATCTACACCATCACAAGTCTCAGTGTTGCCAGGATAACTAGTACTATCAGAATCATTACAATCTGTATTGTCTGTTACATATCCTGAAGGCGGAGTACATGATAGGGTACTGGAGTTTATATCTCCATACCCATCTCCATCATTATCAGCATAGTAGGTATTAGTTGTAAAAACTACTTCAAAATCAAAACCTGACTGGCTCCATCTATCATCCCACTCTATATAATAGGTAGTCCCTGAGTTTACACAATAATCCACTATTTCAGAAGCATAATCATCAGAACTACCTGGTGCTAAAGGGCAGTCATCATCACTGGTCGCTAACTGATTAAGACTAGCACAAGTACCATCATGTAAAAATAATCTAGTATCTACTTCCATCTCACAAGAATGTACAGTAAGGAAGCCATCTGAAGGAGCTATATATACGAACCAATTAGCCTGTCTTCCTGCATTACTTCCTCCATTACCTTGGTCAGGGCCTATAGCCGTATAGATGCCTGGACCAGTTATAGTAAGAGCATCTGCACATGTATAATTTTCAGAACAAGTGCTAGGAGCCACTAATTGTACACCAGTCAATGTACAGCTAGGGTCCACATCATCTATTATGTCAAAGTTGATATTGCCATCGCTAACAAGATATCCTGCTCCTCCATTATCGAAAGTATGTACTGCTCCATAACTAAGGTTAGAAGCAGAAACATCGCCAGTGACTGAATATGTGGTGCCAGTATTATTTCCTACTGGGTCAATAGAAAAAGTAAAGGTATCATCAGAAACTGTCCCTGTGCCATTTCCATTGCAACTAACCAGCAGTTCTCGAGCTGATGAGATGCTACAAGGACAACCAGTGGGGTTAGTATACAATGCCAGTTCCGTGGCTGTACAATTAGTATCATCACTAAAGGTTGCAGTGACATCTATAGTCGCCCCATTTAGTGGTTGATCTTCGAGTGAAATTACTTGCGGGCTTCCAGTTATGCCAAAGGAAAATCCATTCACAACAAGTGTACCTGTAGCTGGTGCACTGGAGTAATTTATTTCTAGGTTTCTAGTGTAAGAACCTCCACCTGATGTAGTACATTGAGTAGCACCCAGATCCGTTATGGAGTTAATGTTACAAGAGGCATTTGAAACCAAGTCATTTTTCCATAAACCCCTCCCATAAGTTGCAGCATAGATGAAATCATTTCTTATTTCGAGTTCAGCAACTCTTACATTGGGAAGGGATAATTCATATGTTTCCCAGGATGCTGTATTGTCACTCATGTAATAGACACCAGGATTCATACTTACATAAATTCCATTTGCGGAACCACCTTCGTAGATGGCGCACTCAGCACCTACACTAGGCAGACTAGCTGTTATATCAGTCCAGGTTACTCCTTGGTCTGTACTTTCCATCACTTTTTGAGTCGTGCCTGAAAGAACGATAAGCACCTTTTGACTATTAGTAGGGTGAATATTTATATAGTTGACATTAGAGAAAGAATGGGTAGGAGAGACATCAATCCAGCTTGTACCTCCATTCGTAGTTCTAAAAATCTGGTGTCGGTATGCAGCAAAAATGACATCATTGTCTGTAGGGGCGACGGTAACTTCCACTAGATTGACATCGTTACTGTTAGAAGGGCTAAAGCTGGAGATCGTTGTCCAGGAGCTACCTCCATTGCTGCTTTTGTATAGCTGAGCTTTACCTTGATACAGTGTATTATTGACAATGGGATCTTCTTCTAAAGGTGTCACCCAATCTCCTGAGCCAGGTGTATTATTAATACCAGTTAATGAATTACCACCGTTAACGGTTTTGTAAAGACTACCAAATTGTATAGAAGCATATTGGATATCTTCGTCATGCTTGGCGATGAAGGTTTCCATTCCATCAGCACCTACCCAGTCTATCCAAGCTCCTGCTTCTACCGTACCTGTTCCATTATCTTGAGAACCACCAGATACTCTATCTACATCTGTTTCAGAAACACCGATTCTGTAAAATTGTCTTATGCCCAGCCCACTAGTTTTATCGTCAAAGGTCGTTCCACCATCAGGTGAGATGAAGATACCACCATCAGTTCCAAAGTATATTTTACTTCCCTGATAGAACATCAGATCACAATCTGCATGAATAAATGGTAGTGGATTAGAGATAACCCAATGTGTGGTTTGACTCCATGTAGCTCCAGAATTCGTCGACTTGAAGGTCATGACTCCAGCAACGTGTACCTCTGTTTTATCATTAGGGTTAACTACTACGTCCATATCTCGAGGCGCTTGACCTCCAGTCTGGTTCATGTTGTATCCCATGATGTTATTGTTGCCACTACTATTGTCTGACTGGGTCGAAAAAGTAGCCCCTTCATCTTCTGAAAGATATAAAGCTCCATAGCCTCCTGACTCAGCCCTCAGCACATAGAGGTAATCTGGATCATCTGCTGTCACGGCCATCATCATGGGATCGTTAGACCAGGGACCCGATAAGGCTGTAAAGCTGACACCGTTATCAGTAGATTTATACACCTCTCCATCTGAAGAGACATAGATTATATTAGAGTCTCCTGGTTTGTATTCTATATCATAGATGTCTTCTATATTATTCAGAATCGTGGTCCAGTTATCACCACCATCTGTACTTCTATATAGGTCACCCCATTGGTTGACAGCAAGGACTATATTGGCATCTGTAGGATCTATCGCTATTCTGTTTATCCATGTGTTAGTGCCTATTCCAGAGGTCGTGGTCCAGCTAGATCCACCATCAGTAGATTTCATGACGCCTAGACCATAAGTGCCACATAGATATACATCACTATCGGCATGACTGATGGCAAGAGAGTACACATTTATAATAGTCTCATTATCAAAAATAGGGCTCCAGCTTATGCCTTCGTCTAAGGTTTTCCATACACCTCCCGAAGGAGAACCTACAATTATGTGATTTTCATCATTCTCATCTAGACCTATAGCAGAAATTCTGCCTATGTGTGATGACCAGGTGGATGTATTTGTGGCAGAGGTAGGACCCATGTCTTCCCAGTGGCCATTTGCCGATCTCATAACATTACCATGCTCTTTATCAAATCTAGTGACCTCATTGTATGCCTTAGTATTGGTTATGATTTTATCCTCTGGTCCCAGTGATCTTCTTGTCCAATACTCCCATCGTTTCCATTGTTTGTAGCCTGTATGCTTTCCACGTCCTCTATCATCAAAATAAAGCTCCGTCTGAGTCACAATTTCTTCAAAAGTTAGGCTAGTGTCTTGGGCCAATTCTACATAAATCTGGGAAGACAATTGATAACTAAAAAATAATAGAACGATAAGAAGCTTTTTCATGGAGGGGTATGTGTAAATTAAAAATAAGGAGAGCTTAACAAAAGCCTTCCAAATATAGGTATTTGCCAAGGTTTAATAATGACGATAATTTCCAATTACCATAGAAAATTTATAAAATCAGGGACCTAAGGTTTAATTTTTTGTGAAAAACCGTCATCTAACTGTCTGTCAAAGAATATGATAAGTATTTGTAATATTTTAGGGTTCTTATTTTATTTCTCCTAAAGATTATTCCGAGATGTCCAGATTAATAATTTTCCTGTTAGCCATTTCATTACTAGCTCACTGTAAGACGAAAGATTATCTGACTCCATATGAGTATGAAGGCAGAACGATTAGTTGGGGTAGTGGTGGTGGATTCACTGGAAAGGTTTTGGGTTATACGCTTATGGACAATGGTCAAATTTTCGAAGGTACTAACCTAGAAGGAAATGTGACAGCACTCAAAAAAATCTCGAAAGAAAAAGTGGCACAGTGCTTTGAGAATTATGATTTGCTAGGCTTATCCCAGCTTAGCATAAACAGTCCAGGCAACATGTATAAGTACATCACTATGAAAGATGGAGACACTGCTCACAAACTCACTTGGGGCTCATATGAGGCAGGTGAGTCTAAGGAGCTAAGAGTTTTTCATTCTAATCTTATGAGCCTTGTAGGCAAAGCTGCCCCAAGGAAGCCAGCAAAGAAGGAAGTAAAGTAAAGTTATAGAACCTATTATTCATTATACCTAGTCAGTTATGTTCAGATTTATCCTCTCTACTTTGGTTTGTTTTTTAGTCTTTAGCGCTGATGCGCAACAGAAAAACAAGCCTGTCTTCCGACCTGATGCACCACAAAGAACAAAGTCAAAGATTCTCAAAGAATCCGTTAAGACACTTCCCCAGACTTCTTCAAGGTCTGACGTAAAGATTGATTATTCGCAGTTGGGCGATAAGGTATTTGAAGGCTACAACACATCTTTTAAAATAAAGGCTAGAGATGAGAATGGAATACCTCAGTGGATAGTGGGAGATCTTGCTCAAGACAAATCCGGTTCTCGAGAAGCTAAAGTTTCTAAATGGCTTAGTGCTACTCAAGATGTGCTGCAACTTGATAATAAAACTAATGCTTTCATAAAGAGATCAGAATGGAGCGATGACCTCGGTCACTCACATATTAAAATGGATCAGTTCCACCAAGGTATACGTGTATACGATGGTGAGATAATTCTACATGAGATAGACGGTGCTATCAAAATGCAAAATGGCAAAGCTATTCCTTCTGCCATGTTGCCAGTAAAGAAGTCAAGTAAGATTTCTGAAAATGAAGCCAAGCAAACTATCATCTCCAAGATTCCTAACTATAAAGCGAACTGGAATCCCTTTGCAGATTCTGGACTTTTAGAAGCAGTACCACAGTGGGAAGGAGAGCTAGTATATTATAATCATGAGGGTAATTACACCTTGGCTTATAATTATTTAGTGAATGTTACCATCGCAGAAAGAAATGAATACTTTGTAGATGCCCAAACAGGAGAGCTATTGGCTAGTTGGGGTACTATCTGTAACATGGCACATCACCATCATGCAGATGGTAGATGCTCTCATCACAATAGTGAAAGACAAGAAGCTCACAATCTTATAGAGGATTCTAGTCCTGAGAAAATGCTGCCACCAGATGGACCAGCAGTGGCGAGTGCTAGAGATTTATTTGGGGTTACAAGAACGCTGAATACTTTCGAATTCAGTAATACCTTTTTTCTATTAGATGCCAGCAGATCTATGTTTGATGCTGCACTCTCAGAGATTCCTGAAGAGCCGGTAGGAGCCATATGGACCTTGGATGTCAATAACTCTCCTATCAATGGCAACATACAATTCTCACAAGTCGCCTCGACTAGTAATACTTTCAGCAGTAGTCCAGAAGGAGTATCAGCACATTATAATGCTGGGAAAGCTTATGACTATTTTAGAAATGTACACAATAGAAACTCTATGTCTGGCAATGGCCAGTCTATCGTTTCCTTTGTAAATATAGCAGACGAAAATGGCAATTCTTTTGGTCAAGCTTTTTATAATCAATACGGTCTGTGGTATGGCAATGGCGATAACACTTTCTTTCCACTGGGCAGAGGACTGGATGTGGCAGGACATGAGTTGTCACATGGTGTGGTGCAGAATTCCGCAGCACTAGTATACCAAGGAGAGTCAGGGGCGATGAACGAATCCTTTGCAGATATCTTCGGAGCGATGATAGATAGAGAAGACTGGAAAATAGGAGAAGATGTGGTAAGACTCAATGCCTACCCGAGTGGAGCCTTAAGAGATATTTCTGATCCACATAATGGAGCAGCGACAGGAGATTTTGGAAGAGGCTGGCAGCCACGTCATTACAATGAAAGATATACGGGTTCTGAAGATAACGGAGGAGTCCACCTTAATAGTGGTATACCTAATTATGCCTTTTACCTTTTTGCTCAGCAGGTAGGAAAGGAAGTAGCGGAAAAAGTTTTTTATAGAGCCTTGACAACTTATCTGACCAGAAATTCCAAGTTTAAAGAAATGCGTTTTGCAACAGAACAGGCGGCAAGAGATCTCTACAGCCAGACAGTGGTCAATCAAGTAGGGCAGGCTTTTGCAGATGTGGGGATAGGGGAGTCATCTCAATCTACATTTGAAGAAGATGTAGAAGTGAATGTAGGGGTAGACCTATTGCTGACTTCGGACCAAGAATTATCTAACCTTTATTTGTTTGACTTGGGCTCGGGTACTAATATCCTTAATGCAGAATTCTCCACCACAGATCATATTTCTAAGCCAAGTGTTACGGATAATGGAAGAAGAGTGGTTTTTGTTGGTTCAGATAACCATGTCCATATAATTGATATAGATTGGAATACTAATCCACCAACCTTTGAAGAGAGTATTGCCACCAATGATGCCATATGGAGAAATGCGGTTGTATCCAAAGATGGTAACCGATATGCCCTACTCGAAATAGCAAGAGGGAATGGAGAAGATAATAAGGTGACACTTATAGATTTACCTTCAGATTCATCAGTTGAGTTTGAACTGAATAATCCAACGTTTACTGATGGAGTTAACACTGGAGATGTTGTCTATGCTGATGCAATGGAATTTGATCTTACTGGAAATACCTTGATGTATGATGCACTTAATGTTGTCAGTAGTGCACTCGGTAATGATGATATAGAGTATTGGGATATTGCTTTTCTTGAAGTATGGAACACAAATTTTGATGGCTGGCCTATAACAGAAAAGATAGAAAAACTATTCGGCGCATTGCCAGAGAATATCAGTATCGGTAATCCTACTTATTCTAAAAATTCTCCTTACATCATTGCCTTCGATGTCATAGAAGAGACGGCGACGGGCAACATTAACAATGTCATCTTAGGCATGAATATAGAATCTAATGATCAGGACCTCGTAACAGAAAACGCTTATCTGGGCTATCCTAATTATTCTAGAACGGATGAAGTTATGATCTTTGATTATGATGATCCAGCAGAAGGAGATGGCCTAGGCATTATAGAGTTGGATTCGGATAAAATTTCTTCTAATACTAATACTGAGCTACTCGGAGGAGGATTCAGATGGGGAGTATGGTTTACTACCGGAGAAAGAAATCTTTCTGATACAGAGGAGCTACTGGAGCCTAGTGAGGCAGCAATGACCATCTCACCTGTGCCTGCTGATAATTATTTGGATATCACCTTAGCTCATGATGCTCTAGAAAATGATCTGTCATTGGAAGTACTAGACATTACAGGAAAAGTGATAATGAATTTCAAGGTTTCAAAAGGAGACCTTAAGAATTATAAGCTGGATGTGTCAGAGTTAAATGAAGGAACGCATATTCTGAATATCAGATCCACTACTAAATTGATAACCAAGCAATTTATCAAAATATAAGATAGAAAAGAAGGCTGCATTTTTTGCAGCCTTTTTTATAACTCTCTCACAAGTTGTCAGTACCGTTGGATAGAAAAAAAGCGCTGATTATTAGGTTTAATGCCATAGGAGATATTGTGCTGACCACCCCTGTCATCCAAGCACTTGCAGATAATAACTATGAAGTCCACTTCCTTGTCAAAGCGGCATTCGCTGAAATAGTAGAATCAGATGCCTACGTCACAAAAGTGTGGACTTTAAAAGAACAATTGGCTGAAGTTATTACTCTGCTCAAAAGAGAAGACTTTGACCTGGTAATAGATCTCCATAATAATCTCAGAAGCAAACGCGTCAAGTCTGCCCTCAGTAAGACTACCTGCACCTTCAGCAAAGACCGCATAGGCTACTGGCTTCTCACTAAGCTAGGTATCCATACTATCCAGGAGCAACATATAGTAGAGCGATTCCTCTCTGTACTAGCCCCCCTAGGCATAAAGGTTGCTCAGCCATCCACCCGCTATACTATTCCACTGGACACAAGCCTCCCAGCAGACTTGCCAGAAAAGTATATCTGTATTGCTATCGGTGCAGCCTGGTATACCAAGCAGATACCTACAGAGAAACTGGTAAATGTAATAGAACAATGCAACCACAAGAACATAGTCCTCATAGGAGGTCCAGATGATAGAATAGCAGCAATAGAAGTAGAAGCGAGACTTACCCATTCTATCATTAATCTCACTGGCCAACTTACCATCCATCAATCAGCACTTGTTATCCAGAGGTCACAAGTATTACTCGCTGGAGATACAGGCATGATGCATATCGCAGCAGCGTTAGATGTGCCTGTAGTAGCTGTTTTTGGAAGTACACATCCTATACTCGGCTATACTCCATATTACGGGAAGCTGGCCAAAAATTCCTATAAACTCATAGAGAACAAATCTCTCAGTTGTCGACCCTGTACTAAGCAAGGCAAAGATAGCTGCCCTAAAGGCCACTTCCGTTGTATGATAGATATAGACCCTAATGATATAGTCCAAGCGATAGAGAAACCAGACTTGTGCTAAGCTAGGCAAGCACTGCTGGAATTTTTTAGTAATTTGAATTGTTATCTAACCAGATTTATGAACATAAAGAATAATTACTTTTTAGCAAGGGTATGGACCTTGTGCATTTTAGGAGGAAATAATTCCAAATCTGGTTAAGAACAATGGCATGTTTGAGTACTAATGCGAAGCATTTGAACGAGTTTGGCGTTTGTTCAGGATTATCAATTATTGGAACCATTAAGAAATGAATACAGTCTTGAATTTTTTATTTCGTTTTTGTTACAAGACAAAAATGAAAGCCCGCCAGCGAGGCAGAAACTAGATTCTGAAAATATATATTGTAACTCAATTACTATTCAAAAATTAAGCAAATTAAACTAACTAAATATGGCTAACCAACCCCCACAACTAAATCTCCCAGGAAACCTGATTAAGTATGTCATCTTCTTCATCATTCTGATGATGATCTTTAGCATCTTGACCAGTACTGTCTTTGTTACTATACCACCAGGTCATAAAGGCGTCTTATTTAAAAGACTAGGCGAAGGTGTCGTAGTAGATAAAGTCTATGATGAAGGTTTTCAGGTAGTGGCACCATGGAACACTTTAGAAAAATATGATGTCAGATACACAGATGAGACAGCTAATATGGATGTGCTCTCTAAGAATGGACTATCTATCAAAGTAGAATTATCATATAGGTTTAATCCACTACCGTCTAAAGTAGGTTTCTTGCATAAAGAGGTAGGAAAGAATTATGCCCAAGGTATAATTAAGCCTGAGATAAGATCTGCAACTAGAGAGGTCATAGGAAAGTATCTTCCTGAGGAGTTGTACTCCACTAAGAGGGAAGCTATACAAGATGAAATCTATCAAATGACCAGAGATGCACTCATCCCTAAACACCTTAATCTAGATGCTGTTCTGATACGATCTGTAGAATTGCCGGCTACGCTAAAGAATGCAATAGAGCAAAAGCTGCAAGAAGAACAACTGTCTTTCCAGTATGAGTTCAAGTTGGATAGAGAGAGAAAAGAAGCGGAGCGGAAAATTATAGAGGCACAAGCCAAAGCAGACGCCAACAAGATTTTGAATGCGTCGCTGACAGATAAGATTTTGCAGGATAAAGGTATAGAAGCAACTCTAGAGCTGGCTCAGTCGCCTAACTCAAAAGTTGTAATAGTAGGTAGTGGTGATGGCGGTTTGCCATTGATACTGAATAACTAAGACAGGATAATAAGAATAGAATAGCCGTCCATAGTGACGGCTATTTTTGTTTAGCACATTACTGAAATAACAAGCCCTTTGAAGAAAATATTGCTCATAGATAATTATGATTCGTTTACGTATAACTTGGTCCAGGCGGTAGAAGCAATTGTAGAGCATACTATAACTGTCATAAAGAACGATGAACTGATCCTAGAGGAAATAGAGGCGTATGAGTATCTTATTCTTTCTCCTGGGCCAGGTCTACCTGAAGAAGCTGGATCACTAAAGCCAATTATCCAAAGATACAGAGGACAGAAGAAGATATTGGGAGTCTGTCTAGGACAGCAAGCCATAGCAGAAGTCTATGGTTGTCGACTTAAGAATTTAGCGAGAGTACATCATGGTATCAAGTCTGACATCCAGTTGACCTATCCACAAAGCCTGCTCTTCAAAGGTCTTCCTTCTAGCTTTCCAGTAGGGAGATATCACTCCTGGGTCATAGATCAAAGCACAATTCCAGCTGCGCTCAGAGTAAGCTCTATAGACCAGCAAGGACAGATCATGTCCATAGAAGATGCAGATAGTTTTATCTATGCCGTGCAATATCATCCTGAGTCAATTATGACTCCTGATGGTAATAAAATATTGGAGAATTTTTTAAATATGTAAGAGTGGAATTATCTCTTCCACACCAGCTCAGGTGCATGAGCAGTCTTATCCACTATCCCTGCTAGCTTCAGGTTATAGATAACATTGCTTAGCATCTTATCACTTATCCAGCCATGGATAGCCCATTCTGTAGAGTGATACCACCGCTCTACATCTTCGATCTGCTGTTCGTAGCGTTTGCTTACAAGTGGGATGGCTTGTGGGGAGCTCATGAAAGCATCACATTGATCATGGATGACCCGTAGCATGCGGACAATGTTTTCTGGTTCTCTTTCTAGGATGTCAATAGTAGCAGCGATGACAAAGCAAGGCCAAGGGGTTAGGTATTCTCCTAGACGCTTTAGTTGACCAGAATCTACAAAGGGTTTGGTAGTGAATTTTTCCCAGTAAAAGACATCCACTTCAAGGTTACTGAGACTGCTCAGGGCACCATCTAGATTTTTGATAATGGAGAACTGCTCTTTGTCGAGTTTTTGCCCTTTGCTATTAGCATCTACTATGGCCATTAGGTGGGAGCCTGAGCCGAAGCGGGAGATACCATAGATTTCAGAAAATACTTCTTGATAATTGTCTAATGGATTCTTGGCACCTGTGTGGATACCCCAGCATAGTGGAGTCGTCACATAGATGCTGACTAGCTTGCTCTCATTGCCTCTTATGATATCTGTGATGATTCCTTCTGTAAGAAGTATACAAGCATCTACTTCTTGATTTCTCAGTGCTTTGGTCATCTGACCAGTACCACCTTTGAAGGTGGTCCACTGTAAGTCTATGCCTCTTTTTTCAAATTCCCCTCGCTCTCGTGCAAGATGGATAGGTAGATTAAAATGTTCGGGGACACCACCCAGTCTTATGGTAGTACTCATGGCAGAACAGGATTTTAATTTTAGATTTTCATGAGAATCATCTTCTTGAGTCGGGACATGTAGTCTTCCAGTAACCACTCTTTATAGTTTCTGGTACTCTTAGAGATGAGGTAACAATATTGCTTGACGCGATAATGAATCTCGTCTTCTAGCATTCTGGCTAGTGCATAAGCTTTGGTTATTTCGTCACTATTCTCTACGATGATTTGGCAATGTTGTTCTAGGGACTTATCTAGTACAGTAGAAGATTTGAGACCAGCAGAAACTATTTTTTCATTTTCTGCTTTGATATCAAACTGCTCATCGAAGGTGGAGTTAGGAAACATCGCTTTTAGTTCGTCTGACATGACGTACCTAAATTTTCTTTCTATGTCTTCATCAGAGACTAGGTTTGCAAGGTAGAGGTCTGGTGCTTTGAATATTTTTTGCCAGTCTACATCTGCCGTCCATAAGCCAAAGCGGGCGGCATTATTTCCTAGATCTATAACTTGGAATTCTTTTTTATTGGGTAGCTGACGGGAGCCTCTTCCTATCATCTGGTAGTAGAGGGTAGGCGATTTGGTTGCTCTATTCATGACAATAGTCTGTATCGTCGGCTCATCAAAACCCGTGGTGAGGATACCTACTGAAGTCAGTATGGCATTATCCGTTACCCTAAACCATTCTATTATTTCATGCCGCTCAGGCTTGCCCATTTTACTGTCCAGGTGCCTGACATTCTCATAACCTGCTTCTTTGAAAGTTACAAAGACTTGCTTGGAGGTATTGATTCCATTATTGAATATAAGTGTTTTCTTGCCTTCTGATCTTTCTCTGTATGCAAACAATAGTTTATTCTGCATGAGTATGTTACCATATAACATCTCAGAAGACTTGACGGTATAGTCACCATTGATACCCACCTTAAGTGATCCTAGTCCTACGTCGTAAGTGTAGGTCGTTGCCTTAGCAAGAAAACCTTCTTTGACAAGAAAGCCTATAGAGGAACCACAGATGAGTTCCTGATAGGTATCTTTCATTGGTAACTTGATATTGGAACTGAGTGGGGTAGCGGTTACGCCTAGTATAAATTGTGTTTCGAAAAACTTAAATAGTTTTCTGAAGGAGTTATAATGTGCCTCATCCACTATGATCAGTCCTAGACTATCAAATTCTACTGCTTTGTCTTGAAGTCTATTATTCAGCGTCTCTACCATGGCCACATAGCAAAGATGATCGTCAGTAGCAGGAACTTCTTTGACCTTACTATCTATGACCATATTCTTGACGCCAAATTCTGTCAGCATATTAGACGTCTGAGCAGATAATTCTATTCTGTGGGTTAGAATAAGAACTTTTTTCTTGTTCTCTCTTATGTAACGGTTGGCTATTTCAGAAAAAATTACCGTCTTACCACCGCCTGTAGGTAGCTGATATAGCAGATTATAGTCTGGAGGACAATTCTTAAATCTTTCGAAGATATGTTCCAGGTCCTTGGCCTGATAATCATACAACTGCTTCTTTGAAGACGTACCGCTCATTCACTACATTTTTCACTACGACCCTAAAATAGTGCCGAAGTGCAAAAGTACGATTTTCATTAGGTTCTAACCTTATGACTGAAGATAAACCTTTGAATATGAACAGTTAAAAGCCCTTATTCTGTCAAGTCCCAACCTTGTACAGCTCCCGTCCATGCGGACTGTGTAAAAGTCCTGACAAAGGCATATTCATTGTTAAATAGATAGCTGGCCCCATTGCCATCTGCCGCAGTCGGCCCATTTTCTACTTGTAAATGCAAGTCAGAATAGGTTTTGCCTAGGATTTCTACTTCTTGACAATAGTTACCCGTGATCGGTTTGGGCTTCCACTTTTCAAAGTTTACTAGGACCAGGGCATCGTTATTTAGAAGGTAAGACTTGTTGAAATAAGTCAGTTTAGAATTGAGCCAATCTTGCCCAGGATCATCTAGATTACTAATTGTCAACTGACTATTTTGAATAGACCAGCTATAACTTAGTTCCTCTGTAGGATCATTCCACATGTAATTAGAATCAGGGAGATACTGGAAGATTTCTGAATGAGGACTGAGATATTCCTTGACTACAATCTCATCTTCTGATACTGTTTCGATGACCTCTAGTAACAGAGTATCGTTTGTATAACATCTTTCAGTCACATCAGAATAATAATTAGAACCAAAGAAATACCTGTATTTTAGGATGTCTCCTTCTTCTAAATTTCCAAAGCTGATAAACGTATTTTCTTGTGAAAGCTTAGGTGGGTCACAGCATTCTGTGGGTTCACAAGAATACAAAACAGAGAATAGGCTCAGCGCAAATAAAAGTCGTTTCATGTCTATAATTTTTATCCTTATACAGTACATATAGACAATTGACAGCAAAACGTTGCAAGGAACTGGTTAAAACATATAATTATTGAAAAAAACTGCTGACCCATGTAACCATCCTCTTTTCACTCCCGTAATATTCTATTTTATCTAGCGTATAACTGCTTTGGTCTAGCATTGACTAGTTGATAAGTATTTATCCTTTAAGTTTAGAATATATTATCGAATCAAAACCTACTAAAATGAAATCCACATTATTCTTACTCGTTTTTGTTTCTCTAAGCCTTGCCATCACTGCACAAGACTTATCTAAGTCATTAGAAGCTTTTGATAATATCAGTATATCAGGCAGTCTTGAGGTTGACCTCTATCAAGGCAGTCCCAAGGCTAATGTCACGATGGTCAAAGGAGACATAGAGGATCTGAAACTGGAAGTTAAGAGAAGCACATTGTATATCAGTTTTAAAAATAAGTCAGGTATCTCGTGGGGAAATAATAGAAAAGCGCTGGTAGATCTATATGTACAAGACCTTGAAGGAATCTCGGTTTCTGCTGGTTCTTCAGTCAATAGTGAATTTACTATCGTAGCAGATGATTTTGATGCTAATGCTTCTTCTGGTGCCACGCTTTCGATTGCCTTAGAAAGCAAAGACTTAGATGCAGATGTGAGTTCTGGTGCCAGTCTAGAAATAGAAGGTAATAGTGATAGGCTGAATGTAGATGTGAGCTCTGGTGGATCATACAAAGGCAAAAGATTAAAGGCTAAAGATGTGGATGCAGATGTGTCTAGTGGTGGCTCCATTAAGGTATGGGTAACTGACAGCTTAGAAGCTGATGCCAGCTCAGGCGGATCTATAAAGTATAAGGGAGATCCTAAACAAACCGATCTAGATGCTGGTAAATGGTCAGGGGGATCTATTAAAAAGATGTAGTATCTGCTGATGTTGCTCGCGAAATAGCAAGCGAAAAGTATTATCTAAAGATGGAGCTGAAAATTTTCAGCTCCATCTTTTTTTAGTTAAAGTTTCCATTCTCAATATGGAAGCTTCGTAACTTAGGCTATCAGTAATTATCTAACAACTATCCATGTCACTGCTCAACAACACAATCAAATCAGTCTTTTTTAGTATTATCTCTACTGTAATTTTATTATCAGGAGTGCCGCTTTTTAGTCAGCTTTCATTAGATCAGTCATGGGGTAATGAAGGCACCATAGAAGTGACTACCGATTCTATCCTTTATGGGTTTAGAGAGATACAGTTTGACGAAGAAGGAAGCATATATATTTCAGGATCTTATGATGCTATCCCTGGTGGCCGGGTCAATCATGGTGTAAATAATTACCCTTTTATTCATAAGCTTACTTCAGAGGGAGAGCTAGCTGAGGAATACGGCTTAGGTGGCAACTTGTTCAATACGGATTACATAAAGGTGGGCAACCTATCTACTACTGGAGGCTATGTAGTAAGAGATGGCTATACTTTATTTATTTACGATCATAAGGTTGTCATATTGGATCCAAAGCTGGATTCTATTTCCACTTTTGGTCTCCAGAGCCTAGTCTTAGAAAATACAATAGTTGATTTTCGGATCGATGAAGATACTGATGAGCTTAGTCTAGTTACCTGGGGGGCATCTTATAAGTTCAATGATTTTTCTATTGCTGATGAAAACTATGGAGAGAAAGGAAAAGTAGCACTTAGTGACTTGGAAGTAGATGGCGTGGCCTATGGTTCTTATCCTGGACTGGCACGAAGAGCAAAGTTTGCGGCTAGTAATGGCAGCACGTATATGCTCGCCAAGAACATACAAGACCCCAGCACTAATGCCATCATAGTTACTGATAGCAACGGTTCTAGCACTGCTCACAGTCCTAAGGCCTACGGAATAGGAAATGATACGATAGTCTGTGGCAGCTTTGTTGATCTTAATGATTCTGAAGTTCTTGTTCTGGGATCAGAAAAGAGCGCGGAACATGGCAACCTTCATTATGGGACAGTACTCATGAAATTCGGTGAGCAGGGTTTTGATAGTTCTTTTGGTATCGATGGGCTGATACATCTTGAGGTACAGCCTGATATTATGAATGGTCCTCTAGGTCTTATCCCTCTTCCTCAGGGCTACTACCTAGTGCTTTCAAGGGATTATAGTTTGAAAGGACCTGCCCTTGCTGTCCTGAATGCGGAGGGAGAGTTGATAACTGAGCTAGGAGATAAAGGTTTCAGTTATCTAGATTTTATACCAGGAAGTTATGTGTTCTCGTGCCAGTTGGCTGGAGATGCTAATGGCAATGTCTATCTCATGACTAGAGAGGATGAAACAACTTTAAAAACAGATGCGCAACAATACTTTTTATCTAAGTTGGATATTGAGGGTTTGCTGGAACAGTTGGAAGAGCAAGAGAGGCAGAAAGAGCTCGCAAGTGAGACGGCTTTTGCGCTGTCGCCCAACCCAGATTTAGGCAGAATAACACTGACTTATACGGGTCTGGACATTCATGATCTGAAAATTTCTGTGTTCAATGAGCTCGGACAATTGGTAGGTGCTTATGACAAGCCAGTGTTTACCCAAAAGGAAAGTTTCTCTATTGATGATGTTGTGCTTTCGCCCGGCATCTACGTGGTAAAAGTAAACTCTACTGATGGAGACTTACTGTTTTCAGAGCAAGCGATTGTGTTAGATAATTAAGATCTACTAATGATACCCGATAAAGCTAAGTGCGGGCTACTCTTACGTGGTGCACAGAGTTATAAGATTCTATGCTATACTGCAAAGCTCTCTCCGCAACCACAGGTACGTGAAGCATTGGGATTATTGAATGAGAAGCCTTTCCCATTCAGTCCACCAGAAAACTCTAGTGTGGTATTGCAGAGATATAAGAAGCTCTTAAGATCGGTAACCACCTTGACACCATTATCCTCAAAGACCTGATCATCAGGCTGAGAAGTATCATCAAAGTCTAGATTGTAAGAAAGACCAGAACAGCCACCGCTCGTCACGGATACACGGACGAAGTGCTCTTCTGAGAGCTTGGACTCTGACATGAGAGAAGCTATTTTTTCCTTGGCGCTATCTGCTACAAATAACATGGCTAACTATAGTTTTGCGATAAAGAAAAGGCTTAGGCCTCTTCTGCTATCCCGTTCTTTTGCTTGTAATCAGCTATCGCGCTCTTGATGGCATCTTCCGCGAGTACCGAGCAGTGAATCTTTACTGGAGGTAGAGCCAGCTCTTCCACTATAGCCATATTATCTATCGCTAGTGCCTGGTCTACAGTCTTACCCTTAAGCCATTCAGTAGCCAAAGAAGAAGAGGCAATAGCAGAGCCACAACCGAAAGTCTTGAACTTTGCATCCTTGATAACATTAGATGCTTCGTCTACTTCTATCTGTAGTCTCATTACATCTCCACATTCAGGAGCACCCACTAGGCCAGTACCTACAGTTTTGCTGTTTTTGTCAAGAGTACCTACATTTTTAGGTTTCTTGAAGTGGTCTAGTAATTTTTCAGAATAAGCCATAATTTATATTTCTATAGTTATTTACAAATTTATATCAACTTCAGTTCCAATTCCTATTTCTTAGCTGCCCTAGCAATCTATATTCAACGTTTAGGAAATCAGGAATCAATAAGGTCTAGTGCTCACTCCACTCTACAGCATCCAGATCTATACCTTCCTTATACATTTCCCAGATAGGGCTCAGATCTCTCATATGCTGTACTCCTGCACTTATCTGCTCTATTGCAGCTGTCACATCATCATCTGTATTAAATCTTCCTAGACTCAGTCTCAGGCTACTATGCGCTAGATCATCTCCTAGTCCTAGAGCTATGAGCACGTAAGACGGTTCCAGAGATGCAGAGGTACATGCCGAGCCTGAAGAAACGCCTATGTTCTGATTGAAAGTCATCATCAGCCCTTCTCCTTCCACATGCTTGAAAGAAAGATTGGTGACATGCGGCATTCTATTTTCTTTACTGCCATTGAAGTAGACCTCTTCTATTTTCATTAGCTCTGCCTCTAGTCTATCTCTTAGGCCTGATAATCTTTTTGATTCTTCTGCCATCTCAGCTTTACACAAGGCTGCTGCCTTCCCAAAGCCTACAATTCCAGGCACATTTAGCGTCCCAGAACGCATCCCTCTCTCGTGCCCGCCACCATCTAACTGAGAAGTAACTTTTACACGGGGATTTTTTCTATTGACAAATAAGGCACCGACGCCTTTAGGTCCATACATTTTGTGCGCCGTAAATGCCATAAGGTGAATGCCTAGCTCCTTAGGATCTAAAGGAATCTTCCCTACCGCCTGTGTGGCATCACTCATAAAGAGTACCCCTTTTTTAGCACAGATATCGCCTATCGCTTTCATGGGCTGGATGACACCAGTTTCATTATTGGCAAACATGATAGAGACTAGTATCGTCTTGTCTGTGATAGCAGCCTCTAGCTCTTCTAGATTTACGAGGCCTTCGTTATTTACATCTAGGTAGGTCACGGCGCCTCCTAACTTTTCTATTTTCTTACAGGAATCCAGCACAGCTTTGTGCTCAGTCTTTAGCGTAATGATATGGTTACCCTTTTTTGCGTACATCTCAAAGACACCTTTGATCGCAAGGTTATCAGCCTCTGTAGCACCAGAAGTGAAAATAATCTCTCTAGGGTCCACATTGATGAGGTCAGCTATCTGCTCTCTAGCTGTATCCACGCCACTTTCTGCTTCCCAGCCGAAAGGGTGATTTCTACTTGCCGCATTACCAAAATGCTGAGTAAAATAAGGCAACATTGCCTCTACCACTCTTGGGTCAGTAGGGGTAGTGGCGTTATTGTCTAGATATATAAGTTTGTTAGGATTCATAATTATGCTTAAACATTCGTTTTCAGGCTGCAAATATAGACTATTAAGGCTACACAAAAGAGCTTCAAATCATTGTAATGACTAGTATTAAACCCTATCGCACTGAAGAATGTTCATCGTATTATATATGTTCGTAATATGATAGAGAAAATCACTCTGTCAAAGGGCATAGAGATATATTTTCTCTAGGCAGGCAACAATTCACTAGAGTTAGAGTATCTAGTTTTCAAGATCCAAAGGTGGATTAGCCAAATCAATCAATATGAAAAATCTACTTCCATTATTATTTTTCACTCTTTTCTCAGTTATCATCTATGGGCAATGTCCGCCAGAAGATGAATATTATTTTAAATCACAAGATCAGGTAGATTTTTTTCTGAGTAGTTACCCTAACTGCACCTCACTAGAGAACCATGACCTGATCTTCTACATAGACATAACTGATCAGGGTGCGCCGATAGATAATCTTGATGCTCTGAAAAACATTGTTGAAATCCAATACTTAAGCTTCGAGCGCTTTGAACCTAGCAATGATGATTCTATTCCTACTATGCTTAGTTCTTTTAGGGGTCTTGAGAATTTGGAGACTGTAGAATATCTAAATCTATCTGAAGTAGATGCTATCATAAATTTAGAAGGTCTAGGAAATCTAAAAAAGGTAAATGGCTTAAGAATCTATAGTTGTTCTAATCTGGTAGACCTGAGTCAGATAGGAGGCTTGGAGGTAGAGGATTTTTTAACTCTAGGAAATAACCCTGTCTTAAAGTCGATCGCACCTTTAGTTGTAGGAGCTGAGTTAGTACACTTAGATGTGACTAAAAATCCTAAACTAGAGGAGTTAGCTTTTCTATCATCTCTTAGCTCTGTGGGTACTTTGTTGCTATGGCAAGATGATATTTCATTTGTAGAAAATATTGAAGAGACAACAAAAAACTTAAGCATTAGTGGAACAGATAAATTAGTAGATCTGAGCGCCTTCCGTTCTTTAAGAAAAATAGCAGGGAATTTCTCTTTGTATAATCTTTCTGGCATGACTGATTTAGCAGAACTAGCAGGAGTAGACTGTCAGCTCAATTATTTCAGCGTAGCTGATTGTTCGCTCTCTTCTTTGGATGGAATAGAATTTAATACTGAAAAGCTCTCGCTGAGATTAGAAAATAATGCTCAGCTCGTCGACCTTGATCAGTTAACCTTGTTAGATAATTACAGTAATGTCAATTTAACTAATTGTCCTCTTATTAGGGATATGAAAACCTTTAGTCTTGTAGATACAATGGCTGGCCTGACTGTAGAAAATATGTCAGGCCTTACTGATCTGGAGGGCTTGGACAACTTGTGCTATTTAGCCAATGGTCTTAGAATTAGTTCTAATGAGAATCTCTTGAATTTTGATGGCTTAAATAATCTCAAGCACATAGGCATAAATGTATCCATCACAGATAACAAGGTTCTTCAAGAGATAGATGCTCTCATCAGTGTAGAGACTTCTGGTTCAGCTTTTATTTCACCCTCATTGAATATATTCAAGAACCCAGAGCTTACAAGTGTGCTTGGTCTAGGTTCGTTATTTTATGCCTATAATTTTTTGTGGATAGTAGAGAATCCAATGTTGACAGCTTGTAATATCCCATCCATCTGTAACACCATCTCTAATGCGGCTTCTATCATAGATATAAGTTCTAATGGTCCTAACTGTGATTCCGAGGAAAAAGTAGAGAATGCTTGCGGAAATGGTGTACAGCTAAAAGTCTTCTATGATGAAAACCAAAATGGAATAGATGATGATGAGCTTGCCCTCACTCTCGGAGAATTGGTCATTAATGATCGCTATACATTATTCCCTAATTCTGAAGGTCTGATTTTCTATTATCCATTTCCCGGCATCAATGAATTGAAATATACTCCGGCTGAATTTTGGGAAAATACCACAACTGATGTTATACAAATAGATAGTAATGACCTTCCTTCAGAGGTGCAGAAAATAGGCATCTATCCTACCGAAACTATAGATGGACTGCAGACCTATCTCTTAGATGAATTGGCTATCTGTGAAACCAGATATAAAGTGCTCCTCATTGTAGAGAACACGGGGACTACGACACTAGATGTGGTTCTATATTATACGGGCTTTGGAGATTTTATCAGTGCCTCTTGGCCCTTTGCTTCTATGACCGGGACGGAGCTCAGCTTTGAACTAGAAAATATGTTGCCTGGACAAAGGATAGAAATAGAACTTGAATATCTAGCGCCTGGCATAGATGAGATTCCGCTTGGAAATTTTTATGAGTATGCTTTAAATTCAGAATATACCAATGCTCAGGGTGAGAGCTATGTCGGTGAGACACAATCTTACGAGAGAGAATTCCTATGTGCCTATGACCCAAATGACAAGCAAGTGCATCCTGCTGGAGTGCAAGACGAGAACTACACTTTGTTTGAAGAAGAGACGCTGCAGTATACCATACGCTTTCAGAATACAGGCAACTATTTTGCGCAGGATGTTTCTATAACTGATACCCTAGATTCTAATCTTGATCTCAGTACTTTTCATTTTATTGGAGCGAGCCATCGTGTGACGGAGATAAAATTGGAGGAGAATGCTGTTCAGTTTGTTTTTGATAATATCTTCTTGCCTGACTCAGTGCATAACGAACCTGAAAGTCATGGCTTTCTGAGTTACACGATAAGTCCACGTTCTGACTTGGAAGAATTTACGGCTATAGAAAATACAGCACATATCTATTTTGATAACAACCCAGCTATTGTGACTAATACGACTCTGAATACAATGGTGTCCGAAATCCCTAGTTCAGGAGTTGCAGATCCAAATGTAGACTCTAGTCTGCTAATATTTCCTAACCCTACCACAGATTACATCTACGTTGTTTTGAATAAAGAGTATTCAGATTTAGAATATACTATCCACAGCGCAACTGGGAAGCTGGTACAACAAGGTAAGGTAGAGGGTGAGGTTCAGAGCATTAGGGTGAGCCTACTACCTTCTGGATTGTATTTTATAAGTGTAGGAGATGAGGTGCAGAAATTTGTTGTGAGTCGATAGCCAGATTTTCATCTCAGTTATGAAATTTTAGGAAATGAACATCTTTTACTTTTGGAAGAACATAATTTGTATTTTGGAGAGAGTAATTGAAACAAGTTCTCTATCCGCGGTATTATGTTCTCAACAATGAAGGAATAATGAATGGTTTTTTTGGAGCATCAGGACAATCTATAACAGAACTTGAGGTAGGTGGAGCAGGATCACAACTTCCTCCTAGCACCTTGCCTTCAGTTGCGATTACAGGCGAAGCTGCTTCTCCGGTACATTGGAATCTGATACAAGAAGGAATCACAAATAGAGAAGGCATAGATCCGAGTTTAATTGCTATGCTAGAAGATAAGCCTATACCTGAAATAATGCAAGTGGCAGAACTAGGATTGGATGGATTGTCAGATTTTTTCTTATCGGTAAGTAGCATTTTAGCTCCGAAATGGTACAATCCTGGTACTTGGGCAAATGGTGGCATAAGTACACTATTCTTAGATGCATCAACAGAAGTTGGAGAAGCTGCTAATTGGTTGGCAACTAGTGAGAATGGTTGGCATGAAGTAATTGGCGCTGGAGGAGCAGTACAATCATTCGAAATAGTGGAAATACAACTTCCTGCTAATGAGCAATGTATTACCGATCAAGATTGCTTTTCTGGAGGAGGACCTCAGGAAAGTAAAAGATGTCTAAATGGTATTTGCTTAGATATGAATAATGATCCTTGTACAGATATACCCACTGGCGGAACGACGACAATCCAAAAACCTGTAATTACTTTTCTACCTAACATACCAAATGATGGTGTGGTTACTGTGGCTAGCCAGCAACTGACTGGCGCTGATAGAACTGATCTAGTAGATAATGTTACTCATTTTGGCGAGCAAAGTAATAGAGAGGTGTGGGATAGAATTAATAGTGCTTTTCAAGAGACGAGTGGCCTTAATTCAGTTTTCGAAATTCAACATTGTGATTTTTAATTATTACGCAATAATAGTCTGTGTCCTCGGGCACAGACTAAATCTTCTATATATGAAATATATTTTTTCTTTACTGGTAGTTGGAGTTTTGTTAACGTCTTGTGCGATGAATGAAGGACCATCTGATGTAACAGTTTCGATTCCTTATCTCAAGGATACCTTATCCTTGGATAATGGTGCTTATTGTCTTGTAGAAACACCACTGATCTGGGAAGATAAGGTGATGTATCTGATTACAAATTTTGATACAAAAGAAGGATGGATAATTTGTTATGATAAACATTCTATGGAACTTATCTGGAGATGGCAGGAAGCTATGGATGAATTTGGCATACCTGCTAGGGGCTTTGGATTTGTCAGCCATGTTTATCAAGGAATTCTTGCCATAGCTCATTCTAACCTTTCATATGGCATAGATATAAATACTGGTGAAACACTATGGAAAAATAGATCTGTTGAATCTGGAGCTTCCATCATTTTTGGCCATGAAAAAAATATTTCTACTATAAGGACTCAGGAGTGGCAAGTTCATAAATCGATAGTGGCTACTGTTATTTCTGAAGGTAATTGGAATTCAATTTACGATATAGTAAAAGACGATAGCTTATATGTCTCATTAGGAGCTCCATTACCTTTTTATTGGGATGGTAAAGACTATATTACTTTTCTGAGTGGGAAATGGGGAACCTCTCCTCACATTGAGATTAACTGGCTTAATCTCTATAATCTTACTGATGACAGGCTTGAGTGGACTTCTGATACTATACCAATAAAATTTCCATTGAGTGGAATTCCAGGAGCTCAGCCCTCCTTCGAGGATGGACAGATACTCTTGGGTAACGATGCCATTTATTCTTATAATGTAGAGGACGGCTCTCTAGAGTGGTGGAAGTGGTATGGGAATAGTTTTGTAATCAATAATAAGCTGACAGCAGCGGAGGGCATCGTATATGGTAATAATGCAAGTCAGTTTTTTGTGGGACTAGATGTGCACACTGGAGAAGAAATAGTGCATACGACTACTGGAGGATCTCCAAGTAAGATCGCCTATCATGACGGTAAGTGCTATCTTTCCTCGGTTACGGTAGGTGCGACGAATAGAATAATGGTGATAGATGCCCTCACAGGAGAGATACTCCGTAATGAACTGGCACCCTTCCGAGATGAAGATAAAGAGTGGACTTTCGATAGAGCAGTCGCTGTAGATGCTGAGACAGGACTCGTGTACACTGCTGATCATAGGTCTTTGCTGGTGTATGATTTTGAGTTATAGCAAGAAAAAAGCCATTCACTTGGGAGAGCGAATGGCTAGAGTTTTGGTTATTATATTCTTGCTAGTACTAGAATATAACGATAAGTTGGTTAGTGGTTTATTTTAGACTAGTCAAAGGACTGATTTGCAGCAGCGGCTCTTGTAACTAGTTCTTGGTATTCTTCTGGCGACAAGCCATCCATACAGTAGTCTATAGGATTGACAGGTCTATCATTTATTCTTACTTCGTAATGTAGGTGCGGAGCAGTAGAAGTTCCTGTACTTCCTATCGTTCCTATTTGCTGGCCTTTAGTAACCTTATCTCCTTTCTTCACACTGATCTCGTCCATATGTGCATACATAGTGGTGTAACCAAAACCATGATCTATAAGAACATTGTTACCATAGCCTATTTTTCTTTTTTGTACTCTTTTCACAACGCCTTTACCAGTAGCCTGGATAGCAGTACCTCTAGGTGCTGTAAAGTCTATGCCTTTGTGAAACTTGTTCACTTTATGGACAGGATGTATTCTAAGCCCATAACCAGACATGTGTCTCATCTTTCTTTTCAGTCTGTCTTCTTGTACAGGCTTGATAGATGGGATAGAAGCTAGTTTTTCTTCTCTTTGCTTAGCAAGTGCAAAGATGGTATCGAGTGAGCTACGCTGTAACTCTAGTTTGTATTCTAGTTTGTTGACCTTTTCTTTAGCATCAGAGATGTATTGCTCTGAGTTAGTTACTGAGGTAAAGTATTGATCTGCTTCGCTACCTCCTGTACCACCATCCCATATAGACTCGTCTATAGGATCTATACCGAAGATCATTCTGTGCACTTCAGCATCTTTGGTCTGAAGGTTTTCTAGTTTGCTGGATATCTTTTCAAAATCAGAACTAAGGGTCGCAAATTGGTACTCCATCTGACCCATCTCCCGTTTCATAGATAATTCTTTCGGCGTAGGAATAACTGTATATGCTGCTGTATAAAGACCTAGGGAGCAAAGAAGCACTATGGCTGTAAAGCCTATTACTTTAGTTACCTTTTGCTTTAGGGTTTTGTGTTCTTTCTCGTATTGGAGGGTACTCTTATTAAATACGTATTTCTCTCTTCGCATGCTAATTAAGCAATATTAGAATTAGTAGTTTTGACTAACGTTAAAGAGGATATACTCACGGGTGGATTCTTTGCGCTGACGAAAATAGGTTTCAATAAGTGAAAATCATAATTTTTGTCTCATTAAAATCTTTCATATAGGATTTTAATCTATGTATTAACTAAAGGAAATCATTAGTTTAAACACGTATAATCTATTGATTTGTAGTAATATAAATATATAATAATTATTTAATATAATATTAGGTCAAGTAAAATAATGAAGTCAGCAGAGATAAGAAGTAAGTTTTTGGAGTATTTCGAATCCAAAGGCCATGCTATAGTTCCTTCAGCACCTATAGTGGTAAAGGATGACCCTACCTTGATGTTTACTAATGCAGGGATGAATCAGTTCAAGGATTTCTTTCTGGGACATCAGATCGCCAAGGACACCAGAGTAGGGGATACTCAAAAGTGCCTCCGTGTCTCGGGTAAGCATAATGACTTAGAGGAAGTCGGTAGAGATTCTTACCACCATACCATGTTCGAAATGCTAGGCAACTGGTCTTTCGGTGATTACTTTAAAGAAGAAGCTATAGAGTATGCATGGGATCTATTGACTAATGTCTACGGTCTCGAAAAGGAACGAATATATATAACTGTCTTTGAAGGCGATAAGATAGATGGGACTGGGGCAGATGAAGAAGCGGTGAACTTCTGGAAGAAGTATGTGCCTCAAGAGAGAATTCTATACTTCGATAAGAAGGATAACTTCTGGGAGATGGGTGATACTGGTCCTTGTGGTCCATGTAGTGAGATCCACTTTGATATGCGGTCTGAAGCAGAGCGGGCAGCCAACCCAGGCAAGGACTTGGTCAATATGGATGATCCCATGGTGATAGAGATCTGGAATCTGGTCTTTATACAATACAACAGAAAGGCGGACGGCCAGTTAGAAACACTTCCTGCTAAGCATATAGATACAGGAATGGGTTTTGAGCGGCTCTGTATGATTATCCAGAATAAGACAGCTAATTATGATTCTGACCTCTTTACGCCTTATATCGAGTATCTAGAAGAAAAAACTGGAATCAAGTATACCGGGGATTATAGCGGTGACCACATGACTGATATTGCGATGAGGGTAGTGACTGATCATATCAGAGCAGTTGCCTTTACCATTGCAGACGGAGAGTTGCCTAGTAATACAGGTGCAGGCTATGTGATCAGAAGAATTCTCAGGAGAGCAGTCAGGTACATTTATTCTTTTCTCAATATCAAAGAGCCTTTCTTCCATACCTTGACGCCGATGTTGGCAGATCAGTTTGCTGATATCTTCCCTGATCTCAAAGCTCAGGAAGCTTTTGTGACCAAAGTAATTTTGGAAGAAGAAAAATCTTTTTTGAGAACACTAGAGGATGGGCTTAAGCGGCTGGATGCCTTGAAAATAGATGATGGTACGCTGAGTGGAAGAGATGCCTTTGAGTTGTATGATACTTACGGTTTTCCTTTTGACCTTACTAGACTGGTTGCGGAAGAGAAAGGCTGGAGGGTAGATGAGAAAGGTTTTGAAGCAGCGCTAGCAGAGCAGAAGAGAAGAGGTAGAGAAGACGCATCTAAAGAAGTAGGAGATTGGGTAGTAGTGAAAGAAGGCACAGAAACAGAGTTTGTCGGTTATGAAGAGCATACGGCTGACAACATCAGTGCACTGAAGTACAGAGTTATAAAAGAAAAGGGCACTGCTTTCAATCAATTGATCCTAGACAAGACACCTTTCTATCCTGAGGGTGGTGGCCAAGTAGGCGATACGGGTACCTTGATGGTCGGTACTAAAGAGATAAAAGTTCTGGATACCAAAAAGGAAAATAATGTCATCATCCACTACATAGATACGATACCAGAAAATATTAGTGATACAATTTCTGCACAGATAAAAAGTGATGACAGATCCCTGACAGAAAATAATCACACGGCGACCCATCTCATGCATGCTGCTCTGCGCTCGGTACTAGGCACCCATGTGCAGCAGAAAGGCTCACTGGTGAAGAAAGATTTATTGCGATTTGATTTTTCCCACTTTGAAAAAATGACTGAGGAACAGATCAAAGAAGTAGAGCAGATAGTCAACGAAAAAATCAGAGCCAATATCCCACTGGAAGAAAATAGAGCCATGCCGATAGATGAGGCGAAGGCTGCCGGTGCGATGATGCTCTTTGGAGAAAAGTACGGGGACTCAGTACGGATGATAACCTTTGATAAAGACTATTCTAGAGAGTTGTGTGGAGGCTGTCATGTAAATCATACAGGACAGATAGGTCATTTCAAAATAGTTTCTGAGACGGGGATAGCTGCAGGTGTGAGAAGAATTACGGCCATCACCTCTCTAGCAACTGAGCAGTATTACTCTGACAAACTAGCAGAGCTTTCCAGTATTGCCGCGCTCTTTAAGAATCCTAAGGATATCGCAAGCTCAGTCAATGAACTAATAGACGAGAATAAAGCACTGAAAAAGCAAATAGAAAAATTACAAAGTGAGAAAGTAGGCGATATAAAGGGAACGCTAAAGGATAAGATAGCTTCCGAGGATGGTTACAATTTCTTATCTGAGCAGATAGAACTAGGCGATAGTAAGGCTGCTAAGTCCTTACTCTTCGGTCTAGAGAAAGAGATGGGTGCTGGCGTCTATGCCTTAGGTCTAGAATCTAATGGCAAACCACAGCTCATGATCATGATCAGCAAAAGCCTAGTAGAGAGTAAGGGGTGGAATGCTGGAAATATAGTGAGAGAGGTCGCTAAGGAAATCAATGGCGGAGGTGGTGGACAAGCATTTTTTGCAACAGCAGGCGGAAGTAAGTCAGAAGGTATCCCAGCTGCTCTAGCTAAAATCAAAGGACTGCTGATATGAGAATGCTCCTCCTGATACTAGCACTGCTTTTTGCTTCATGCAACAAGAAGGTAAACCTCTCACAAGAGGAATTGGCTGATTATGTAAAAGCTGTAGAGGCCGCACGTGCTGAAAGAGTCACAGAACTTAGAAAGCCTGAGGGATGGCTCTCTGTTATCGACTTACACTGGCTGAGCGACGGCGTCAATACTATAGGAGCGGCAGAGGATAATAAAATTATTTTTCCAAGGATAGAAACGGAGACCATTGGTGCCTATCAGTTGCAAGGGGGAGAAGTGTTCTTTGGTAAGGTGGAAGGTGTGCAGGTAAGTTCCGAGGGTAAGGAATATATGGGAGGCGTTGTGGATGTCAGTTATCCACCCACAGTCGTTAATCACAAATCACTCTATTGGTATATTATCAAAAGGGGAGAGAAGTATGGCATCCGTCTAAAGGATACCCTAGCAGACCAACGATTACAGTTTAAAGGCATTCCCTATTGTGATATTAATCCTACTTACAAGGTTACTGCAAAGGTGACTGTACCAGAAAAAGAAGAAACAGTATCTATCACCAATGTCATCGGTAATGTAAATGATTTTCCTGTGGCGGCTGAGTTGACCTTTACTCTGAATGGGAAGGAGCACACGATAGTAGCTCTAGATGAAGGAACTGAAAATTACTTCGTCATTCTGGGGGATGCAACTAATGGAGCTGCTACTTATGGTGGTGGCAGATTTTTATATCCTAAAAAGCCTAGTGAAGGAAAGACGACAACCATCCTAGATTTCAACCTCTTACAAAACCCACCTTGTGCCTTCTCTGATTTCGCTACCTGCCCACTTCCGCCCGAGAAAAATGTATTGGATGTGGAGTTATTAGTGGGAGAGAGAAAGACACATTAGATTATTATATTATATATAAACAACACTTTTAGAGTTAGTTGTGAAAAATTGGTATGAAATTTGATGTTCATACTGAATAGATCAGTAATTGCTGGTCTTCAATAATATATTCACACCACCTAGAATGTCGACCTGAATTAAAACTGACTCCTTTTATTAAAAAGGAAAACGAAAGGTTAAAAACCCAAGAAGAACAAAGTAAAAAGGTGACCAATATATATTTGATTAGTCACTAATATATAAGCTTCTCAACAACTTAGTATTCATTGAATTGATAAGTTGTTTTGAAAATTTGCTATCTTATATGGCACATATTAAATTTTTTTTAATATCTATCTAACTATCTACTACAATGGACAATAAGAATTTTAAAGAGGACGATTATTTGGGCCTCTCTAAGTATGAAGGCCACCCCGCTTCAGATTTTCTTAAGGGATTTTCGACATTTAAGCATGACGGGCAGTTTTATTTTGCACTTTTAGATAGTGCAGGAAAAGTTTTCATGAGAAGTGAAGGCTACAGTTCAGAGAAAGCCAGAGACAATGGCATGACGTCTGTCAATAAGAACAAAACACTTACTGAAAGATGGACTGTAGTAGAACAGATGAAGCGTTTTTTCTTAAGTCTCAAAGCTGGGAACCACCAAGAAATTGCAAAATCTGGGGCTTATAAAACAAAAGCCGATGCAGATGCTGCACTAGCTGCATTTATGTCTGGGAAATCTGCTGCTGGAACAGCAAGAGTTGCTGCTGCAGTTGGGTCCGCAGCTGGAGGAGATATCCTAAAAGCTGAGGATAAAGAAGATGATTATCTTCCTTGTAAGGAGTATGAAGGTCATACTATAAATGATAAAAAGAATAATGTGGCCATGTTCAAGCATGAAAATGGTCAATACTACTTCGCCTTATATAATGTAGATGGCAGTGTAAAGTTGAGAAGTGAAGGTTTTGAGACTGCAAAAAATAGAGACCAGGAGTTGTCAGGTGTACTAAAGTATCATAATGACGACAGCATGTATACTATGTTGGAAAAAGGCAAGTATTTCATGATGGTATTAAAAGATAAGAGCGGGAATGAGGTTGGAAGGAGTTGCCTGAACAAAACAGGGAGTACTTCTGCTCCATCAGGCGTTGCCCAAGGTGCTAGTGCAGCAGGTGGTTTGGCTACTGGTAAAATTATCAGCGAGACTAGAAATGATCTGGGAGAAAAGAGTAGAAAGGTAATAGGAGAAACTAGAAATGATCTTGGAGAGAAAAGCAGAAGTGCTGGAGTAGAGAAGAGTAGAGGAAAGGCGGTAGAGAAAAGTAGAAGTTTAGGTATAGAGAAAAGCAGGGGTAAAGGAGTAGAGAAGAGTAGAAAAGTCATAGGAGAAAAGCGAAATGTACTCAAAGAAACCAAAAGTAAAGTCAAAGAAGATGACTATCTAAAGTGCGATGCCTACAAAGGGCATAAGATCACTGATGCTAAAAATAATATAGCCACATTCAAAGGTGATGACGGACAGTTTTATTTTGCAGTCTATAAGAAAGATGGCTCAGTAAGGCTGAGAAGTGAAGGTTTTGCGAGTGAAGCTGGAAGAGCTGATGAGCTCAAGCATTGCATAGCTAACATGGAAAATGAAAAGAGATACTCTACTATCAAAAAAGGTAAGTATTTCATCAATGTCCTAAAAGATGGCACTGGTAGAGAAGTAGGTAGATCATGTATGTCCAAGGAAGTACAGGAAACTGTGGCTTGGGTAGCACCGGTAGTAGCAGCAGCAGCGGCACCAGTTGTAACTAAGAAAGTAGAGAAGAAGGTAGCAGTCAAAAAGACGCCGCCACCTCCTCCACCTAAAAAAGTCGTACCACCTCCTCCTCCACCTAAAGTAGTTCCTGTAGCAGCTGCTGCTCCAGTAGCAGAAAAAGCAGCAGCAGGAGGTTGTTTGAAATTCTGGCCTCTGCTATTGTTATTATTGATTCCATTACTATGGTTTTTACTAAAAGGATGTGGAGGCACACCACCACCGCCACCGCCACCAGTGGTTGTAGAGAAAACACCACCTCCGCCACCGCCACCACCAGCGCCTACGTGTAATTGTGATGACTTGACTAATCCTGTTTTCAGAATTCCTCCAGGTCCTGCTCCAAAGACACTGAAAGTCTTAGGTAGAGCACCAGAGTATGGTAATTCTCACTCACTAGATGCTAGTGGATTCTACAATAAGTTAAACGCTAAGTATAAAGGGTCTGCAAGCGAAAGACGATTCCTAGATGGGATAAGCAAGCAGTTAGGATTCGAGAATGGATGGAAGGATGTAAGTGCTAGTTCAGTGTCATCAGTGAGAGTACCTAGAGGGGTATCAGGTAACATGGGTACTAAAAGAACACATCAGACTGTATATAGAAAGTTAGATCCTGTAGATGCTAAAGACTTAGAAGCTTTTAGAATAACTGGTCCAAATACTTGTCAGTTGCATTTCATGAAGACTTGTGGAAATCATTTCTTCTATCAGCAATGCGAGTAAGTAGTATAGCTTTATAAAAAATAATATAAGGGCTTTCGGCATCATGCTGAAAGCCCTTTTTTTGTTTTTACAATTTGACTATCATTTTTGCACGATCTCTGGCTCCCGCTCTTTTTAATGTAAAGAGATAAGTGCCATTCGATAGGCTGGAAATATCAATGGTGTTATTGTCAGGTAGATGGAGTGCACTCATTACTGTCTTTCCTAGCATGTCTACTATTTTGTAGCCAGAATTGTTTATTGGCGATACGCTGCTTATTCTTATTGTACCATGAGAGGGGTTAGGGGTAAGTGAGAACTCATATGGAAGTTCTGTATCTTTTACTGCAGTATCACAATCAGCAAGGGGGATCACGGTTAGCTCTGTTGTGATGATACTATCGCAGCCATTTGCAGCTATCAGAATATCTGTGTAGTTGCCTGTTACGGTATAACCATTGAATTCTTCACCATCGCAGATCTCGGCCGTGATTATTGAGTTAGATTCCATTAGAATTGTTAGATCTAAAATTTCTAAGTATGGACAGCCATTAGAGTTTATCCTTTCTATGGGCTCAGGTATGGTACCATCAAAGTCACTTTCACAAATGGTCACATTAGTTCTAATATCTGGTACTGGAGGTCGTACTGTGAGATTTAGATAAATATCGTAGCTGCATCCATTGATATCTTTTCTTTCCACTGTATAAGTCCCAGTCTCAGTGAGTCCATATAGATAAGCGCCTGAGCAGATGGTGGTGTCTAAAGTTATATCTGCTGGAACAATTGCTGATGTAATTTCCACTTCTTCTATATAAGAGCAGCCAGCCGCTGTAGTCCTTTCTACAGCATACAAGCCGACGTCAGTTATTTCTTGCCCAGTAGTGTCTATTAGTGCCATTGGGAAATCTTCTAATGCACAGATAGAATAGGAACTTGAAGTATTCTCAGGAACTGGAACCACAATAAGTAAAGTAGAAGAATCACAATTAGGATTGGTAGTATCAAGATCAAAATAAAAACCTGGCTCTAAAGTCATATCACTTTGAGCAAAGCAAATGGTGTCTATGAGAAGGATTCCATCAAAATTTGGCAAATTTATCTCAGGTATATAGTTGCATCCACCTACGGCATCGAAGGGTGCAATCAGAAATAATGAGTCTTGAGTTATCTCATCACAAAAGTTATTGCCAATACCTACTATTGTTTTCGGGGCTAAGGAGAATACAGAAATAAAGTAAGTTCTGATCAAATCACAATGAGGACTAATAGCTATAGTGTCATAGTAGACACCACTAGAATCATATCCTAGGTAAGACTCTCCAGGACACAAAGTGATGTTATACACCTCAGATATCATCCCATCCTCACAATCCTGCTGAGCATGAATAATTAGGCAATTAAAAAGACACAGAAGAAAGCAAACTGAAATTGTGTTGCGCATAAATTCTCATTTTATTATTCAGAAAATAAAAAGGCTAATGAGATAGAGGGTAGAACAGAGCTAACCCTAACTAATGAAAAGTGGAATGGAATCTAAATATAGCAGAAAATAACTACATATGAAACTCTAAGCTAGCGGCACTTCGCTGATGTGCTCCCCACTTCCCATCCGCACAAATTCCACATGCAGCTTAGCTCCACCCATCTCCTTGATGACAGAAGTCTTCTTCATCATGATAGGAGCCTCTGTTTTTGTAAACCATAGATTTTGAGATTTTTCATCTCCATCTATTGATTGTAGTAGGCAAGCGTAGCACTCTTGGGCTTGTATTTTTTCTACAGCAGTTACTTTAAAACTATAGGTCTGGAATTTCTGATTAGTAGAATCTAGAACTCTAAGGGTTGTCTCATAGCTCTCTGTAAGTGGCAATAAACTAAGATAAGTATCTAGTGCAGGTCCATCCATTACAAAGCTGTGACCAGGGTCTAATGCTATGTTGTTTTCAGTTCCTTGTACAGTCATTTTTCCACTGATCTTATAATCTGCTACGTCGTATTCTATGAGCATTGGACCTTGTTCGAAATACCTATTGATAGGAGTAAAGGCAGTTCCTTTTACCTGGCTTTTGTCTCTCATAGAACCAGATGCAGAGTCAGCTTGGTCTGATATAACAGTAAGCGCTCCTTCTCTGCTTATCTTTCTATGCACTTCAAAACTCATCACCTGCCCTCTCATATCGAAACTCAGATTGTAGATAAAATGTCCAGGCAAGGCACTCTTGTTGACGGTCGGAAGTTCTGCACTCAGCATTTCTTTAGTGACTACTGCAGGCATTGTCAGTGCAGTGATGTCCACCGTGACCTTATCCAGAATGCTTTGTAGCCTATCAGGGATTTCCTCTTGACATCTGCCACCCAAATGCTCCGCTAGAAAAGCCTCCATAGCTGCTATGAATGACATATTGTTATCAGGATTAGCAAAGCCATGCCCTTCGTCTGGGAAGTTAAGATACTTTACGGGTAGGCCTAAGTCTCTCATCGCTATAACGATCTGATCTGATTCACTGGTTTTGACGCGGGGGTCGTTATCTCCTTGTGCGACCATCAGTGGCGCCTGGATCTTAGAAGCGTGGAAGAAAGGGGATTGTCTTCTGAGTTGGGCTTTGCCTTCTTCCGTATTGGGATCGCCCATCCGCTTATGGAACATCACTCTGGCAGACTCCCAGTAAGGTGGGATGGTTTCCAGTAGCGTAAAAAGATTAGAAGGGCCGACTATAGAAACTCCTGCTGCATATACTTCAGGTGTAAAGGTTAGTCCAGCCAAGGTAGCGTAGCCCCCATAAGAACCACCAGCTATGGCTATCTTCTTTGGATCAGCTATGCCTTCTCTAATAAGAAAATCAGCCCCAGCAGTTAGATCATCTTGCATTTTTTCGCCCCACTCATTGATGGCGGCATTGAGGAATTTTTTGCCATAGCCAGTGGATCCTCTAAAGTTAACTTGTAGGACGGCATAGCCTCTGTTAGCATAGAATTGTGCATAGCTATTATAGCCCCAGTAATCTCTTGCCCAAGGTCCTCCATGCACGAAAATCACAGCAGGTACTTGCCCATCACTAGGCTTATCTTTGGGTACAGTGAGGTAAGCAGGAATTTCTAGACCATCTTTTGACTTGTAGCGCACTGGTTGCATAGGCACCAGATGTGTGGAGGGTAAGTCTGGTCTCGGTGTATAGAGGTATTCTATGAGTTGAGTATCTCTATAGAAAAGGTAGGCTTTGCCAGGATCAGTATCACTATTGACATAAAAGATGAATTTCGTCTCGTCCTTTGTCATAGACGTCACACTTATTTCAGCTTCAGGAAATTCTTTTTTGAGATCTTTGTAAGCAGACTCATGCTTTGCATCTTTCCAGTAGATTCTTTTTTTGTCACCCACATAGATGGTGGCAATGAGTTCTTCTGTTATTTTGGAGAAACTGACATTGGCTAAGTCGACTTGTTGTTCTGGATCAGACTCTACTAGGGTCATCTCTTCAGTCGCTAGATCATAGAGATAGAGACCACTTAGGTCAGGCGCTCCTACATTGGAGATAAAATAGATTCTCCCATCCTTATGAAATTTTATTGGACTAAGTGATTCTTCTAGATTAGCATATAGAATAGGAATAAATTTATCGCCTTCTTTCTTGAGTATTTCTGAACCCCCATCAGAAGTAGATCGTGATGCAAGTCTGAGCTCAGCTTCTAGATCAAAACTAAAACTGCTGAGTTGTTCTTCGTTCTTGTAGATGAGCTTACGAGCACCGGATTTTATCTCTATTTCATAACAGTCATGCCAAGCTTTGTCTCTGTCATTTATCCCGACGTAGATGTAGTCAGGTCTCTTTTTAGGTAGCGAATATATCATAGCTCTGATATCTCCATAATCAGAGAGGTCAGTGGCTTTAGGAATAGAACCGGAGAAGCCTTCTCTAGGATCTAAAGAATACAGATGGAAATTTTCATCCCCACCTTTGTCTTGTACATAGAGAATAAACTTGCTATCTCGACTCCAGAAATAGGAACTCACAGGCCTATTAGTATCATCAGTCACGGGTACTGCATTCTCGAAAGCACCGTCTATGGGTTTCACCCAGATATTTCTGACGCCAGCTAAGGGTTTGATAAAAGAAATAAACTGACCATCAGGACTGATCTGTGCGCCGGATATTTCTGGATTTCCAAAGAGAATTTCTCTGTCTATTATAGGAGTCGTGTATACCATTGTAGAGTGATTAGTTCTAGGAAACAATTAAGCATCCAGTCTGTTACCAGTGGCTATGAAATGTGGATTGAGTAAGTCTTCTTTATTGTATTCCAGTGGCTTCCCATTTTCTGCTTTGACTATAGAGCCGCCTGCTTCTTCTAAGATGATATGTGCCGCTGCAGTATCCCATTCCATCGTAGGGGCAAGTCTTGGATAGACTTGTGCGCCGCCTGCTGCAAGAATCAAAAATTTCAGAGAGCTTCCTTTTGATACTTTAAGTGGCTCATCATAATCATCTATAAAAGCTTGGGTAGCTTCATTAAGATGTGACCGTGAGCATACTATGGACAGTGCCTTTTCTTTGCTGTGATAATAGGTGGAAGCAAGTGCTGATGTTTTTCCTGTAGAGACTTTAAGGGCTCCTTGTCCTTTGATTGCATAATACATTTCATCCAGTACTGGTGCATATACCACACCTGCAACAGAATGGCCCTGGTGGATAAGAGCGATATTAACCGTAAACTCTCCGTTCCTTTTTATAAATTCCTTAGTCCCATCCAGAGGATCTACCATCCAGCAGTAGTCAAAGTTTTTTCTTTCAGAATAAGGTATTGCTTTATTTTCTTCAGAGATAATAGGGTAGCGTACAGATAATTTTTCTAGACCATCACAGATTATTTTGTTGGCTTCCTTGTCTGCTCGCGTTAGTGGAGAATTGTCGTCTTTCTGTTCTACATTAAAATTATCTACATCTTCATAGACTTCCATTATTTTATCTCCAGCAGCTCTGGCGATAGGCAGTACTTGGTTTATTAGTGAAACTAGGTGTTGGTATTTCATATTTTTCGTTAGAATTCTTTACTGGCAATATTACGATTTATTACAGGGAATCCATTTATCATTGGCTACTAGTCTAAGGTGCATTCTATATCTTTAAGACTTGTAATGAAATCATTATTATCATTAGAAATAGCATATAATTCGTATGAATAGAGTCTTAAGTTTACACAAGAAATTAGCATACTTACCTTTCGGAAAGTATCTATTCTCAACTGCTGTCGCTAGAATGGCTCCTTACTTTACGACTATTAAGCCTGTAGTCCAGGATATCAGCAAAAACTACATTAAGGTCACTATGAGAAAAAGACCTTCTGTACATAATCATCTGAAAACGGTACATGCCATCGCCATGTGTAATCTGTGTGAATTTGCAGCTGGTATATGTATGGAAGCTTCTATTCCTAAGCATCGCAGATGGATACCTGTGGGAATGAAAGTAGCTTATCTCAAAAAAGCTGAGACCAATCTAACAGCCGTTTGTGATCTAGGTGAACCAGAATGGGATACAATCGGTAATCAAATCTGTTTTGTGTCTGTCAGAAATTCTGCAGATGTGGAAGTTATGACAGCATATATAGATATGAAGGTGTCTGATAAGCCGCAGCGCTAGTGATTTCTAATAAGGACAATTACGACAGCCATTATCACAGCAATAGCCTCTACGCAATAAGTACCACTTGCTGAGCATCATGAGCCTTTTTCCTTTGACTATTTCCATAGTATAATGTAGATCTTGTATTAGTTGCTCAGGTTCTCCCAGGGCTCCCACTTCTTTCATCTGCTCTGATGAAAGCTGTTTGTTATTATCTAGGATCTTCTTTGCTAAGGCTAGTTCCAGACACTTAGCACAGAGGCAGGTCTTTGCATCATCGAGGTCCATGAGTTTGGGATAACTATTGCACCAGCAGTCTCCACTTGAGAGGCAGGTTAGAGGCTGGCTGCATTCACTACACTTTATTTTAGGCATCAGCGCTCTACTTTTTTGAGGAGCGCTTTCTGATAGCCATACATCGGAAAGGCACTGACAGAGGGGATCGTATCTGACGCGATAATTTCTCCTCCGGTTTCAGAAATTGGTGTTGCGCTAGAGGCATAGACACTGATGTTTATTCCTGAGGCGTTCTTTTCATAATGAAAGATCAGATCATTATTACTCACCTCAAATCTAGAAATGAAATGATTGCCTCTTAGATAGGCGTCTAGTTTGATACTGTTGTATTCGTCTATCAGATAATGTCCCTTAGCTGCATTGATAACTTCTAGTCCATAGTATCTTTTGTCTTTTTCTCCATACTGAAGTACCCAAGGATAGAGGCCAGTCGCATCAGGGGACCCTATGTTCAGCTGCATATCCACCTTAGTTGTGTCTGACCCGATGCCGAAAATGGTCAGCTCGCCTTCATAATGTCCTATCCATTCTAAGGGAAAGAGATAGTTTTTTTCTGGTACTGTTACAAGTGTGGCTTTTGTGCTCTTGCAAGCATAACACATGAAGAGGATACAAAAGACTGTGGTCGTTAACAGCGCTCTACTCTTCATCATGTTTCATCTTATTTAGTTAATATTGTATCCTTATATATTAAAAATATATTTAATATGATATCTCTTGCCATCCAGTCTACTAGACTTCTTTATCTAGCTTTTCTGTGCTGCGTTTTCTGTGCACAAACTTACAGCCAATCTTACTTCCAACAAAAAGTAGATTATGATATAACAGTTCGGTTAGATACAGTAGGACAAAAGATAGAAGGCACCTGTCAGTTGAGTTATAAAAATAATTCTCCTGACCGATTAGATCATATCATTTTTCATGCTTGGTGGAATGCCTACAAAGACAACTCCACAGCCTTTGCAGCTCAACAATTAGAACTAGGAAATAGGTCATTCTATTTCGCTAAAGAAGATAAAAGAGGTGGCTATGAAAAGCTAGAGTTCAGAGATGACTACAATGCTTTGGTTACCAAGAGCTATAGGCAAGGTAACAGAATACATAAGGACATCATAAAAGTAATTCTAGACGAGCCTTTAGAAAGTGGAAAGACTTTGGACCTCACTATAGATTTTATTGTTAAGCTACCTGCTGTTTTTAGCAGGGGAGGCTATAAGGATGACCTCTACCAGATGACGCAGTGGTATCCTAAGCCAGCTGTATACGATAATGAAGGCTGGCATCCGATGCCTTATGTAGATATAGGAGAGTTTTATTCCGAATATGGAGATTATAAAGTAGAGTTGCTTTTGCCTAGTTCTTTCAAGCATGCTGCGACAGGTATAGTGCAGTCAGAGGAGCAAGAGGGTGGAGAGAAACTGGTTCAGTATGCTGCTACCAATGTGCCTGACTTTGCTTGGTTTGCATCTGAAACTTTTGTTGCAGAGACCAAGTCTATTACCTTGGACGATGGAAAAGAAGTCAGCATGCACTTACTGACAAACTTTGAGACTGGAAGAGATGAGTTGATGAATTATATGTCAGATGCTTTGAAATTTTATTCAAAGGAATTAGGCTCTTATCCTTACCCTCAGTACTCCTTAGTCTTGGACAACTCAGCTTATAGAGGAGGAATGGAATATCCCATGATCAGTATGGTGGATCTGGATGATCTGGGTCAAAATATGGATAACCTTATTGCTCATGAAATAGGACATAATTGGTTTCAGAGTGCACTGGGAACTAACGAGCGCAGATACCCTTGGCTGGATGAAGGTCTTAATTCATTTTACGAAAGAAAATATAATGACAGCAAGTATCCCGTTGCAAACTTTGATAATATAATCCCTAAATTTTTAAAGTCTGATAGTCCAGAATATACTGCCTTACAAGCAGGTGTCTGCCATCTACATTGCTGTGGTAAGTTGGGTAGGATAGATCAGCACTCTGAAGAGGTAGATATGATTACCTATGGATCGAACAGCTATGAGCGCATGGCTTTTGCATTACAGTATCTAGAGGGCTACTTAGGAGAGGAAATTTTTGCAACAGCTATGCAACAATATTATAGCCAGTGGTTGCACAAACATCCTGGTCCTGCAGATCTTAAGCAAAGTTTCCAATCTCTAGTCGGCAATGATCTTTCATGGTTTTTCGATGAGCTTATAACTCAAGGAAAGAAGTACGATTATAAATTAGTAGGTGTCGAAGAGGATGGAGAATTACTCAATGTTTCCGTTGCTAATGCAACTGATTTTAAAATTCCTTTTCATGTAACAGCCTATGATGCGGATGGGACTATTATTCATAACAAATGGGTGGGCACTGCTGAGCAATCACAAGTTATAGCTATTCCCAATGCCCCTTATGATCACATCACAATCAATGGCGAGATCCCTTTCGAAGATATCAACAGAAAGAATAATCATATCAGGCCTGGCAAAGCTCTACTCAAAAGAGCACCCATTAATCTCAAGTGGCTGGGGCAGCAAAGAGATAGTGATACCAAGACTTTGTTATGGACGCCATACGCTGGCTATAATAACTATGATGGTCTTATGCTTGGCTTGGCGATGTATAATTCTTTTTTTCCTTACAATGATTTACGCTGGTATGTGGCACCTAGTTTTGGTATCAGAGGTGGAGAACTGGCTGGCAGCGGTGCAATAGAGAAGGACTTTAGAGGGAAAGGCTCAGGACCCATATGGACGGTAGGGATGCAAGCAAGAAAGTACCTATACGATAGTGGCTCTGTATTATCATCTGACCTTAGCTATACCAAGCTTGTACCTACTGTCAGACTCACGTTCAGATCGAAAGGTGTTCAGCACAGGACTTTAGATTATAAGTTGCACCATCTTAAGATAGAAGACTTCTGCCCTGATCTTTGCTTACCTTCATACACCAGATCCAATGTCCATCAGATCAACTATAGAACGTCCACTGCTCGAAGGCTGAGTCAGATGAACTCTCTAGTGCAGTTGGAATACGAATCCTACAATAATGTATTTAATGATAAACACAGCTATCTTAAGTTGAGTTTGGAACATAATAGAAGTATCTACTACACCAAAGGTTCTAAATTTCATCTACGCTTCTTCGGAGGCTATTTTCCTATGAACAGTCAGAGAGGATCTGCCAATTATTCTGATGGCATCACCAGAGGATCTTTTGCTCTAGCACAGACTGGTAATACCGATCACACTTACGAAGGCTACTATCTCGGCAGGTCGGAGCAGGAGGGTGGCTTAGCTAAGCAGTTTCAGATGGCAGAGGGTGGATTTAAAAATCCTCTCTCTAATCTAAATGCCAATACCTTAAGCAACAATTATATGGCAGCGCTTAATGTCAAAGTAGATGTACCATTTTCTATTCTGGGTACGCGTTTCAGACCCTTTGTGGATTTGGCTTATCTGAGTAATAAGAGTCAGCTTTCAGAAGAGCTAAGCGGGCAGTTTTATTATGCTGGCGGGCTGGCTTTTGAGATAGGAGAGTTTGCTGGCATTTATCTAACCTTGGTCAATTCAGAGGAATTTTTATTGGGTGATTTTTCTGATAGAATCTCTTTTAAGGTGGATATCAATAGACTGAATTTTTGGAGAATGGCTGAGAATCCTATTTCTGTATTGAGGTAATTATTTCTTTTTGAAAAACACATTCCCGAATTTTTCAGATTCGAATACATAGTAGAAACTCCATACATTTCTATATAGAGTCGGATTGTCTACTACTATGTGATGTCTAGTAGTATCTTTTCCAAGTTCTAATCTGTCAGAATAATATTGCTCAAGAATTTTTACTGGTATTTTTTCAGTTTCGTATTCACTATTGGAACTCTTATAACTAAAGTGAAAGATATTGTCCTTAGTTATTTCGAATTTGAAATTGTCATATTGCCAATCTGCCTGTCTACCTGGAAACTTACTTCTATCAATTACATACTCTCCATAAATTTTGTTTTTGGTAAGCTTCATTTTTGTAGTGAATATGTGAAGGACTAAACTCAGAACAAAAAGCGAGATTATCCCACCCCAGATTAGGCCCAATATTTTTCCAAAAATTGCCTTTCTGAATATTATCCATAATAAAAGAAGAACTACTGTGGATGGCAGTATGACAAAAATCATCAATAAATTAAATCCAAATCCCAATAGTATTTTTCTTGTTATGAAATTTTAAACTTATCTCAGGCTATCCGTGCCTAGATATTTGTCACCTTTATTATAATACCAAGCTCTAGACTTTGGCATTTTGATACCCTGCACCAAAGCTTCCTCAGTTAGTAAGATGTACTCACCAGAATCATCTTTTTGCTTGCCCGCTTCATCTTGTTTGTAGAACTGATAGATTTCCATGGCATAAGTTTCTGGATCAAAGTAGAAGAACCATATATCTGAACCCACCCCTGCCTCGTAACTGGCTTTCAGTACGAGATACTCTTTTCCTTTGAAAGTTAGTTTGCTTACTTTTTCATCTAGTATGGTGCCAGGGTCTTTGAGCTTCATAGGTAGCCCATATAGATAAGTGTAATAATTACTGTAGAGGCGGGTGGTCTCACAATGACTCCTTCTTGGCTTTTTTTCTAATTGTGCTATCCTGAGAGAGTCTGCTAAGAGGGTAACGCAACTGTTGTTTCTTATTATATAAGAGCTGGTCACAGAATCTCTAGTAGCGATGGCACTGAAGGATTCAGTAGGCAAATCGATCGTAACTTTTGATACCCTATCTGATTTTGAAGGGGTTTGAGAAAGTATTTCAAAAGAACCACTGAAGCTAGGCCATTTTCCTTTAGGATCATGATACTTTATGGCCTTGTCTAGTAACTGACTGCCACTTAAGTTTTGCCCTTGCAAAGACAGACTGAGAAATATTATCGCGAAAAGTAGACTGTATGATTTCAAAATAATCCTGTTTCCTTAAAGGTACTAATTCAGGTCGGCTCTAGTAGTAGATACTTTCTAATAAAGATTATGTTTGTCTTATGAATCCTATTCTGAGGAAGATACTTATCGTGCTCAATGTTGTGCTGGTAATCTGCACTCTAGGTGCTTACCTAGCGCCGCGTATGACCCCTGACTCCTCGTTTATCTTTCCGATTTTAGGATTAGGGTATCCTGCACTCCTTCTAGCTAATATTATTGCTCTCGCAGTATGGCTGTGTATAAAATCACGACTGGCTTTACTGTCTTTAGTGACTATGGTGCTCGGAGTCGGTAGCTGCTCTAGAATACTGAATGTAAGTGTACCTGATGCCTCAGTGGAAGGTGCGATCAAGGTAGCTACGTATAACACTAATTTTTCTAAGCCCATACATTTTGCACCTGCCGCGCAAAAGCAAAAAATAGAACAAGATTTCTCAGCCTATCTCAAAGCCAATGATGACATAGAAATTCTATGTGTTCAGGAGAATGGTGAGCTGTCTGAAAAGTACTTACTTGATGCAATGGATTTCCCCTACCAGCACAAAAAGGAAGGGATGACTGTGGCTATTTATTCTAAGCATCCTTTTAAGGAAGTGGGTATAGTAGACTTTCATTCTAATATTGCCAACACATGCATCTGGGCAGATGTACAACTGGCAGATAAGCTAGTGAGGGTATACACTACTCATCTAGAATCCAATAGGCATGACGGCAAGGTACCTTCGGTTATCAAAGAAGATGCACCAGAAGCTATGTCTAATTCTGCTTTGCTCGGTATCGTCAAGCACTATCAGAAGTTCAGTATGGATCGTGTAAGACAAGCGAGACTCCTCCATCAGCATGCCGCTAAGATTTCTCATCCTGTCATTATCTGTGGTGATCTCAATGATACGCCTCAGTCACATGTCTACACAGTTGCTAAAGGTACCATGCAAGATACCTTCGAAGAAGAAGGGCTAGGCATCGGCTCTACTTTTGGAGAGAAGATTCCTGCACTTAGAATAGATTACATTTTTGTAGATCAGCGCATAGAGGTGCTAGGTCATGATATCAGCCGCAGCTCTTTTTCTGATCATTACTTGGTAACGACCGAGCTGTCTATTTAGATTTTTTCTCTTCTTTCAGCCCTTCTTTGATAAGAGAGTCCACTGCAGCTTTGAATTCCTGCCAGTCAAATTTCTTGTTCTTGTCCTTGTCTAGACCCTCTATCATCTTACCAGCGACCACACCAGAAATAAGGCTATTTACTCTGGCATCTTTGACGAGTTTCTTAAGTTCTTTCTTGGTGAGATACCCATCCTTGTTTTTGTCAAAGAAATGAAAAGCATCCTGCGGTGTTTCGAATTTTTGAGTAATCAGGATTCTAATGAGTCCTAGAATTTCTTTTTTACTTGCCATTACTAATTATATTATTCATTAAACTTATTCTAAATAGTCTTTACTAAAATCGCATTAGCCAGCTCATCTCCCTCAGGTGCCTCAAACCAGTCTTCCATAAATTCAAAGTTCTCACGGGTTACTTCTATTTCATAGGTAGGTCCTTTTTCTGAGTTCCGCTTAAGGATGTTCTGCCATCTCTGTTCAGGACTAACATCTACATAATGCAGCTCGACTGTAAGCTTGTTTTCAGCAGCAAAGTTTATGAATTTATCTCTGTATCCTTTTTTGGAGAAGCCAAGATCTAGGATGCTATCCACACCTGTGCTTTCTAATTGGAGTATCAGGTCCATCATGATGGTTTCAGAACGTTCTATCCTTTCCAAAAACCAATAAAGATCACTTTCTGCAGTTCTGTCTGGGATAAACAATTCACGATTCCATTTATCTATGGAAAAGAGAATGGCTTTTTTTTCAGCTTTTAGCTTGAGCGCATGTGTTGTCTTCCCCGCTCCAGTATTACCTACTATAAGATAGAGCATAGGTTGTGTTAGTTGTTGTGATGAGTTGATTCTGAGTCAGAATGTATTTGCTTTACTCGACCAATTTCGCCAGACTCCAACTGTACCTTGATACCGTGCGGATGAGAAGACGACTTAGTGAGTAAGCGCTGAACTATTCCCACTGTCAGTTTTCCTGTGCGCTGGTTTTGTTTTTCTACGATAGATACTTCCAGACCTATGGAGATGTTCTTTCTATAAGTGCCTTCTAACAGAGGTGGGAATTTTACTGTCTAAGCCTTGTTTAATTTCACACCAGTAGCGATGGGTCCTTTGGGTCCTTTGCCTAATTCAAAAGTAACCTTGTCGTTATCTTTTATCTTATCTACACAGCCTTCCATGTGGACAAATACACTTTGCTTAGAATCGCTATCCATAATGAAGCCGTAACCTTTTTCAGTATTGAAAAATTTCACTACTCCGGATCGCATGAAGTTAGGGGTATCAGATTTATCTGATTTAGGGATGCTCACCTCGATATCTTCAAGGCTGATTTCTTCTCTTTTTTCGTCTGGATCAGGTGGAGTTTCAGAAAGATTACCGTCTGCGTCCATATACATGAACTCTATTTCTTTGCTAGGCTCTGTCTTCTTAGCTAGCTTTCGCTCTCTTTTTTCCTTTTTCTTTTTCTGTCTTTTCTTTTCTCTTTCTTTCTTATTGAAACTGTCTTGTGATCTCCCCATAGTTTGGTTTTAGTGATAGAATACTTATAAAATGACATTTTAACGGAGCGGATAGTTCCATTAGAGCCATTATTCTAGCATTTTTATTGGAAACGAGCCGAAGATAATCAAATCAAACATAGCTATAGGTCAAAGACCTATAAATCTTTAAAAACGGTAATATAAAGGGAGAAAGCAGTCTAGAATGTCAGACTGGTAGTCAGATTAAAGAGATTTACATCATGATTTGGACGTGACGGATTGTCGTAGTCAGGTCTATTCCCAAGAGATCCTAGACCCCATTCCGAATCCAGTAGAATGCTGAAATGGTTATTCAGACTGTACTTTAGACCAGCTGATAAGCCCACATTTGTTTTGTTGAAAAAGCTTTGTGGTTCCACAGGCATGCGTCTAGTAGGTACTGGAATATCCTCTAGTTCTGCGCCATAGGTATATCTTAACCGTACTCCTGAGTTGAGACTGATAACATTAGATAGGTTATAGTTTAGTCCCACAGGAAGGGATATTTGTTTAAAGCTCTTTAGTTCTTCAGTATACTCGATTGGCTTATTAGGATTGGGAGGTCGCTGCGGAGTATTCATGCTTTCCTCTACTCTCTTAAAACCATTGACAAAATAGTTATCGCTGGTAAGCATATTAAATGCAAGCCCTGTATTTATCCCTAATTTATTACTCAATGGAATTTCAATACTAGAACCTATTCCGTAACCAGTATAGTCCAGATCTGTTGTTGCTATTGCTGATACTATGGCATTGAGCTTAAGATTGTTATCTGTCTTAGTATTCAGTTCTTTATTATTTTCTATGGCTACGGTAGCTTCGGTAGTCTCTACCAGACTTTTTGTAGCTGATAATTGAGTCAAGTCTTCTAGTTTCTTTTTGCTATTGGTATCGTTGGTTGTTGTGACAACTTTTACTGCTCGTGTTTGGGGTAGACTAGAATTTGCGGTAGGGTAATCTATAGTCTTAGTAATATCTTTTGCTGTATATGTCGAAGTAGTAATGTTTTTAGAAGAGCTGTTAGGAGAATTAGTTGCCTTACTCACTGGACTTGGATGAGGTAGTTCTTGATTTAGGTAGATGTTCTTGTAGATGGTATGTTCCTTGACAAGTTCTACACTAGGAATGAGATGCTCATATTGATAAGCATAATAGCTTGCAACTGAGATAGAAATTAGCAACAAAGATGACAGCAACCAGATGAGCTTATTGTTGCTCTTTCTTTCTGTGACAGGCATGGCAGCATCGAGTATTGCACTCATGTCTTTCCATTTACTATCTACAAATTCCTCTGTATATATCTGCTTAGAGCTATCCTGCATTAATATTTGTCTCTCCTTGTAAAATCAGTTCTTGAAGTTTTTTTCTGGCCTCTGAGTAATGCCACTTAGAAGTACCGATACTGATACCTCGTCTTTCTGCTATTTCTTTATGTGTATAACCATTTATGGCATACATGATAAAGACATCTCCACTCGCTGTCGGGATCTTGTTGATTAATTTAAGAAGATCTTCTTCATAGAGTTTGCTTAGAGCAGAAGACTCAGAGCTTTTTTCAAACTCTTCAAAAACCATAAATTTCAAATAATTAGAATCCTTCCGAACAGCATCAGAAATACTTCTGAAAACGATTCTTCTGACCCAACCTTCAAAACTGCCTTTGTTTTGATATTGGTCTAGCTTGGTATATACCTTGAGCAAACCATCATTGACTATAGCGGCAGCCTTGTCAGTATCGCCCATGTATCTCATACACATGGACATCATCATAGGGAAAAAATGGCGATACAACTGCTCCTGGCAGTTTCTGTCATTCTTTTTGCATCCTGCTATGATGTTATCTAATTCCAATCTCAAAAGATTTAATTGGTTATTGTCAATCTGAAAATAACATATAAATCTGTCAAAATCTACTAATGGAGGGAGTTACTTCAGACCAGAAAAAAAAGAAGGTCAAAAGTTGCAATGAAAACTGAACCTTAGTTGAGATTTGGTTTACGTGGCAACTTTATGACCTCAAGAATTTAAAGAGAAAAAACCCTCTAATAATTCTTCAATTAAAGTGAGTGCTTTTTCATAGCTGATCTGTCTGTAAAGACGAGACTAATTATCTAATTGGTTGGGTAAGCAATCAGGGTTTTCCACTAGATATTTTTATATTATTATTTATGCAATGTGTAATGGTCTGTAATACATTTAGATATGTAGCCATCGTTTACCTATTTTAGTTTTGAAATAACTTAGTTTTTTTACCAAATTATAGTCTGATTATCCTTTGACTCGACGGCCTACCATCCTTATCATGGGTGATGAGCAAGTAGTTGCCTGAAGGTCTAGCACTAATATCCAGCTCGAAATCATTGCTTTCTATCTGTGCAGTTTCTAATAGATTACCATAAATGTCATAAAGGGCATAAGAGGAGAGATAGCCTGTACCAGTACAATGTATCAGTCCAGAAGTAGGATTGGGATATACAGTAACTTTGCTTTTTTCAACGTCTTCCACTGCTGTTAGTTTCATATCAGTAGTTGTAAAATTATCTATACAAAAGTAGGCTGGTGTATTCATCCCAAACATGCCATTGTCACTGGAATACAACTGGAAGGATAAGGTATCTACGTTTTCAAATCGAGTAAGATCCACATAAGTCCACTCGTCTATAATATAATCCTCCGTGTTATCATCAGAACGATAATCAGCTAGATATACTATGAGGCTATCATTATTGACATTTCTATCGCCATATTCCTTAATGCTGAGGTAAAAGAAATCTGGATCGTTACCATCTTCACCACCAAATTTCTTTGCAAAAGCATCCCCATCCCGCATGCTCAGGTAAGCATACGTCGCATTATTTATATAGAAGCCTTCCACTGTACCCCCTTCAGCTGCATCTGTAGTATGCAAAAGACTCACTCCTGATACAAATGACACAGCATAAGCAGCAGAGCCCTCAGCGCCTATACCACTGATAGAACTATACTGATTAGTAAAACCAGGCGTAGTGGTATCTGTAAATGAAGAGATCGCCCAGCCAGACCACGAATCCCACTCAGAATTGTAATCATTCAATAATCTAATGTTGCCATCCGAAAATCCCATAGACCCATCAGAGCCATTTAAAAAGCTATCTGGTGCAAGTGTAAATCCTTCAAAATCTGAAGTTGTCTGTGCACTACAAAATTGTACTATCGCAAGAATTAAAATTGTAAATCTTAGTTTCATTTTTTTATTGTTTGTTATTTGTTTGATTTAATGTATTGAAATTTATGCGCCAGTTTAGCTGATAATATCTGCCTGGCATAGGCCTTCTTTCTATGACTCTATAATTTGAATTTGTTAGGTTTTCTATGTTCAGTGAAACTGTATTTTTTAGCTTCCCCAGGTGCAGTTCCCAAGACAGGCTTGCTGAGAGTAGCCAGTAGCTGGAGAGGTCCTCATTGATTCCAGAAACAGCACTGGTGTAATTGGCATTGATATCTAGGCTGGTGCCTTTGTAATTAGATGAGTGACTCACATAAACTTTTGTCTTAGGTGTATAGATGAGCTGATCCCCTGCTGCTATCTCTGGTACTGCAAGTTCTACCAAGTTTTCTGAACGGTTGTAATTATAGCCAACTGCCCATCTGCTTAGGACTGTACCGATGAGGTGTTCCTTGGAACTTTCTAGATCTATACCGTAGCTCCTTACTGCTCCTAGATTGTAAGGAGACCAAAGTAACTGATTGTCCAAGGGTGCCCACAGAATCCAGTTATCTATTTTTCTATGAAAGAAATTTGTTTCTAAGTCTATTCCTGCCTTGAACACATTCTTGGAAGACAACAGCAGTTCTTGATTCCATCCCATTTCTGGTAGGAGATCAAGGTTGCCACCCGGTACCCAGAAAAGTTCATTCAAAGTGGGAGCTCTATATTCTCGTGAGAATTTCAGTCTTGCAGAGACTTGTCTAAAGTTATAGCCAAGACTAATCAGAGGCAAAAGGGGAGGTGTACCTAAGGAGCGCCATTCTTTTCGTAAGCCGGTTTTTATAGACCAGTCTGATAGCGAATATTCTGCCGCAGCGTAGATGGCAAAGTTTGTCAGATTCTGTTTTTCGTTTTCATAAGCATCAGAAAATCCGTCGGTGATATCTAGGTCATAACTCAAGCGATAAAGTACTTTGCCTTCATGGTATTTGAATTGAGAACGGTGCAGTTTTTTCTGGAATCTGTTATTAGTGAAGATGAGGTTAAGGGAATCAGAATAATTATTCTGCTCATCTAAAATTGCCAAGTGGGAATGGATACTATATTTCTTTTTATCCATTTTCCAGAAGAGCTTTGAACGAAGGGTGATATCTTCTTGTCGGGCCACAGAGTTAGTCTGTACCGCGGTAGGAGGGATACCTTTTTCTGATTCTTGTATCCAGAGGTTTATGCCGATCCGCTGATGCTCTCCTATATTAATAGTGGAAGATGCCGTAAGGCCAGCATAGCTCAGGTCAGCATTAGTTTGTTGTTTCTCTGTCTGTCCAGACTCAAAAGAAAAATCATTATCAGCAGAAGAGCTAAAGCCACTAAGCGCCACCGCAAATCGGCCCTTCCTGTATGTCATATCCAGATTAGAATTCCATTGTCCAAAACTCCCATACCCTACTCCCGCTGTTAGCCCAAGCTGCTCAGTTGCAGGTAATTTATTTTGTGAAAACTGCAGCAGGCCTGTTATAGCTCCTGAGCCATGCTCTGCAGACAGACCGCCCTTTTCTAGGCTGAGCTCTGCACCAGTATTCATAGGGATCAGAGATAGATCTGTAAGACCCAACATTGGATTAGAAATAGGCAAACCTTCCCACTCTATCAAGGTCTGACTGGCGTTGCCTCCCCACAGAGAAAGCGTCGCAAGACTACCTAGTCCATAGGACTTAATGTAGATATTAGTCTTAGTCGATAGCAGCTGTGAGATGTTCTGAGTGGTAGGTGTTATTGCTAGCACTGAATCTGATTTGCTAGTTCTATCTGCTTGCACAGTTATAAGATCTATGTCCCTTTGCAATAGCGTATCTACTTGTCCCTCCGCTAAGAGGAATAGCATAGACAATAGCATACAGACTAGCAGTCTCATCATGACAGTATAGTACAAGTTGTAACTCAGTTTTATATTTCACTTTGCTTCCTCCGAGCGCTGTGAAAAAATATTTCATACTGGCAGGTCTTCTGACTTAGCTGAGTTCATAGTGCCTTCCCGTCATAAAATGACAGTGGTTGTAGATCTATGAACTTCATATACAGCCTTACAGCAGCGGGGACTGTTTCGGATTCGCACCGAATTCCCTATTATGGATAACCTTCGTTGTCCACCAGTAAGGGGGCAAAGGTAGTAAAGAATGTTAAGTATCAGTATCTAAATTGAAGTTTAAGCATCAAGCAATAAGAACCAAGTACCAAATTTCCAAGCACCAAGCACCAAGTACCAAGTACCAAATTCCAAATCACAAAACACTAATCAACTAATCACAAATCCACAAATCACCAAGAAACCTATCCCACTAAAAAATACCCACTCTTAAGGTAGGCCCCTTCAGGAAAACTTACTGGATGATCTACATCATGAAAAGTCTTTTCCAGCAGTCTAAATTTCCTTTTAGATTTTCTCATGCCTATTTCTATATTTTCAAAAAAGTCATCTGCTGAGACTCTCGAAGAACAAGAGGCAAGAAGGAGGATGCCGCCATGGGTAACGAGGTTGATACCCAGTGTTGCTAATCTTTGATATTGATTGAGGGCGAGGGGGACTTCTTTTGCAGCTTTGGCAAAGGCAGGTGGATCTATGATAACGAGGTCGTAGCGCTTGCCCCGGTTTGTGAGGTCATTTAGTATGGTAAATGCATCACCTTTAATCGTCTTGAGTTGAGTAGTGCTGTTATTGAGGGTGGCATTTTCTTTGGCGAGTTCTAGAGCTTGGGCACTTTGATCTAGGCAGGTGACTGCAGTTGCGCCGCCTACTAAGGCATGTACAGCAAAGCCTCCTGCATAGGAGAAGACATCCAGAATTGTTTTTCCTTTAGCCAGTTCTTGTACTTTGACTCTGTTATGACGATGGTCTAGGAAGAATCCTGTCTTGTGTCCTTTGATGACATTGGCACGGAATACGACACCATGTTCCTTAAAAGTCAGGTCTTCGGATTCTAAGTCTCCATTGATTACCTGTCCGTCTGCATAGCTGCTTGCCTCCATCTGCTCCACCACTTTTCTAGCCAGTCTGAGAACTATGGTTTTGCAGCTCCTAACCTTAAGGATACTTTCTTTGATATTTTCTAGATATGGAAACCAAATTTTGGAATACAATTTTAGTACGGCTGTATCAGCATATACATCACAGATAAGGGAAGGTAGCCCGTCATTTTCACCGAAGCAGAGTCTGTATGCAGTAGTATCTGTTGCTACAAGTGCGGCCCTCTTAGCTAAGCAAAGTTTAAATTTTTCATCAAACCAATCTTGGTTCAGTTTGGTGCCATTGGTGGTGGATAAGATTTTGACTCTGATAGGGGAGTCTGGGTCATAGAGGCCTAGAGCTAGAAACTTGTTCTGCCTATTATCGAAAAGTATAGCAATACTGCCACTTTCTCCATCTTTACTTTGCTTTAAGATACTAGATTCAAAGAGCCAAGGATGTCCACTTTTTATAAGCTTATGGACGGATGGTTTTACTTTTATGGCTATAGCTGAGATAGGCTTTGAAATTTATAGGACAGAAATGACCTAAAGGTATACTTAAGTTTTTTAAGCTTTTATAAATTAATTACATTGTACGGCTATGCTCCTTGATGAGCATAGGTTATTTATATTACAAACGACACTGATGAAAATTAGAATAGTATTATTACTTGCCCTTTCTATGTTTTTAACAACAGATGCTCTTTTTTCACAAAAGAGAAAGAAAGATAAAAACAAAGAAAAAACTGAAGCCAAAAAGCCTATAGATGAACTAAGTATCTCAGCTCACAAATTTAGATGTGTAGGGCCGGCGATTACTTCAGGCAGAATCTCTGATTTTGCAGTACATCCGGATAAGCATCATATTTATTATGTAGCCACCTCTTCTGGTGGTGTCTGGAAAACTGTCAATTCTGGTACTACTTACGAACCCATCTTTGACAGCCAAGGCTCTTACTCTATAGGTTGTGTTACAATGGATCCTAGTAATCCTAACACCATCTGGGTGGGAACAGGAGAAAATAATAATCAGCGCTCAGTCGCCTATGGTGATGGTGTATATAAGTCTACTGATGGAGGCGCTTCGTGGAAGCATATGGGACTGAAAATGTCTGAACACATTTCTAAGATTATCGTCCACCCAGAAAATTCTGATATCATCTGGTTGGCCTCAGTCGGACCTTTATGGAATTCAGGAGGTGATAGAGGCGTCTATAAGTCTACAGACGGTGGGGAGACCTGGAAGGCTACTTTAGAAATAGATGCGTACACTGGAGTAGCAGATATGATTATAGATCCTCGCGATCCTGACGTCCTTTACGCAGCTGCTCACCAGCGTGCCCGTCATGTCTTTACCTACCTAGGTGGTGGTCCTGGATCTATGATTTATAAGAGTACTGATGGAGGAGACAGTTGGGAGAAATCAGCTAAGGGTTTACCTGGTGTAGACCTAGGTAGAATAGGTCTGGCCATCTCTCCTGCCGATCCTGAAAAAATATATGCAATCGTAGAAGCTGCCCAAGGAAAAAGTGGTTTTTATAGGTCGACAGATAGGGGAGCGAGCTGGCATAAACAAGGTGGACATGTGACCAGTGGTAACTACTACCAAGAGATAATCGCTGATCCTATCAATGCTGATATTATCTATTCCATGGATACCTGGATGAGTAAAAGTACTAATGGTGGTAAGTCTTTCCAGAAAGTAGGAGAGGACACTAAGCACGTAGACAACCATTGCATATGGATTAATCCTAATGATAATAATCACTGGCTAGTAGGTTGTGATGGGGGTATCTATGAAACATGGGATGCTGCCAAAACTTGGGATTTCAAAGCTAATCTGCCAGTGACACAATTCTATAAAGTTGCAGTAGATAATGATGAGCCTTTCTATCACATCTACGGAGGTACACAAGATAACTTTAGTATGGGTGGCCCTGCACGAACTAATACTAATCATGGTATACTTAATTCTGATTGGTTTATAACGCATGGTGGAGACGGCTTTGAGTCACAGGTAGATCCAGAGAACCCAGATATTGTCTATGCACAATCTCAGTACGGGGTGCTGGTAAGATATGATAGGAAGAGTGGAGAAGAAGTCGGAATCCAACCAAAGGAAAGAAAAGGAGAATATGGATATAGATGGAACTGGGATGCACCCTTACAAGTGAGTCAGCATGTTTCTGGACGATTGTACTTTGCAGCAAATAAAGTTTTCAGAAGTGATGATTATGGGAATAGTTGGGAAGTGATCAGTGATGACCTGACACAGCAGATAAATAGAAACGAACTGAAAATAATGGATAGGGTATGGAGCATAGATGCCGTGGCAAAAAATCGATCTACTTCTCCTTACGGAACCATCGTAGCTTTTTCTGAGTCTCCTCAGGATAAAAACTTACTAGTAGTAGGCACAGATGATGGACTCATACAGATAAGCTCTGATGGTGGTGGAAGCTGGACGAAGAAAGCAAATATAGCAGGCGTACCTAACAACAGTTATGTCAATGCTGTCTATTGTTCTCAGCATGATGCTAATGTAATGTATGCTGCCTTTAATCACCATAAGTATGGAGACTTTAAGCCCTATATCTACAAGAGTATGAATAAAGGCATGAGCTGGACTAAGATCAGTAATAATCTGCCTGAACGCGGCAGTGTATATAGTATCGAGCAAGACCATATAGATAAAGATCTTTTGTTCTGTGGGACAGAGTTCGGTGTATTTTTTAGTAGTAATGGTGGTGGACATTGGAAGCAAATCAAAGCGGGAGTGCCGACAGTTGCTATCAGAGATTTGGCCATACAAAGAAGAGAGAATGATTTGGTGCTGGGGACTTTTGGGAGAGGTTTCTATGTCCTGGATGATTACTCCGCATTGCGTAAAGTAGGAGATGGAAATATGGGTGAGCAAGCAATGATCTTTCCTATAAGAAAGGCTTTGCAGTTTGAATATAGAGCACCACTCGGCTTGCCAGGAAAATCTTTTCAGGGAGATGGGTTTTATGCTGGGGAGGACCTAGGCTCTGTGGTGATGATAGATTATTACGTCAATGAAGATTTTAAATCTCTCAAGGATCAAAGAAGAAAACAAGCTAAAGAAGATACCAAAGCTAAGAAGGGTAATCCTTATCCAAGCTATGATGACTTGCGAGCAGAAGATGAAGAGACCTCTGCTCAGCTGATTTTTACGATCAAAGATGCAGCAGGTGCTGTTGTCAGAAAAATCACTAAGAAACCTAAGAAGGGCATTCATAGATTACACTGGGATATGCGTTATGCAACTAAGTCTCCTATTAACCTCAGTAAGCCAACTTTCTATAATCCATTTGCAGGAAAGGACGAGGGGCCGCTTGCAGCTCCTGGAACTTACACGGTGGAGTTATCTAGATTTTATGATGGTACCTCAGAGCTGCTAGTAGAGCCAGTTTCTTTTGAAATAGTTCCACTTGATAATAAGGTTATGCCAGCTATTGACCAAGCAGCTAAAACCAAATTCCAAAAAGATCTGGCAGAGTTGTCACGGAAAATGCAGGGCGCAGGCCATATGCTTCGAGAGTTGGACAACAGAATGAAACATATCAAGGTAGCGATAGAAAGAGTAGATCAGCCATCGGAGAGTTTGCTGGAGAATTATTATGCTCTGAGTAAGGAAGTGAAAGATTTCAAGAGAAGTTTCTACGGTGATAACATCAAAACCAAATTGGATATAGACCAGCCCCCTACACCTAATGGCCGAATAGGATGGATCAATTATGAACAAGCACATTCTACTGCGGATCCAACTGAGACACATAAGATGAGCTATGAGATTGCCAAGGAAGAATTTGAGCCAATGCTAAGCGCCCTTAAGAAATTAGTAAAGGAAGACTTAGCTGCGCTGGAGAATAAGTTAGAGGAAGCTGATGCGCCTTATACACCTGGACGGGCAATAAAGATGATAGAGTAAGTCATAGGAAATAGAGAAATATAAGGCCTGTCTATATTGTAGATGGGCCTTTTTTAATTCTATAGATTCTAATCTGGCAAAGTCATGACCATACCGCCAAAATGATGAGCCACTAATCTACAATCGTAAACAAATTACTTTCTGAATTAAAATTGCCATCATCATCTGTCGCCTCTACGAGGAAAGTATATTGACCAGCGGGAAGATCAGCAATGGAAAGAAAATCACTTACTACGATAAAGTCTACTGAAAGACTATCATTCATCCAGTCTCCAGAGATATAGGTTGTATCTTGATCTACATTCGTCATTGAATAATTTAGGGTGGCAAGGTCATTTGCTCCCCATAGATTAATGGCGACATCCAGAAGAAAATCATTGGAATAGGTCTTTTCTTCAGCGGGTACTATTAGCCGTATAGAGGGTGCAGTATTATCTTGACATGATAGAAAGAAGGCAGATAGTACAATTAGCAGTAAGGAAAGTGATCTCATTTATAGCTTTGTACAAACCTAACGGGATTATGTAGCTAATATTATAGGAGACCTAGAACCCTGAAGACATTTATAATCAAAACCTAGAATCTGCTAGCAATTTTACAGCTTCTGGATGCTTTTTATGTTGTGGATTTTCAGCTATACTCTCGAGCATGCGTTTTGCCTTTGGAGGATCTGTAGTGAATATTGCTAAGGCGAGATACCATTCGGCACGTTCTTTCTCTGCACCAGTAGCAGTTTGCAGCGCTTCTTCAAATTTCACTGCGGCAGTCTCGTAGTCTTTGGCCTGAAAGGCAACATGTGCCTTAGTTATGGAGATCATGGTTTTGCTTCCTTCGGTATCATTACCACCCCGGGTAGTATTGTCCATAGGAGCTTTGTAGTATAGTTCTGCGAGTTGGGCTTGAGTATGGCCACTGCTGAGCTTTAGCGTACTAAGCAATATACCAGCCAAGGCCAGAGCAACAGCAATGACTATAATGCGCCACTTGAATTTATTGCCTTCTTTTTTGGCTGCCTCTTCTAGTTGTAAGTTTTTTATGACCCCTTTGACATCTTCTTCTTGTAGTATATCCAAGGAGGCTTGTGTGAGGAGGTGCTCTTGAAAGGCTGCTTCGATAGCGGCGTCGCTCTTTCTTTTCAGTTCGAAGTCTAGACGAGCTTGTTCCGAAAGCTTATGGGATAGATAAGATTCAAACAAAGTATAATTGTCCATTTTCTTTTAAATGTCTTTAGTAAGTAATTTTAGTTTACCTAGGCACTCGTGTTTTTTCTTCCTCGCCATCCCTTCAGATTTATATTCTAGCCTGAGTGCAATCTCTCTCATCTTATAATTGCTCGCCCACATTGTGAGTACGGACCTGCACTTCTCATCCAGCTGTTTCATAGCAGCCCTCAGGGCCACCATTCTTTCACTTCCTATGATAGCTTCTTCTATCGTCTCTCCATCAGTCCATTCCGGTCTCTTATCCTCAGCCACAACATCCATCTTTTTTTTCGCTCTTTTCATCCATTCATATTTTATAATAGAAAAGATGTAAGCTTCTACTGGCTTCTGTAATTCAAACAAAGGCCTGTAGCACTGTTTAATGAAATTCATTATTCCAAAAGTCAATAAGTCGTCCACATCAGTCTTAGTCCCATTATTTTTATGGACATAAGAACTGATCATAGAACGCAGCTTCTGATTATAATAAAGCTCCTTAATTACAGCATTACGCGATTCTAAATCAACCCGAACTTTCTCAATTATTTTGTAGTGTTCCAAGCTATACCTATCTATATGAGTATTATATTTCAATAGTGTTACCCAAAAATATCATTTCTCTATTGGCTAAGATACAGTATTACTGTAGGTTTTAGTTAACCACTATGGAACTGGTTACTGAGTTATCACACTGAAGAAATTCCCTTCGCAAGAGTATTGAACAATTTATCTTTGTCTCTGCTTATATTTATGAAGATGTTATACACCATGAGATACTTTCTGTTTTCAGTATTTGTTTTTTGTATCACTTTGTCTCTGTCCGCCCAGATTCAAGAACTAGGAACTGTCCGGTGGATGAGATCTTATGATGAAGCGATAGCCGAAGCAGAAAAGAAAAACAAACCTATACTTCTGCTTTTCCAAGAAGTGCCAGGCTGTGCAACTTGCCGTAATTATGGAGACAAGGTCCTGAGCCATCCACTCCTAGTAGATGCCATAGAAAATGAGTTCGTTCCTCTAGCTATCTATAATAATGTAGGAGGACAGGATAGAAAGATACTAGAGAAGTATGGCGAGCCCAGTTGGAATAATCCGGTAGTCAGAATCATAGACTCCAGTGGAAAGAACATCATGGAACGTATGTCTGGAGACTATACCTCTGCAGGCCTGAGTTCTCAGTTGTGCCTAGCGCTGAAAGCAAGTGGGAGAGGAGTTCCACAGTATCTAGATATCTTACAACAAGAACTATCATCTAGGGAAATGGAGACCGCTTATTATCAGATGTACTGTTTCTGGAGTGGGGAAGCTCATCTAGGAGCGAGAGAAGGGGTGATAGCTACAGAACCTGGATGGATGAATGGAGCTGAAGTTGTCAGAGTCCACTTTGATAAAAGTCAGATTAAGAAAAAGCAACTGGACAAATATGCCAGTCAGGCGAAGTGTAAAGCGGTTCCAGAGAAAAAGGACTATAAGATAGACAAGGACCCTCAGTATTATCTTAAAAAAAGTAAGTATAGTCGCCTAGCGCTATCAGAGATTCAAAAAACCAAAATTAATGCTGCCCTTGCTGCCAAGCAAGATGCAAGTGTTTTTTTGAGTCCCACACAAAAAGTACAGCTCCGCTCAGTCAGACCTGATAAGATGCTATATACTCTTCCCCTGGAGCAAGCCTGGGCTAAAATGTTGGAAGAGTAAGCCAGGATGACTTGAATATTAGAGTCTTATGATTCTGCTTGACTATGATCTCTTGTCTCTACAGTAGGGCAATGAATCAATAATTTCCTCAAATGAGGGGTAACACTTCTGAAATAGCCCTCTCTAACTTTTATAAGACTCTTTTAGATGTTTCCTCTATTGTTCCAAAACTAGCCAATCGAAAACATCCGACGGTCTTATAGAACACTTCCTACAGTGATCGCTCAGGGATCCCTACCTCAATTGGTCTCTGAGCCACTGTTTTCTTTTTGGCTAGCTGATGATTATGACATAGACATAAAAAAAGCAATCACGATACATCGTGATTGCTTTTGCTTTCATAGGGTCTATGAGAACTTATACCAGTTCTGCTGCTGGGATTCTTAGTATCTGACCAGGGTATATTTTGTCAGGGTGAGAGAGCATCGGTTGATTAGCTTCGAAGATGGCATTGTACTTCATAGGGTCACCATAGACTTGCTTAGAGATTTTAGATAAAGTATCTCCTGATTTCACCTCATGAAAAGTAGACTCCGGTTCTGCATTAGTTACAGATATCATATCGCCTACGCTTGCTACACCTTCTACATTTCCTAGCGCTAGTATGATCTTTTCTCTATTGGCATTTGTATCAGTAATGCCTGTAACATTTACATGTTCTCCTAAGTCGATATGCAGATCACTTACAGGAAGACCTAGCCTTGCAATCTCACCTTTTAGCGCATCGATTTTGATTTCTTCAAGAGATCTATTGTCGGTCACTTCTGCTGCTACCTCTTTTTTCTTTTTGAATAATTTCGCTCCTGCGCCTTTGATAAAAGAAAATAATCCCATTTCTGTTAATTAGTTTTTATGGTTAAATAATAGACGTAAAAGAAATCAAATTTGGCCTAAAAGCCATAGAATAGTAGGAAATGACCGTCTCTTCTATCTAACTTATTAGCTTTTTTCTTAATACCTTCGCTCTATGTCCAATCCCATATTAAATACTTCAGAATCAGAACTTTCTGCTGACGACAGAAAGATAGAGAAGGCACTGCGCCCGCAGCTACTCAGTGATTTTTCAGGACAGCCTAAGATAGTGGAGAATCTTAAGGTATTTATAGAAGCGGCTAAGCTCAGAGGGGAAGCGCTAGACCATGTATTACTACATGGTCCGCCAGGGCTGGGAAAGACGACACTGAGCCATATCATCGCACATGAACTGGGTGCGGCCGTCAAGATGACTTCAGGACCGGTACTGGAGAAAGCGGGAGATTTGGCTGGTTTATTGACTAATCTCGAAGAAGGAGATGTGCTTTTTATAGATGAGATACATCGGCTGAATACTGTCGTAGAAGAATACCTCTATTCTGCTATGGAGGATTACAGTATAGATATAATGATAGATTCTGGTCCTAGTGCTAGAAGTATTCAGATAGAGATAGCACCCTTTACCTTGGTGGGCGCGACTACCAGGATGGGTTTACTGACGGCTCCATTGAGAGCTCGGTTTGGGATTAATTGTCATCTGGATTATTATGACCTAGTGACCATACAAAAAATAGTCAATCGCTCAGCTGCCATCCTAGATATACCTATCCAAGAGCAAGGAGCTGCAGAGATTGCTAGAAGATCGAGAGGCACACCACGTATTGCCAATGCACTGCTGAGGAGGATAAGAGATTTTGCTCAGATAAAAGGGAATGGCATTATAGATTTGAAGATAGCCAAGTATGGCCTAGATGCCCTTAATGTAGATGATAGTGGGCTGGATGAAATGGATAATAAGATTCTCAGTTGTATCATTCAGAAATTTAAAGGTGGGCCAGTAGGTCTCACGACTATAGCGACTGCAGTAGCTGAAGAGGCAGGAACTATAGAAGAAGTACATGAGCCTTTTCTTATTATGGAAGGTTTTATTCAGAGGACGCCAAGAGGGCGGGAAGCCACTCAGAAAGCCTACGAGCATCTCGGTGTCGTTCCACCTGCACAAAGTGGAAGCTTATTTTAATCTGCTGAGATGGAAGACCAGCGAAGAGATATAAATCGAATCTGTTATGTTCTTTTGGCTTTGATGTTTTCCCTTTGCATGTACTACTATCCTATCTTACCAGACACTATTCCTACTCATTTCAATGCAAAGATGGAAGCAGATGGCTGGGGCCCAAAGATTATGATTTGGATGCTGCCTGTGATAGGTTTACTTACTTTCCTCATAGTAGATTGGTCAATTAATTTTTCGCTTAAGGCAGATGCTTCCACCTTAAGAAAGTGGCAGACGGGTTACAGAGGCAAGTCAGATAATTTTATCAAGAAAAATGTTGTTAAGGTAGCTAAGCATACAAGTCATCTTAATCTGATAGTTGTCTTGTTATTTTTTTCATTGTTTGCCTACAGTATCTCTGCTGCATTGGGCAAGCCTTTTCCACACTGGTCATGGGTGACATGGGGTCTGACAGCCGCAATTTTTATCCCTATATTCAATATGGTCAGGGATCAATACTTTTCTGAGGATGAGTAAGTTTTAGTAGAGCTCTTCAATAATAGATACATTATTTGTTTCAGACTTATTTATTAGTAACTCCACCTAGAAATTGAAGTCTGAATCATTCCATGATATCACAAAACATATAGAAAAAATAATAATTTATCTTTTTTTATATATGTAATCCGCACATTATTATTACTTTAGCGTTAGTTTACTTCATGAAATCCCTTTGGATTATTACTTCAAATATCACCTGAGAGATGATAGATAACCAAAGAGATAAGGGGCTCCTCTCGGAGCCCTTTTTTATTGCATAGTCACAGTATGTATGCCTAATTCTATATTTTAGCATAGTAAGTTTACGCTATGTTTAGACCATCCTTTCTCCTTGCACTCGTTTTTTGTTTTGTGGCTTGTCAAAACGCCACAGAGAAGTCAGACATGACCAATAAGGCTCCTCGGCTAGGGGAAGTAGACTTTAAAGTAAGTGGTCTTCCAGAAGCACAGGCAGATTTTGAGAGGGGCCTACTGTATCTGCATAGTTTTGAGTATTTCGACTCCATGCATGCTTTTCAAGCTGCCCAGCAGAAAGACCCCAATTTTGGAATGGCTTATTGGGGAGAGCTTATGTCATACAACCATGGCTTATGGGCTAGACAGCTCTACACTGAAGCCCAGTCCGTACTTGCTAGGATGGGTGCCACACCAGAAGAGAGACTCACCAAGTTCAAGACACCACTGGAAAAAGACTTATTCAAAGCCATGGAAATCTTATACGGTAAAGGATCCAAAAATGAGCGCGATGCCGCCTACCGCTCTTACCTTGCAGAACTCTATGCTAAGTATCCTCGTAACCACGAGGTAGCAACATTCTATGCAATCTCTATCTTAGGAGGAACAGATAGCGCTAAGCAACAAGAGGACTATAATAAGAGTGCAGAGATACTCAGTAAAGTTCTGAAAGAGAATCCTATCCACCCAGGGGCCTTGCATTACTTTATACATTCCAGAGATTATCCAGAACATGCAGACCAAGCTGCCGAAGTCGCAGACCGATATGCCAAGGTCGCCCCAGACGCTGCCCATGCTTTGCACATGCCCTCCCACATCTATATCGCACAAGGCAGATGGAATGATGTTGTCAATTCTAATATTGATTCCTGGAACGCCAGTGTACATACTAACCAGGAGCACCCCATGATGCCCACCAGTTATCATGCCCTTAGTTGGTTGCATTATGCTTTACTCCAGAGAGGCGAAAACGACCTCGCCCTCAAGCTGCTTAATGATATGAAATCCTATGCCGCTGAAAAACCGACACAAAGTGCAAGGGTATATCTACTAGCAATGAAAGGAGCCCATATGGTAGAGACTAACACTTGGGATGGTCCAGTCTCCATGATTAATGCCAACATTGCTGATCTCAACGTTGCTAAAAAAGCAGGCTTTTTCTATATAGAGGGTATCAAGGCACTGCTGCATAAAAGACCTGATATGGTCCAGTCTATAATTAAGACTATGCAAGATGAGGTCTATCGCGCCAGCCTCAATGTGGGTCAGGATAAAATACAAATGTGCAATGCAACTGGAGCTGGGAGCAAACCACCCACTCAGAAAGATATCGATATGACTAATATCATGATTATGCAACTGCAAGCAGGGCTGGCTAAGTATAATGGAGAAAGTAGAGAGTATTTCAGTATTCTCAAGGCAGCCACCGCCTTAGAGGATAAAGTTACTCTGGTCTTTGGACCACCGACAGTATTTAAGCCCATCTATGAGCAATATGCAGAGGCGCTGGTGGAAGGGCATAGATATGATGAAGCAGAGGTGGCTTATGATAAGTTGCTAGAAAAACATCCGAGACGATTAATTTCTTTGAAAGGGAAATTGAATGTAGCTAAGAAACTGGGAAAACAAAAGTTAGCCGAAGAGCTTGCGGCAGATCTGAAATTAATTCTATCTAAGAAACCAAGGAAGGCAATTATATAGTCTCTCAAAAAAAACTATTAAGATGCAGTGGAGGATTACAATTATTTTATGCGTTCTATTTTGCTACAATGTTCATGGCCAACTGACTGTGTCCGAAGTAGGATCTCTTGTAGAAAGGGTCAGTAATAATGCTGTGTGCGAAGGCTTTATAGCTGATCAGCCTTATCTGTTTTCTTTTGGAGGAATAGACTCCACCAAACGTTTTTCTGGTATTCACCAAAGATCTTTCAGATATAATATAGAGACAGGAGAGTCCATTGCTATTCCCCCGCTTCCAGATAGCAGAGGCAAAATAGCAAGTGCGGCTTCTCGTATAGGCAACATCATATACATTACAGGTGGATACTATGTCAATAGTGATGGCTCTGAAGTGTCTTCAGATAAGCTCCACAGATATGATATACTATCTAACGCATATCTTCCTGATGGCAGTCCCATACCAGTACCCACTGATGATCATGTCCAGGTTGTGTGGAGGGATAGTCTGTTATACCTCATTACTGGCTGGCATGATTCTACTAATATTCCAGATGTTCAAATTTATGATCCAGAAAATGATACCTGGCTAGTAGGGGAAGCAGTACCCAATAACCACGATTATAAATCTTTCGGTGCTTCTGGAGTGATATTGAATGATACTATTTTCTATTTCGGAGGAGCGGCTTCGATTTTTGGTTTTCCTATTCAGAATGACTTGCGTAAAGGAGTTATTGATGCTACTGATCCTACTCGGATAGACTGGACCTTGTCTACACCTGACCCTTTGGTTGTCGGTTATAGGATGGCAGCCACAACGGTAGGCAAGGAGTTGCACTGGATAGGTGGTAGTGAACGAACTTATAATTTTGATGGGATTGCTTATAACGGTACAGGCGGAGTGCCTACGGCTAATCGAGATTTGTTCTCGACTGATGGTAGGTCATGGTCAGAACAGCAGTTGGATTTACTGCCGATGGACCTCAGAGGTATAGCTGTGATTAATGATACCTTACAATACCTCGCTGGAGGCATGTTAGAAAATCAGACAGTAACCAACAGAGTATTCAGACTAGAATGGCAAGGTAAGACCTCAAGTGATCAAGACTTATCCGTAAGTGAAGAGGCACCTTATCTGTATCCAGTTCCTTGTATGGATCGATTATTTATTTCTGGCTTCTCTGAAGCAGAGAAAGTGGACGTTGAAATCTACAAGGCAGATGGGCAGCTGGCAGCAAGAAAAGAGCTAGTGGATGGAGTGCTGGATGTGGCTGCTTTTCCAGATGGCACTTATTTTATAAAAGTCATAGCTGGAACAAAGAATTGGACTCAGAAAATAATCAAAAGTCATGGGAAGGAGTAGGCTAGCGCGCTATCCTCTAGCCTCTGATACTCTTCTCTAGAGACCTTGCTCTATTTATATGGAGTACCAGACTACCATTAGCAAGTTTTGTTACAGGACTTTTCAGAGCCATAATCTATTAGGTAATTCTTATCAGGATTGAATTCAAAATCCATGAGTTGGTTAATAGCTTTTCTGCTTCCTACTTGGGTCCATGTTGCTGCCATCCATGAGCCATGCAATAACTTAATATCGTAAGGAGAGTCGCAGGTGAGGACAAGGAACAGCAAAATGATAAGTTAAGAGGACTTGTCTATGTGCAAGAAATGCAATTTTGGTGTTATGATCTGAAGAGTCTAGAGCATCTTACTTAACCAGTTATGTAACCGGCCATCAGATACAATGGCCCCGCCTTGTATGAGCTGGAATAACTCTACTTCTCTTACTTTCTGGTAGGATTTAGACTGAGTGCTCAGTTGTAATTTTTGACCTCGAAGGTCTTGTTCTACGAGCTCGGATAGAGGTTTCGCTACCTGCCAGTTCTCTACGAGTATCATTGTTGCATGCTCTTCTTCAAAGTGAAAACTCATCAGGATTGTTCCCATGCGCTTGGTCACATGGCTGGTTTTACGCATCATTTTTTCAAAGACGACATCGCTGAACAGCTCCGTGAATTTTACAGCCTTGCTTTTATCTTTTTCTTTGATGGATGTCCATTCTGCAGCCGTGATTCCATTCACAACTAAGAAGTCTACAAACTCCTTTTCCATCAGCTGGAGTTCTTCTGGTGAAAGTGCTCGGTACTTAACCATAGCGCCTAGGTCTAATAGGACTTAGCAAACAATACTTTCTGAGTGCTCGGCTTTCCTGTAAGGATACACTTGCCTTCTGATGGTCCTTCATCATTTGGGATACAGCGTATAGTCGCTTTAGTCTGTTCCTTTATTTGGAGTTCCGTTTCTGTGGTGCCATCCCAGTGAGCTTTTATAAATCCACCTTTAGTATTGAGTATTTCTTTGAACTCTTCGTAGTCATTGGTTTCGCTAGTGTGCTCAGTCCTGTAATCGACTGCTTTTTGGAACAAGTCTTTTTGGATAGTTTCTAGGAGATCTACGATATATCTATCTAGTCCCTCTACAGGCACTGATGATTTCTCTTTGGTGTCTCTTCTAGCGACTTCTACCACGTTTTTTTCTAGGTCTCTCATTCCTATGCCCACTCTGATAGGTACCCCTTCCATTTCGTATTGCGCAAACTTAAAGCCTGGTCTCTTCTTTTTGTCTCTGTCTATTTTGATTCTGACACCAGCACCTTTGAGTTGTTTTTCTAGTTTTTCTGCCACCTCCATAATTGCTTCATTAGGCTTAGGGATAGGGACGATAACAACCTGAGTAGGTGCGAGTCTAGGAGGGATGACCAGACCTTCGTCATCACTGTGAGTCATTATAAGACCTCCTACTAGTCGGGTAGAAACTCCCCATGAGGTTGCCCATACATATTCTTCTTTGTTGTTATTATCAGCAAACTTTACATCGAAGGCTTTAGCAAAATTCTGACCTAAGAAGTGAGAGGTTCCCGCCTGCAAAGCTTTACCATCCTGCATCAGCGCTTCTATGGTGAAAGTTTCCTCTGCTCCTGCAAATCGCTCATTAGCAGTCTTAGCACCTTTGATAACTGGCATGGCCATGTAGTCTTCTGCAAATCTTGCATAGACTTCATGCATCTGCTCGGCCTCTGCGATGGCTTCCTCTCGTGTGGCATGGGCGGTATGACCTTCCTGCCAGAGAAATTCTGCAGTCCTTAGAAAAGGTCTCGTTCTCATTTCCCATCTGACCACATTGGCCCATTGGTTGATCAGGAGAGGGAGGTCTCTATAAGATTGTATCCAGTCTCTGTAGGTATTCCAAATGATGGTCTCGGAAGTCGGCCTTACTATGAGTTCCTCTTCCAGTTTGGCAGTAGGATCTACAACGACTCCTGTACCGTTAGGGTCATTCATGAGACGGTGATGTGTCACGACGGCACATTCTTTTGCAAAGCCTTCTACATGCTGCGCTTCTTTACTCAGGAAACTTTTGGGAATGAAGAGCGGGAAGTAAGCATTGACATGGCCGGTATCTTTAAACATCTTGTCTAGCTGATCTCGCATGTTTTCCCATATGCCGTAACCTAGTGGCTTTATGACCATGCATCCTCTAACTGCAGAATTATCTGCTAGTCCTGCTTTCTTGACGATGTCATTATACCACTTGGAGTAATCTTCTGATCTTGCTGTAATTTCCTTAGCCATTTGCTTTCTGTTTGTCCTTAGTGCCGCAAAAGTAAGGTTTTGATATTATTTATGTCTTGGAACTCTAATTTCCAACCAAGCAAAAAAAATCCTTGCTCTTAATTGGAAAAACAAGGATTATCAAGACTAGGAATGTTGTTTCTATATTTTTTCTACTAGTTGAAGCCAAGCAGCATTCTCTCTTCCATCCTGGTCTTCAAAAGAGATTGTTATTGTTTTAATTTTCTCACTACTGCCTACTATAGTATCTGTCCTATACTCTCCTTTTCCTGTAGGAAAGATTAATTCTCGACCACCTGCAGATATTCCCTCATAACTCTGTGTGGTAATTTCGAAATCTTCAGATACATCTCCTATATAATTTGTGTACTGAGGTCCTAAGCTTATTGAAATTTGTTCTGGAGAATGCTCTGTGACTTCCACATCTGCAAAAGTTTCAGTTATAGCTGTTGTATCTGCTGGACTTATCATCAGGGTACCTGTATAATCTCCTACTATAGGATCCACTAGAGAGTCCTCAGTACAAGAAGTAAAAATGATAAGTGCGATTGCGATGAAAAGAGTTGATTTAAACATTTTTTTTATTTTTTAGAAGTGTTGAATTTTGTTTTACAACTCTGTTACTCCTATTTAGAGCGCAACGATGCCTGATAAAGGATTTTTTTGAAAAAATAATCAAAGAGATACTCTGAGCTAGCTAAGGCGAGAGTTTTGCGAATTATTTGAGGGGAAAAGGGAAGGTTTATTTTTCTTAATCAGAGCACTATAAGCCTTATTTTAAATGTTAAGAACCACAATAAGTGTTAACAAACCTTGATAAATTTGAAAAATTTAGTTAAAAGCCAGTTTTTAGGTTCTAAATTCGAACCTAAACCGAATATTTAGCGTCTATATAGATGTAAGTTAAAACGTTCTTTGTTATCAATTTTAACCATAGTTAAAGCCGACATTAAGCTAGCATTAACTGAAAGATGGTCAGAATAGCATTAAATTCGAACTATCAATTGATACCAAATAATATTTCTTGACTTTTAAAATCTAGAAAAATGAAAAAATTGAATCTTTTATCTCTCATGGTACTTATGATCACAGCTGTAAGCTTACAGGCTCAGTATGATGATCTTTATTACACAGAAACAGCTGATGATGCTGTAGTAGCTTTGGATAACGAGGCTTTAGAAAATATAGACTATGATGACTCTGAGTATTCTGATGAATATGACGACGATGATTACGAATCTTACGGAGAGGATTATTACTCTGAATCTGGTAATTACTATACTAATAGGATCAACAGATTCCACAGACCTAATTCATTCTATACGCAGAGATATAACTCATTCTACTTCAGAGATATCCAGCGTCTAAGATATTACAATGCTCTAAGAGCTAGCAGAGGTGGATATTTTGCATTTGCTCCTTTCGGATCCGCTTTATATTACCCAAGGGTAGGATATGGTACGACCTATGGTCTGATAGGTGGTTATAGTCCTTTCGGAATAGGAGGCTTTGGAAATGCTGGCTTCAATGGTTTCGGAGGCGGATATGGAGGCTTCTACGGAAACGCAGGAAATGGATGTAGAGTAAATACGCCATCAGTTATCAATGCAAGAGGAGGAGCGCCTAGTGCTAACACGATAAATACAGCAAGAAGAAATACTTCTTCAAGAGCTTCTACAGGATACAGAAGTGGATCAAGAGCTCAGACTTACAGAGGGTCTAACGGTGGGAATGCGCCTAGAACAAGATCTACAGCAAGAAAAGCAACAAAGGCGCCTAGAACGAGTGCACCGAGAACGAGTGCACCGAGAACGACTTCTCCAAGAACTACTACTACTAAGTCTCCAAGAACGAGTACGAGATTTAATAGAACTAAGTCTGCGACAAGATCTTCTTCTAGTAACTGGAGAAAGGCAGCTTCTAGTGGATTTAGAAGTTCATCTAGCAGCAGAAGTTCTAGCTCTAGAGTAAGCAGCGGAAGAAGAGGAAGGAGATAGACTTCTAGGGATATCAGATTCATAAAAAATATAAGGTGGGCAGAATGAAAATTTTGCCCACCTTTTTTTTGTCTAAGAACTAAACATTCATTATAGTTTTTATCTTAAAGACATAGGTAGATAATAGCTTTTTCAAGCAGAATAATTGTCTTACATTCGATTACTAGCACTGACAAAATGAAAAATATATATACCGTTTCTTTGTTGTTTCTCTGCAGCAGTCTATCTACGCTTGTTGCCCAAAACATCTCTGATGCACTCAGATATTCTATCCTAGACCAAGGGGGTACTGCGAGAGTCATAGGAGCAGGTGGGGCTTTTGGAGCCATGGGTGGAGACATAGGTGTCATCGGCACAAATGTTTCTGGAATTGCCGATTTCAGAAAAAATGAAGTGACCGTTTCTGTTTCATACAACAATCCACGAACCACTAGCACCTATCTAGGTGAAGAAGTGGGCAGCTCCACTGATGGTCGTAATGTCCAGATAAATAACGTGGCTTTTGTCATAAATAATAGTCCTGATAATGGCTCTTTTGTCACCTCAAATTTCATGGTGGGTTTTCAGCAGTATGCAAATTTTGGAGAGACCTATTCTTATGATGCAGTTCACCGAGGATCACTAGTAGAGTCACTGGCTAATAATGCAAGTGCAGGATTCTATAGTCCATTTTCAGAAGAGCTAGCAGACCTTACAGGAGCAATATACTTCTTTAATGATACACTGGGATATGTACATGATTTCACGGAAATAACTTTTGATTCCACAACTAATATAGCTATCGGAAGAGATAATTCAGTAAATGAACTGGTTCAGAAGGAGGAAGTGATAGAAAGATCTGGTAATATCAATGAACTCCAGTTTGCCTGGGCAGGCAGATTAAAGTCTGGACTGCGAGTAGGAATAGGCATCGGCATGCCATGGATTTCTTATGAGGAGAATAAGTTCTATGAGGAGAACGACACGGATGGTGATCCAGCTGGCTTCAATAAGCTCAACTTTAATCAAAGCTTTACCACCTCAGGTATAGGATTCAATATCAAAGCAGGTATCGGATACAGCATCATGAAAAAAGTAAGACTTGGGCTCAATGTGCAGTCGCCTACCTTTTACAGGCTAGATGATAATTTCTATAATTCTATGCTCTATGATTGTAGTGAATGTATAGAGCCTTTCCAGTTAGTAGAATCTGATCCTGGCGCCTTTGCCTACAAATTAAGAACACCAATGAAACTCACAGCTTCTGTAGGTACCCTGATGGGTAAAGATAAACTCAGAGGGTTCTTAAATCTAGATCTTAACTACATCGATTATGGAAGCAATAGATATAACTTTACTTATAGATCAGATCTCATAGAGGATGCGGAATTCGAAACATTTCAGAATAATCTGATTTCCAACACTTTAGCTTCTGGTTTAGAATTTAATCTAGGTGGTGAAATGGCCTACGATAAGTATAGACTAAGAGCAGGTCTCTCTAGTCGCTTAAAGCCCTTTGTATCTGAAATAGGCCAAGACTATGTGCTTGCAGCAGGATTGGGTTACAGAGCTAATGTCCTCTATGTGGACCTAGCCTACCAGTATCTTATCAGAGAAGAAGGCTACGTGCCCTATTTTGCTGAGACGGCTGATCAAGATCTATTTATAAGAAATGAGGTAACTCAGTCCAAATTAATGCTCACCTTAGGTATTAAGATTTAGAATATATATACTGCTTTTTGTTAATTTGTACGTTGATGTTTATGCATCTACTTTGATAAAAAAACAAAAAGACGAAAAATGGATTTTAGAACAGAGTGGTGGAGCAAGCTCTTAGTCGTAGTTATGATCGTCATAGCTGCCGTTATCAATCCTTGGATAGTTCCAGAAGCATGGAATTTCAGCAGTACCTTAGCCTATACTGGACGTATACTTGCTCATCCATTCATAGCGATAGCCTTCGCAACTATTCCAGTCTTTATAATCTGTTGGATAATGAAGATCATGCCAGATCTAGATTATTCTATTTGGCTAGCCTTTGCTTATATGCTCTTTTTGCTTGCAAAGTTTTTTATGGCTTAGAAGTCTGTTCTTAAGAGAACTTTTTAAGCAGAAAATTATGTTTTAACCAAGAATACAACTTTTACAATCTAACTCATGTACGGAAGAAGACAACCCCAATACGGACGCGGTCAGCAGCAATATGGAAGACGAGGCGGAGGTAGCGGCAGATTCAAAATGATGCTCATCATGGGCCTAGGGATGGCTGCATTTCAAGCTATAAAATTTATGACCTCTACTCAGCCCAATCCTCTCACAGGTGAGAATCAGAGGATCAGCTGGACGGTAGACGAAGAGATCCAGATGGGACTGCAGTCTAGAGAGCAAATGGCAGCTCAGCATGGTGGCTTACATCATGACCAGGCCGCTCAAGACATGGTAGATAGAGTAGGCGCACGACTTATTAATAATACGATAGCAAAAACCTCAGGCTATCCTTATGATTTTCATCTCTTAGCGGACGAGCAAGCAGTCAATGCCTTCGCTCTGCCAGGAGGCCAATGCTTTATTACTGCAGCCCTCTTCAGTAGATTACAGAATGAAGATCAGCTCGCAGGAGTGATGGGGCATGAGATAGGTCATGTTATCCATCGACATGGAGGTGAGCGGATGGCCAGCCAGAATTTCATCCAAGGCCTGATGCAAAGTGTCATGTTAATGTTTGGAGGAGATTATTCCATGATGTCTATCGCCAATATGGTAGGACAATATGCCAGTATGAAATATGGTAGAGACCAGGAGTTAGAGTCAGATGACTGGGGTATAAGACTTATGATAGAGGCTGGTTATGACCCTACACAGATGATAGATGTGATGGATATACTAGAAGAGGCTAGTGGTGGAAGTGATAAGCCAGAATTCCAAAGTACACATCCTAGTCCCGAAAACAGAAGACAAAAGATCCAAGAAAGTATAAAAAAGTACTCTAATCTTAGATAATAACAGTACCTATGGACTAGTTATACGTCTAAACCATTGAACGAAACTTCTAAAAAAAGTGATATGAAAAACTTTATGAAATCTAATAACCCAATGTTCAACGAAAAGAACATGTCGAAAGCTAAAGTAGCAACGCTGGAAAAAAAGAGAACAGGGGGCCCTATATATGAGGAAGCTGCACACATGACTATCAGTGGTGCGGTAAATAAGACCTTGATTCTTGTGGCTATACTATTAGTAGCTACGTTCTATAGCTACACTGCTCCTATGAAAATTTTCATGCCTATAGGCGCACTAGGAGGAGCAGCTGTATTTTTCTTAGCTTCTTTTAAGCCACACTTAGCTCCTACATTAGCACCGCTCTATGCTATCCTGCAAGGGCTCTTTGTAGGAACTGTCTCCTATATCTATGCAGGTATGATGGACGGCGTTATATTTCAGGCAGTAAGCTTGACAATAGGTACGCTGATGGCGATGCTTATGATACATAAGTCAGGAATAATACCAGTTACTAAAGGCTTTAGGACAGCAGTTTCTATGGCTGTAGGAGCGATAATGATCGTATATCTTATCAGCTGGATAGGTTCTTTTGCTGGCTTTACTGTTCCTTACATACATGAGGGTGGACCTATAGGGATAGGCATAACGGTTGTTATCATAGGAGTAGCAGCACTTAACTTGCTTTTGGATTTTGACAATTTCGAAAAGGGAGAGCAAAACCAACTGGCACGGCATTACGAATGGTATTTCGGCATGGGCTTGTTATTTACTATCGTTTGGTTATATGTAGAGTTCCTAAGATTGCTTAGTAAGTTACAAAGTGACTAAAACAGATTTCAAAATATAATAAAAAAGGCTACCCCCTAGGGTGGTCTTTTCTTTTTATAAGAAGGCTTAGAAGTCATTCAGTAAAAAAAGGTAGCACCGTATTCCAGGTAGGAATTGTAACAGCCTGAGCTTCCTTTTTAGTGACAGAGCTCTCCATGAATTTTCTAAAGATTATTTAAAGTTCGGATAATGATATGTCGTCGTCTCCACGAGGAACGAGTAGGTATGGAATCATATCTCTAATGATACATGCTTTTATTCTATTCTTTTATCATCAAATTATTCTGATTGTTGATAACAAACTGAGCTATTTTTGAATGGTATTCTTTGCTATATTCTTCTTCATAAAAGTATTCTTCAATTTTTTCCGCATGTGGAATTTCTTTATATCCTTCAACAAAAGAATTCCATCTTTTTTCCCAGTTAATTTTACCATTCTGAAATTTGGACCTTAATTCACTTATTGTACTGAATTTCCCAAAGAATTGGTTTAATACTATTTCATAATCTTTTGATAGCCTAATTAATTTTGCATCTTTTAGTGCTTCTAAGGTAATTATGGAATTTTCTGGTTGGTTATATAAAAATTGATAGACTCCACCATTATTAGTTTGACCTTCAAAATTTATCAACGCAAAGTACATTTTTTGAGTATCGTTCAGTTTGCTTAAAAAATCATAATGCGATTCACCCTTTTCCCAATATTTATAGCTACGGTATACGTCATTGCAAAGTTTGTCTGAAAACCTGTAATGGTAATTGTCATATTTATCATATTCCTTACCTTCAAATTTGTCAATTGTTTCTTGAACCCAATTTTTGGGTACTTTAGGAAGAAGATGGGTTTTAAAATTATCTCCATCTTTCTCGACGAATTGTGGAGTTCTGTTTTGATAATTTTTTGTCTTAAAAGCTTTAAGTGCAAGTGTAGACAAGATTAAAACGGAAATTATTATTATTCCTATTTTCATTTATTTCAATTAACTGCATGTAACTACTCAATAAGCGTAAACCATAGATCTAGTTTTGACATGTTTGCCATCTATCAGTAATCTGTAGTAGAGTAACCCTGGACTGAAATGATGATTTGTGTGGTCATACCATATTTCGTTCATGCCTTGATCTAGACTGATTTCTGATCTATAGATCACTGAGCCAAATGGTTTGATAACTTCTATTTGAGCATTCTTGTAATTTACTTCTCCTTCTACCCATACAGCTATACTCGTTTTGTCATCGAAAGGATTAGGGCGATTTTGTAATAGTTCTACTTGTGCTTCATTACCGACTACATCGACGGAGGTGAGTAAGAGAGTGCTGCTGAGCTCATTACAGAACAAGCTCTCAATCCCGTTTTCATCAACAGCTGCTGCTGCAAAATAGTGGCGAAAAAAACTCTGATCATAACCTGTGAGAGTCGTCACCTTTTCGGTGGTAGTAAAGACAGTGTCAAAATCATTAGAAGTGGTTCTTACTCCTATTCGATAATTTCCATAATCGTACGGATCATCTATTGTAACTGTAAATCCGTCAACCAATGGCTCTACCGAAACAAGCTCTACAGCATGTGGTCCCAAAGCGGTCATGGCTGCACTATTTGCATTGAGCAGAGTATTCCTTTGCAAGTAGTTGAAATCCACAAAGAAGCTATCTAGTACAGTATCACCATCAGTATCTACACCGAGGATATCATCAGTGGTATGTTGTCTATCTGTATATCCTGCATGTACATCTGCATCTCCATGTTCGTTAGCTGACGTAAATCTGATGGTGCTGAAGTTTCTTTGTCTGAAAGGAATATGATCCCCTCCCCGTCCTGTCCTATCTTCGGAGCTCATTATCCTTATTACTGGCTTGACAGCCATTTTATCTCTCAGGTTCTCTTGGTATTGCATCTTGACATATCTAGCCAAGCCTTTGTGCTTGGAATCAAATATGCCGTGTGAATAGAGTCTCACATTTATACTATCTACATGATTGAGACTGGGGCAACCAGGAGGTGAAGCCGTCTCTCCACAAAGGACACCGCCGATGACATCATTATTGTATACAGCACGAACTGGTATACTGTTAGACTCACAATACTCTGCCATAGCATTGGCACCGTGAAGACCTTGTTCCTCCCCGATAGTGAGCATAAACATCATCGTCCTGTTAAAGGTGAGCTGGCTCATCACTCTCGCCATTTCTAATACGAGCGCAGAGCCACTGGCATTATCTTCCATTCCCTGAGCAATGCAATCTGTGTCACATGCTATCCCACATCTAGAATCAAAATGTCCTTCCACGATGACAAGCTCTTCTTTATCAACTCCCACACCAGGTAAGATTGCGACAATATTTTTGTGTTGATCAAGGCCACAGATATTCATATCGAATTGTAAGTAAGAAACTATAAGTCGATTACCATTTTCCTGATTGAATGATTCGAATTTCTTATGTGCCCAGTCTCTTGCAGCTCCGATTCCTGATCCAGAAAGCAGAGTATCTGATCCTGTATTTCTAGTCCGGAATTGTTGCATCTCTAGAAGGTAGTTCTTTAGCTGGTCAGCTGCTACATTGTCTACTAGGTAGTCTACCACCTGAGTAGGGTTCTCTATGGGTTGTGATGGTAAGTAATCTGTAACTTCGTAGTTGCCCCTTATGATTTCCTCAGCTAAGTGATTTGTGAATTTAATGTTAGTCTGGCTTTGACAAGGCAAGCAATGGTATAATGAGCATACAAGGAGACTGATTATGAGGCGCATAATATTTCTTTAGTTTGTTATAGACAATTTAACCATTTATTGCCGGAGTTAATATGTGGACGGCTAATTTTTTGATACCTAATGCTGAGATCTTTTAGTAAGCTATTTTACATTTAGACTAGACAGAGCTACATTGGACAAGCATTTGCAATAATTTTATATAACCACTTCTACCTACCCCACTTATATCCTTCAATAAGAATACTGCCCAGTATTGGGCTAGTTTGTTATCGTTAAAGTCAAAATTATGTACAACTTACTTTTGAGTTGCTGCATCTACTTAGCTATCAGTCTACCACAATTGACTAAAGAAGTAGGTGATGTGGTAATCTTATTGAAAACTGCTGATATAGAAGTTTCACTGGACTCCCCAGAACTATCTGAGTTCTTTCACTCGGCTGAGTTTGAGCCTGTAGAACAAAATCTCATTATCCAAACAAAAGAAAACATTCATTCTATCCTGATCTATAATGGCGCAGGAGAAATGGAATTCATGCTGCCAGTAATGGCTGCTAAGGTCACCTTAGGCCGATCTATGTTCGTCTCAGGAAAATATAGATTGGGTTTTAACTTCGAAAATTTCAAGGAACTGACTTATGCCAATGTGGCTATGAACTAAGATCCAACCCCTCTAAATTTTTGGTATTAATAAGAGGCTACTTTTTAAATAAAAGTGGCCTCTTTTATTTTTGGAATATACCGTTTAGAATAGCGGTTGTAATCTCATAGGTAGGCTTGACACCTTCTAGACCTAGACCTCCTGATGCTAGAGTGCTTCCCGTTTCAAGAGGATTGTCCGATGCATAATAGGCATAACGAACGGTAGCATTCTTGCTGATACTTTTTCTTATCATAGATGCTGCTTGGAATGCTTTCTGATAATGTGCACCTTCCATTTCCAGTCCTGCTGCACCCCACGATGATAGATGGAAGTAACGTAGTATATCTTTGTTTTGTAAGGAAGTACCGAGCACAGTAATCATAGGGCCTGTATAGACATCAATCCCAGAATCTTCAAAATCTGTAGCCGTCAGACCATTTTTAAAAGCATAGTTATCTGCTGAGCCTTCGAAGATATGGGCATTGGGTACCATGATGTCTCCTTTCTTACCTTCTAGAATTCCAGCCTTACCCATAATATTGACTGATCTGATATCGAGTGGAATTTTATTATCTAGTTTCTCATAAGGTTTTAGCAATTCATCCATGCACTCATAAGCTTGCTCTCCGAAGGCATAGTCCATGACGATGATTACTTTGTTATTGTTTTTCTTTTTCGGACCAGGCTGGAGGTGTTGTGGTAGTGTAGACAGCGAAAGCTTGGTCAGATCAAAGACTTGTACACCTATGTTAGTTCCTGATATGTCTTCTAGTTGTGACATGCCATGCTTAAGGGCATAGGCTCTGATTTTATTATTTTTTGCTTTGCTTTTCTTTTGTGATAATTCGGCGATAAGCTTTTCGAAATCTGCTTTCTTTCTGGAGGTCTTTTTCAGAGCAGCCCCAGCATAGAAAGTATTCATGACACTGTGCAGATTAGCACTGATGATATGTATCTGTTTGTCTAATAGTCCTCTTTCCTCTAAGTGTTTTTTGATGTTTTGTGCCCAGATAGTTCCGAAGATATGCATCCCCACTTTTTCTCTAAGTCTAGAAGAAAAACTGATTTCCCTATCATTCTTACTTTGCAATTCTTCTATACTTAGCTGTCCCATCCAGTAGACAAGATTGAAGAGACTATTCACTTGGTCTGCAGCTGCAAAAGTTTTGACAGCCTGAGCTGTTTCTTCATAGGTCCTGCCTATCAGGGCACTGAGATATGTGACACCTAAGTCTTGATTGAATTTTTTATTGGCTTTTATTTTCTCTATTATTTCTTCTAGCATTACCCATTCTCTTCGCTTTCTACCTCTATGGTCTAAGGCATGGCGTTGGATTTTTTCTGCTTCTATGTAGAGGAAGGTGAGGTGGGTAAGCACATCATAGACATCACTATGTCCTCTAGTCATCTCTATATACATCTGGTCCGCATCCACTCTGTAGCAATTACGTCTTCTCTTAGCTGGTATTATGGCTGTGAAAGAAGAGGCTTCGTAGCCCTCTCTACTGATAAGCTTTACATATCTGCATTCTTCTATTCCTTTCGGCAATCTTTGAAAGATATATAATAGACCATTGAGCTCTACACGTTCTGGATCTGCTATAGAGCCGTAGATTTCTGGCTTGAGCTCTAGAAGAGCATCTATCATCGCCTCTCCTGATACGCCTAAGGGCTTGTAGGATCCCCTTATGAAGAGGTGACGCATAGCAATATAGAGCCTTTGGAGGGCTGCTCTAGAAACCTGTGCTCTACTTGTTTTTATATAAATTTCCGTCATATCTGCTCTATTCTAGTATATTCCAATATTTAATTCAAATATCGAACCAACTAGTTATGAGATAATTACGTATATAATATATGTCTGATAACTGCCCTAAATGGCCTAAGTCGGTTAAAGGAATCTTAATGTTGTTAACAAAAGAGACTTAGCGACTGGCTAAGCTGTTATACTTAGGAAGTCAAAAGGATAAATAATTATGAAAAAGACCATTTTGTTAAGCTTTACAATGATTCTACTTGCGACTAGCGGGTATGGACAATTCGGTAAACTATTGGATAAAGCAAAAGAATCTGCTAGCTCACTTAAGAAAAAAGGAGGAGCAGATGGAGGAGCCTTAGATATCTCAGGAGGACTGAAAGAAGCCCTGAATAAAGGGGTAGGGGAAGCTGTCTCAAAGTTATCCGCAACAGATGGCTATCTAAAATCCCCTTATAAAATTCTAATCCCTAAAGATGCTGCAAAGGTTATCAGCAAACTAAAAATGGTACCTGGTTTTGGAGATGTGGAGGAGCAACTAATAGCTAAAATGAATGCTGCCGCAGAAATAGCAGCTAAAGAAGCTACCCCGATATTTATAGACGCTATAAAAGGAATGACTATCGTAGATGCAAAAGATATCTTATTTGGTAACCCTGATGCAGCTACCCGATATCTTGAAAGTTCTACTAGGAAGAATTTGTATAAGTTATTTATGCCGATTATAAAGTCGGCACTTAATGAAGTCGATGCGACCAAATACTGGAACGGGGTAGTGACAAAATATAACAAGTTGCCCTTAACGAAAGATATGAATCCTGACTTAGATGATCATGTGAATAGCAAGGCCTTGGATGGCTTATTCAGTCTGATAGAAGTCAAGGAAAGTGGTATCAGATCAGATGTCGAGCAGAGGACAAGTCCACTGTTGATGGATGTTTTTGGGAAACTAGATAAGAAATAATTCTGTTAAGCTAGTAACTGTAAAAACCAACCCTGAGTTTTGTAAGAAACAGAGTTTGTGTATAGATTGAGTAATGAGTGAGGATAGGTGGAGACCTATCCTCTTTTTTTTAATCTAACATGAGGCTAAACTATCCCTTCCAAAAAAGGTACAAATCTAAACTCTCCATAGGCTTCTTCTTTGTAGCTGTCCGTATCTGTTTTTATAATTCTGAGCATGGTTTTTACCTCCTTATCGCCAAATGGAATTACGAGGTAGCCACCCACTTTCAATTGTTCCAATAGAGCTGGCGGGATGAATGAAGCACCTGCTGTTACCAATATTTTATCAAATGGGGCAAATCTCTCAGAGCCCTGATATCCATCCCCATACAAGGTCCTTATTTTCTCATAGCCGATCTCAGGAAGCTTCCTTGAGGTGTACTTGTATAGGGCTTCTTGTCTCTCTATGGAGTATATTTTCTTGCATAGATGGGATAGCACCGCAGCCTGATACCCAGATCCAGTACCGATTTCTAATATTTTATCAGTCGGTCGAGGATCTAGTAATTCTGTCTGATAGGCAACTGTATATGGCTGAGAAATGGTCTGGTTAGCCAAGATAGGCAAAGCTTTGTCTTTATAAGCTTGTTCCTCAAAGGCTTTATCGAGAAAGAGATGCCTCGGTACACTTCCTATTGCATCTAGTACTAGAGTATTAGTAATCCCCTTAGCTCTAACAACTTCTACCAGCTGTCTCCTGAGTCCTTTGTGCCTATAACTGTCCATAAGGTACAAAGTAACATATTATATTTTTATTTAATATGTTTATATTTGGTCTTTGTCAGAGCAGCTTATAGATCCGAATTTTTCAGGATTAAGAATGTATGTTAATATCTTTTGGTATCAGCTTTAGGATATTGCCAGCTAAAACCCTTATTTGGTAGGGTAATTAGATGATTTTAGTAGGCTGTTATGGTTACTGTTATTTAAAAGGAATAGGATGAGTCAAGTCGAGATAAAATTTGGTACAGACGGATGGAGAGCCATCATCGCAAAAGAATATACAGTAGATAATGTTAAACGTGTTGCTGAAGCCACAGCAAGATGGATGCATTCTAAGGCTATGTCCAAATTAGTGATAGGCTATGATTGTCGCTTTGGTGGACCTTTGTTTTGTGAAACAGCTACACAGGTGTTTTGCAATTTTGGAATCAAGGTCTACATGGATAAAAATTTTGTGTCTACTCCGATGGTTTCATTAGGAGTGGTAAAATTAAAAGCTGATATGGGAGTGGTTATTACAGCCAGTCATAATCCTCCTAGCTATAATGGATTTAAGCTCAAGTCCTCTTATGGTGGACCTACTATCCCCAGTGATATAGCCGATGTAGAAGCTATCATCCCAGATTCTCCTCTAGGTAAGTTACAAACCCTTTCAGACAATGAAGAAAAGGGGCTACTAGAATACGTCAATCTAGAAGACATGTACATAGCACATGTAGAAGAGCATTTTGATCTTGATCTAATAAAGAATTCTAATATCAATCTGGCTTATGATGCCATGTATGGTGCTGGTCAGAATGTAATCCGACGATTGTTTCCAGATGCACATCTCTTACATTGTGATTATAATCCTTCCTTCAAAGGTCAAGCGCCAGAGCCCATACATAGAAATCTAGGAGAACTCTCTTCTGCGCTTAGTCAAAGTGATAAGCTCAATATAGGCTTGGCTAATGATGGTGATGCAGATAGAATAGGACTCTATAATGCCAAAGGAGAATTTGTGGATTCACATCACATTTTATTACTCCTGCTCTACTATATGAAAGAGCATAAAAAGTACGATGGCAAAGTCATTATTACTTTTTCTGTCACGAATAAAATGGTACAACTAGCAGAGCAATACGGCCTAGATCTAGAAGTTACCAAAATAGGCTTTAAGTACATAGCTGAGATCATGACCAAGGAAGACGTGCTAGTGGGTGGAGAGGAGTCAGGCGGTCTTGCAGTAAAAGGTCATATCAAAGAAAGAGATGGTATCTGGATAGGTCTGGTTATTATGGAGTTTATGGCTAAGACTGGTAAGTCTCTAGAACAGCTTGTCCAGGATATCTATGACAAAGTAGGATCGTTCAAATTCGATAGAGATGATCTGCACATAGAGGAGTCCAAGAAATGGGCGATTATGCAAAAATGTAAATCAGGAGGTATCACTTCTATAGGTGGCAAGTCCGTCATCAAAACAGAAGATACGGACGGTTACAAGTTTTATCTCTCAGATAATGAGTGGCTTATGGTGCGACCCTCAGGCACAGAGCCCGTGCTACGCGTATATGGGCATGCACAAGATGATGCAGCTGTGAGGCGTTTGCTAGATGCAGGCCATGTGGCACTCCAAGAAGGTATCAGCTAATTCCTTCTTAATCATAGATTAATTCCTAAACTTCTATCCAGATGTTTTAGAAAATTCATAGTTTAAGGTATGAAAAAGATACCCTTTACATTTTGCTTTGCCATGCTCTTCATAGCTTGTTCTACTAAGCAGTCTACCATCCAGAGTAATGATCTAAAAAATATGACTCCTATGCAGTCATCTGCAGCGCAGTCGCCTTCCTTTTCTATTGCTAATCTTTCCCTCATTCCGCATCCTCAGAGCATATCCGCGCCAGGACTAGTTACTGAAATAAAGTCTTTAGTTTTTGCTCATGGAGACCGAGATAAGCTAGAGCAGTATATGCCTTGGCTAGAAAGCTGGCCTATGCCAGTAAGTACTAATTCGTCCAGGGTCGCTAATGTAGAACTCTATAAGTATGACGATGTAGGGTATAAGATTTCTATTATAGATGATACTGTAAGATTGTATTACGACAAAGATGAGAATCTCAGAAATTGTCTAGCGACCTTACTGCAATTACTTCAGCTGAATAAGGGGAGATTGCCACTGGTAGAGTTAAGCGATAATCCACAGTTTTCCTACAGAGGTATGCACCTGGATGTAGGCCGCCACTTTTTCGATGTAGAGGATATCAAAAAATATGTGGACTATCTCACCTTTTATAAGTTCAATAATTTTCACTGGCATCTTTCAGAAGATCAAGGGTGGAGAGTAGAAATCAAGCGATATCCTAAGCTACAAGAAATAGCAGCTTACCGACCACAGACCTTAGTAGGGCATTACAGTGATAAGCCAGAAACTTATGATGGCAAGAAATACGGAGGGTACTATACGCAAGCGCAAATGAAAGAGGTCGTTGCCTATGCCGCAGCACGTGGTATTACTGTCGTACCAGAAATAGACTTGCCTGGACATATGACTGCAGCTATTGCTGCTTACCCAGAGCTCAGTTGTCATGGTAAGCAAGTAGAAGTGGCACAGAAGTGGGGCATCTTTTTTGACGTTCTGTGTCCCACAGAAACGACCTTTAAATTCTTAGAAAATGTTTTCGACGAGCTGTTAGAAATATTCCCATCTAAGTACATCCATATAGGTGGTGATGAATGCCCTAAGGAGCAGTGGAAAGAAAGTAGCTTCTGTCAGGATCTCATAGCGGAAAAGGACCTTAAAGATGAACATGGCCTACAGTCATATTTTATTCAGAGAATAGAGAAATATCTAAATAGCAAAGGCCGATCTATCATAGGCTGGGATGAAATTCTGGAGGGTGGCCTTGCACCTAATGCGACCGTAATGAGCTGGAGAGGAGAGCAGGGTGGCATAGATGCCGCTAATTCTAATCATGATGTGATAATGACTCCTACTTCTAATTGTTACTTTGATTATTATCAGTCTGAGGACAAAGATGAGCCACTAGCGATAGGCGGCTATCTTCCATATGATAAGGTCTATAATTATCAGATTATTCCAGAGGCTTTGTCTGAAGACAAGCATAAGTTTATCCTAGGTGCTCAGGGAAACATCTGGACAGAGTATATGCCTACTTTTGAGAAAGTGGAGTATATGGGTATGACGCGAATGGCAACCTTAGCTGAAGTGGTATGGGGAAAGAATAGTAAAGAGCTGGGTAAATTCGGTGAGCTATTATTTGATCATACGACTATGTGGACAGCAGCTGGGGCTAACATCGCCAACCATCTTCTGGAACCTAAGTTAGATATAAGTGTGACCGAAGGCAAAGGTGTCGCTGTTAATCTTTCTAATGCATTAGCTGGCTCTCAGGTTTTCTATCAGCGACCACTCGATAGTTCAGTGAAGGAGTTAGTGAGTGGTAGTATAGAGCTAGAGGAAGCTGGTGACTATATACTACATATGGAGAAGGGAAAACTGAAGGGGAAGTCTAAAAAAATTACTTACTCTAAGCACTTAGCAAATACTGGTAGTATCACCTTGGAAAATCCTCCTGCTGCAAAGTACTCCGGAAATGGACCCCAAAGTATCATAAATGGCATAAAGGGGAGTGATGAAAAGTACGGTGGGATGGAGTGGCTAGGCTTTGCAGGCGATGATATGGTAGCTACTATCTCTCTAGCCGAGGCTGCACAATCAGTGGAGCTGAGGTTTTACAAAGGACAGGGACAGTGGATTTATCTTCCAGCACGAGTAAGAATCTATGATGCAGAATCCCTAGAGTTGCTAGCAGAGGAAAGCAATATCGAAACAGAAGATAAAGTAGCAACAGTGATGATGAAACTATCTTCTCCTTCGACAAAGCTTATAGTAGATGTTACTAATTATGGAATCATTCCAGCTGGGAAGCAAGGGTCTGGACATGCTGCATGGCTGTTTGTAGATGAGGTCATAATTAGGTAGTTCTTAGAAAGGAATATTGTAAGAAATATTTTTAAAAGTTGATGACCTTACCTGCTTTTATAAGTGCGATGAGGATGGATATCGTTTCTTTCATGATGATAGATAGTTTGTAGATGAGGATTAATGAAATGGTTATCATTAACCCATTTTATTTTTTAAATTTTTTCCGAGGTCTTCTAGAGTATCTTTAATATCGGTAAGACTTTCTTCTACGGAATGAGCAATGGTTTCTATATTGATTTTTTCGCCGTACATAGATAGCTTGTCGCTAGTTGTTTTGGCTACAGGAACAAAGAGCCAGAGTAAAAAATAGGGCAGCATGCCTACTCCTGTAATGGCCATGGCTACAAAAAGTGCTCTGAATAGTAGTGGTGATCCAAGACCAAAGTATGCTGTCAGACCTGATGCAACCCCAGCTACGACTTTGTCATCTGGATCTCGAAATAATCTTTTCTGAGCATAGTTGCCCTCTGAATCTGAGTGCATGTAGAACTCATCATGAGAACTAAAATCACTAGGCGTGCCCATTATTGCTTTTACCTTCTGGACTTTCTCTAAGGTTATAATGGAGGAACCCAGCTGGTTTTCTTCAAACAATTCTGCCAGACGTGTTTCTATGTCGTATACGATATCATCTACTCCAGACGAAGCAGAGAATTTTTTCTCTATAGAATGGAGATAAGAATCTAGTTCATCATAAGCATCTTGGTCTATAGTGAACTTCTTACCACCAAGATTTATATTTTCTACTTTTTTCATAAAGTGTTATTTGAGTATAGAGATAGGTTAGTTGATTTTTAGTTTAAGGAGTTATTGACAGCAGCTTCCATGTCCTTCCAGGTAGACTTCAGCTCTTTGAGGGCGGCTTTGCCTTCAGCAGTGATAACATAGTATTTCCTAGGTGGTCCGGAGTTAGACTCTTTCCAGTTGTAGCTGACTAGTTCTGATTTTAGTAATCTGTTGAGTAGGGGATAGAGGGTGCCTTCCACGACTATCATCTTGGAGCTTTTTAGTTTCTGTATGATGTCTGAGGGATACATCTCTATCTTTTCTATAATAGAGAGGACACATAGTTCTAGTAGTCCTTTTCTCATCTGTGCTTTGGTATTATCTAGATTCATATTAGAGTATTCAATGCTATAAATGGTACTATGCATAACATAGTTCCAAATATAACCTTATACTAGCTAAGAAAGCTGATAAAATCCGACAAACTTCTCAGAATTATAGATAAACGGAATCACCACAAGTCGCAGCTAACACATATAGCTGGGCAATTTCATTAGTATTATTCAGTTATAAAGCGTATCTTATGTAAAATAAAACTTACCATTATGATGAATAAAGAAGTCCGTCGTATAATGACCACAGATCATATTTCAGTGTCACCCAATGATTCTGTGAAGCAGGTGACCGACCTGATGCTAGAAAAGAAACTGCAACAGTTGCCCGTAGTAGAAGAGGGAAAGCTGGTAGGACTGGTGACTTCCTATGACCTCTGGAAAAAGACCAATCAAGATCCTAGTCATAGTCATCAAACTGTCGCTGAAATTATGACGACTAATGTGCTTACCATCACACCAAAGGATAAAGTAGGCACTGCTGCACAATTGTTTGCTGATAAACGATTTAAGACCCTGCCAGTTGTAAACCTACGCAATGAGTTGAAAGGAGTGGTTACGGCCTTTGATGTTATCAGACAGGCATACTTAGATGAGTTTCCACAGCCTATCTTGTACAAAGAAGAATTTATGAAGAAGGCTTAGTAGCATTTTTTATTGAACTCCTTTTTTAACCGCAGGTCTATAAAAAGTGGTACTGAACATTCATAGAGTTTTTGACTTAGTGCATCTAACTATCTAGCCAGGTCTTAAAGTCTTTAACCTTTTCTCGACTTACCATGAGAGGTATGATAATGGGTTCATAGCCAAGGTAATTCACCTCAAATGCTTGTCTACCCACTGGAATGTCTTTTATAAGAAAGTTACCATCTACATCGAAAACAGATCCAAGACTAGTGTTGCTTACTAAGTTTATACTGGCCCCTATGAGGGGAATTTCAGATTGCTTATCTATTATAAGACCTTTGACATTTTGCTTTCCATTTTGTGAGTATAGAGCACTGGAAACAAGAAGGATTATGAAAGTAAGTATGATGTTTTTCATTTTGCTAAAGATTTATATCTCAAATATGTAGTTGAAAATGAGTTTTGTAAAGTGAATTCAGATGAA
>CALLAE010000039.1 GCA_938002665.1 uncultured Saprospiraceae bacterium | reverse complement strand
TGCAGTATGATAGAGGGTAGGAATAAGGTACCCTGTTGTCTCTGGATAGACTGCCCCCCAAGAACCTCTCATCGTCCGTGTACCAGAAGAGCCCGCTCCTCTGTTCACTGCAAAACTCTTGAGCAACCATTCCAGATTGTTTGACAAAGCAGTTTCCAGTTTTTCTTGTCCACCTAAGGCAGCTATAATACTTTTGATCTCAGGCAAAGAAATTCGGTTTGAAAAGTGAAAGGCCTACTCTGAGCAGTGGGTTAGGCACAGAAAATATTCTGTAATGTGGGGTAAGCTCTCCACCAAAGGAACGAAAATAAAATTCTACTTCCTTAATAATGCTGCCTTCAAAATCAAACAATCTACCTTCGCTGCTAAATATACTATCCCAGATAACATGTGCCATAGTCCCTGTGGGCTTCGCTTCAGAGTGAAAAAAACTAGATATATAGTAGGTCGTCTTTTTGTCCATAGCTATCACTGCTCCAGAATGATAGTTACCTGTACCAGCATGTTTGCTAGCTCGTATTTTAATATGTCCACTCTCTAGGAAAGTCTCGCAGAGCTTCCTCAGTACTGCCTTATTGATGGGCATCGGTTTATTCCTTTTAGCAAAAGATTGTTCTGCTTCACTGAGAAAGGTGTCTATGTCGATATCTACTATAGTACAAGCTTTCTCTGAGTTCCTAATACTTCTTCTTAGATTATCTCTTAGTCCCTTCTTGAGCATTTCTTTTCCTTCCTTACTGTCTATCCTATAAGTGTAGCGGGTAGTTTCTTTGTACCCTTTCCAGTAGAGCGGTAGCCAGTTTTTAAAACTAGGATGATATTGCTGATAATAGAGGCTATGCTTGGGTAGTCTAGAGATGAGTGCTTCCGTCACTTTGTTTTGGTGAGACGCAAAACTGTATTTTGACAGACCATCTACAGGAAGCACATAGATACCGTTGTAAGCCGTCATAGGTGGCATGAGTATCAGGTCGAAACCATAGTATTTTCTGTGGTGATATACTAGAACTCCAGTTAGTCTTTCAGCCTCATCTCTCTCTATAATAACGTCCCAGCCCCCCTTGATGCATACCGCATCCATCCATGGTGGGGTAAACTGAATAGGTAGGTCGTAATCCTTGTATAGCTTCCTATATGTTACTTTATCACTGATAATCTGAATAACTAATCTACTTACTAGTGCAATATTTATGCCTCCTAAGTCTTTGTGGAGATGGTTATTATATATTTCGAAGGTACTATAAACGGTCGCTAACTCTAGCTCTACATTCCTTTTCTTTTAAGAGATGATAATTTGACATCTAGGCACTTAGTCGACTGATGAAATAGCTCTATCTATAGACCTTCGATTTCAGTAGAAATTGGACTAGGGTCTAGCACTTTTTTTGAGCACTTAACTGCTGTTAACATCCTGTTAAACCAATGAAAACGAATAACTTAGACGACTAATGTAATGTTTGAATGACACTAAATACTTATAAAAAATGAAGCAGTTTGCATCTTTGGTTTTGGCAGGAATAATAGGAGGAACTATCTCTTTTACGATTCTTAATCGAGATACGCCAACCACCATCACCGAGAATATCTCTCCTAGAGCTGTCCTTACAACTAATTCTAGCCCGACTAATCAACCCTTTAATTTTGTAGAAGCGGCGGATAAAGTCACTCCGGCTGTTGTCCATATCACTGCAAATGAAAGCAAGAGTCTAGCTAACCAGCGCTCTAATGAAAGAAGAGGTCAAGGAGGACAATCTCCTTTTGGCGGCCTTTTTGATCTCGAACAATTTTTTGGCCCGCAGTTTTACGGTCCTAAAAATGGAACTGGTTCAGGTGTTATTATTTCTGAAGACGGATACATCGTGACTAATGATCACGTGGTGGGTTTTGCAGACGAGATAAAAGTATCACTTTCAGATAAAAGAGAGTTTATAGCAACTAAAATAGGGACGGACCCTAGTACTGACCTAGCACTCCTCAAGATAGATGCTAATGGCCTGACCTCTGTTCCTTTCAGTAATTCTGATAATGTGCAGGTAGGAGAATGGGTGGCAGCAATAGGAAATCCTTTCAGCTATCTCACTTCGACGGTTACTGCAGGGATCGTTTCTGCCAAAGGAAGAGATATAGATATTATAAAAGGAGAGAAGACAATAGAAGAATTTATCCAGACTGATGCAGCGATAAATCCTGGAAACAGTGGCGGCGCACTGGTCAATACCAAAGGAGAGCTTATCGGCATCAATACTGCTATCGCAACGCCGACAGGTGTCTTTGCTGGTTACTCATTTGCTATTCCATCTAATCTAGTGGAACGTATAGTCAATGAAATAAAAACGAATGGAGATATAAGGAGAGCGAGACTAGGAGTAATGGGTGATAGTGTAGACGAGGCCTTAAGAGATGAAGAAAATCTGAGAGTGAACAAGGGATTCTTTGTAGCCAAGCTAGAACCTGGTAGCGCTGCTCAGTTGTCTGGGATTTTACCTGGTGATGTCATCATAGAGGCCAATGGTAAAGATGTGGGAAGCTACGAAGATCTGGTAGGAGTGATGGAGTTTGCAAAAGTAGGTGATGTAATAGATCTTAAGATACAGCGAAAGAACAAAGTGAAGAAAGTAAGTGTGAAGCTGAGAAAAGGCATTTAAAAAACGAACATAAGATACATTTAAAGTGTTAATAAGTTAAAGTTGGTTTTTCGTTTTGTTTTGAGACGTCTGCCTTTCCCAAAGGCAGGCGTTTTTTTATGCACCCAAGTTTGTATCTTAGGATATCGAAAGCATCAAAACATCTATAAGTGAGCTGGCCAGCAGTCTCCTGTATCTCTTCTACCCTAGACTCTGTCCTGGCTGCGATGAAGCACCCGCTCTGCCAAAATCAGTCTTTTGTTTTTCCTGCAGTACCAGAACAGCACCAACTAATCACTTTGAGACTAAAGATAACGACCTCGTTTTCAGATTACTTGCAAGGGTAAAAGTAGTGGAAGGCGCTGCCTTATATAATTTTATAAAAGGCGGTAGCGTCCAGCAAGCTGTGCATGAACTAAAATACCTGAACAGACCTGATGTAGCATTGGGTTTTGGAAGAGCCTATGGTCACAAATTATTAGCCTCAGACATGACACTTCCTGAGGTGCTTGTTCCTGTTCCTCTCCATTATAAAAGAAGACAGAAGCGCGGATATAATCAGAGTGAGAAATTTGCGCAGGGTATCTCAGAAATTACCAGTATTCCTATCGTTACCAAAGTTCTTGTAAAAGACAAAGAACTGATATCACAGACAGAAAAGAATAGGACAGACAGATTTGAAAATGTGCTGAATAGTTTTGCTCTAAACAATACTAGCAAGCTACAAGGTAAACGCATCATGATTGTAGACGATGTACTGACTACTGGTGCCACTATAGAGGCTGCTTGTGTCGTGCTTTCAAGAATAGAAAACGTAAAATTACATATAGGATTAATAGCGCTAGCAGATGGATAATACTGTAATAGAAATTATAAAGAAAGAGTTTCACCTCAGAGTTATAGAAGAATCTCTCAGTAGAATAGATCAATGCCTGCAAGCACTCTCGCAAGAGGAGCTTTGGTATAAGCATAACGATAACACGAATCCTATAGGCAACCTTGTCTTACATCTGGATGGTAACATCAGGCAGTATATCATATCTGGAGTCGGAGGGGAAAGGGATGTACGAGTTAGAGCTAAAGAGTTTGAGCAGGGCTATAACTATAACGCTGCAGAATTAATCGGTCAACTAAGGCTGACACTACTTAAGGCTAATGAGCTTGTGCAGCAGCTGGCATCTGAGCAATTACATGAAGAAGTCACCATACAAGGTTTTCAGCATACCCGTCTGAGTGCTATTATCCATGTGATAGAACATCTGTCATATCATGTCGGTCAGATTACCTTCTATACGAAGTATGTAAAAGATGTAGATACCGCTTATTATGGCGGCCTAGATTTGGATGTGGTTGGGTAGGACTTATCACCTGCCTACCTATTTTGATCTTCTATCCCTAATTTTATTGCAGTGAGGTCTACACTTTCTTTTTTCTAATTCAGACACAAGAGCGGTAACTGGACTAGTAAGTGAGGGACAAAAAAAAGGACTAGCTCATAACCGAACTAGTCCTTTCTAAATTGTGATATATAAAAACTTACATCTTAGATATCTTTCCTTTAGACAAGACCTTTTTACCGCTGGTCATTCTATACTCATAGATTCCTACTGGAAATGCTTCTAATGAAATATTATCTTCTCTTTCTAAATCGGTCATCAGAACCAATTTGCCTAACTGGTCATAAATCTTGAAGGTTACTTTCCCTTTATTATAATCATGGCTAATACTGACCTTATCTGCTGTAGGATTAGGGAAAATAGTCAGATCAATATCTACCAGATCTTTATTAAAGGTGCCATCAGGAGTTCCGATTTCTAACTCTGTAACATTGGTCTCGACTGCTTCATTAAAATCAAAGAAGATGTCCGCATCATTAGTTAAGAAGGTGCCATCAGGCATGTCAGCATTCTGTGCAATCTTAAACTTTATAAAACCATGAGACGCAGGTTCATTCCTAGTGCTATCCACTAGCATAATATCATCAAAAGTAAAAACCAATGTTCTACCTTCTATGGTGAGTTCATAATCATGGCTGGCTGCACCTAACACTAGAGTACTGAGGTCTAGGTCATCCTCAATAACATCTTTGACGATAACCCTGAAGGCCGTATCTGTTCCAGTATTCTGGAATCTTATTTTATAATCCAAATCCGTATTGGCGCTGACATATTTCTTATCCGTATAGCCTTTAGGGGCGACTGCTTTATCATTAGGATCCCATGATCCGATATTTTCTTGGCAGTCGATATCTATATTTCCATTGCCATCGTTCTCAGAAAACATCGTGACGAAGCCCGTAGAAAAAGATCCTGCATCATTAGTACCACAACCTTCTATGGCAACTGTAGGTGCACTCGCTCCTGGATGTTTTTCTACTTGCGGAATGCTGACTCTATAAGTAGAACCATCTGCTGGTAAAGGTGCTAGGTCATAAGACTCTCCTGCTCCCAATTCTATAGTCCCACCCTCTCTCATAACATCATCTTCTATCACTATAAAATCTAGAGACTTGGTCATGTCTCCTATTCCTACATTCGTAATGGTAAAGTCTAGATTTTGTCCATCACATTCTCCAGTTATCTCTAAGCTAGCTCCTGACCACTCCGGATCACTAGTAAAGCAATCTACTACTGGATATATTTGTGCTTCTACACAATGTGTCTGGCCTATAGTGGTATCATCACAATCTACAAGAACAGTAAATTTTAAAGTCTCACAAGTACCATAAGGCATGTCACCTATATCAAAAGTTACTGACTGTCCAGACACTGTGTAAGGCGTTGCGGAGTTTACAAAACTCATATAGGGATCTAGCTCTACAGTTATAAAAGCTTCTGAAGCAGCTGTCGTACCATCATTGCAATAAGAAAGGTGATAGGTATTATTAAAACATCTTCTTAGAAAAGGAGTAGATACATCTACGGATAAGTCAGGACACAAAATATCTGCTTGTGCAAAAAAGTCCTGCTCTATCTTTTCCTCATCATTCTGAATAGTCACAGTCATCCCGTTACCACAGAAAGCCCATAGGTCACTGGCAGAATAAGCTGTAAGTGTATACGTTCCTGGTGGCGCATAGACTAAATAATTTCCGTCTTCATCAGAATTTCCATAGTAACTATCTCCAGTGTTCTGATCTATTAGTTCTACTAACCAGTTTTGGACCAATAAGTCAGTTGCATCAGCTGCACAGTCTTTATTGATATCATCATAGATTTTTCCTACCACTCCTGCACCTGAAATAGAGAGGTTTTTAGGAGGTGCATTGACACAGAGGTCATTCATGAAGTTATCTATAAACAATAATTCTACAGGATCAGAACCAAAATATAAGGTGGTATTTTCTTCTTCTAAAATACTGAACACAACAGATAAAAGAACTGAGCCATCAGCTAGAGTGATGGGAATACCATCACTGGGTACATTCACCACTAAGAGTTGTCCATTACCCATGGAACTATTGAGGCTAGGTGAAAAATCAGAATCATCACCTACTAAGAACTCATTAAAGCTTAAGATCTCTGGATCATAATTCAGTGTAAACTGGTAGCCCGTCACCTCTGAAAAATTATCTACTCGGATATCTGCTACTAGATTAGAACCATCAAAACGTTGGTCTACTTCTATATTTAGGATTTCGGCCTCACAGACAGCAACAGTCAAATCAGTCTCACAAGAAGTGCCGCTTCCATTATCTACTAAGGTTGCTGTTAATGACTGGCCAACTTGTTCAGCAGTGACAGTTGTACCTAAGTTAGTACCCGCTGTATCGGTTATGGATAGATTTAGTTCAGCATTGGGACAAGCTAATCTTAGTAGTGTATAATCATTAGCAAGAGTTCTTTCTTCATCAGCCGTCTGAAGGGTCACAGTAAGTTCTGGAAAGCATTTTACTGAGCAACTTGCTATTATAGCTTCTCCACATATGAGCGATGGATCTACATCTCCTTGGTTGTCTGAAATTATTTCTGATGGCGTAGGGCTGTCTCCAAAACAAACATCAGAACCATCCGTTTCTGCTATCGCTTCAAAACAAATTGTAAAAAGTGGCTCTCCTTCTCGAACCCAATTGACTGGAGCCGCGCCATTATTCAACCAGCTAAATCCTAACTTTCCTTCATCGATTTTCGATAGATCTGAAGTAGTTGGCCAAATGGCTCCATATTCTATTCTATCATAGGTCATAACACTAGGATCCCAAGTGAATGAAGTACTTAATCTAGAAATGTAAACAAAATTACTAGCCATTACTGGAATGCATATTTGCCCACCTAGAATTCCATAAGAAGAGCTTGTTCTTAATTCTAGGGCACCTTCTTTTAGAACTTGAAGCCTACTCCAGCACACATTTCCAGTTGTAAGATCTGTAACCGAAACCTGTAAGGGTTGACCATCTAAATCACCTTCTCCTACTGAAGGACTCGTGGGATGCAAATCATTCGTGAATAGATAATTGATAGTCACAACTGGATCAAAATTGCTGCAGCCTGAGTAATCGCCGACCAATACTTGCTCAGGTAATACCTCTACAAGATCTGTCGAATTAGGAACAACTACTATGCTCAGCTCTTGACAAGCCAAAGGACATTCCACCTGCGCCTGAATGGAAGAAACCAGTACAATCGGCATTATAACCGATAGTATAAAAAACTTGAATTTGTTCATGATTTTAAATTTAAACAGGTATTCGTTAATGGAAATAGTATCCATACAACAAATATGGAGGCTAATCAGACTTTAAAAAAATACAAATTGCCATATTTGTATAGTATTATGGTTCATATTTATATCTTAAATAATTGATATACAACATTTTATATAAAATAATAGTAGTTGAAAAAATCTAAACTCTACCTGTTATTGCAGTCCTTAAGTTCGAAAGAAAAAAGAAATTTCGAGCTATTTCTAGGTAGTCAGCTCTTTGTCAATGAGAGTAAGCTACAAGCCGCAGCCATATACATTAATGAAAAGGTCCAAAAGGAAGCTGAAATAGAGAAGGCTAAGCTCTTTAGCATTCTAAACCCTAGTAAAGAATATAATGACACAAAGCTGCGCCTCGCACTCAGCCAACTACTCAAGCTAGCAGAAAAATTTCTTTACATACAGCATAGTATTTCTGATGAAAAGCTGTCTCTCCACTCTGATATCTTTCTACTGAATTACTATAGAAAAAACAAACTAGGAAAACTATATGCCTCCCAAGCCACAAAAGTAAACAAGCGTTTTGCGCCTGATAAAAATCCTAGATGGAGTGATCAGCTACTCAGAGCTAAACTAGATATCGAAATAGAAACCTACCAACATAATAGCTCAGTCAAGCGTCGTCAGGCGCTCAACCTCCAAGAAATCCTGGACACGATAGACCTCATGTATTTTGCTAACAAACTGAAGTTTGCTTGCATGGCCTATGCGCATCAGACAGTCTTTAATCAAGAGTATCAGCTGGAAAATCTATCATGGGTACTAGAAGAAATAAAAACCAAACAGCTCTCATCCATCCCTCTAGTAGGTGCTTACTATCATGCTTATCACATGATAAGAGAACCTGATAACGATATCCTCTTTCAGTACTTTGATAGTTTCATAAAAGAAAACGAAGCAGCACTGGATATAGAAGATCTTCAGACACTGTACCTTTTTGCACTTAATCAGTGCATCCGACAACTCAATAATGGCCGAAAGAATTATGGTCTGATAGGTCTGGCAATCTATGAGCGGGCGCTAGAGAATGGCGTACTGCTGATAGATGGTCATTTGTCTAGATTTACTTATAGAAATATCGCGATGATGGCGATCAGGGCAGACGACCTGGAGTGGGCAGAAGCTTTCACGCATAAGTATGCTGACCTTCTACAGAAGTCTGACAAAAGCAGTGCCTTCCAGTTCAATCTATCCCTCGTCAACTACTACAAGGGTGACTACCCTGAAGCACTAATGCATATCCAAGAGGCCGACTTTAAGGATCACCTCATCCATCTGGCTGCTAAGACCTTACAGGCAAAAATCTACTATGAGATGGATGCGGACCAGTCACTTTATTCTTTGCTAGACTCTGTAGACATCTACCTCGTAAGAAATAAAATTATAGGGTACCACAGACATAATTACAGGAACATCATCAAGTACTTCAAGAAACTTTCACGACTCAATATCTATGATAAAGAAAAGAAAGAAAAACTGAAATTGAGTATCGCTAAGGAAGAGATTCTTACTGAGAGAAAGTGGTTGCTGGAGAAGTTAGGGTGAAGCTAATCTTCCTAGTCATTCGTTAAATTTTTATCGCTCCACTACTTGGTTATAGCTAACACTTTACTTCCGCTTTTTGCATTGCCAGTAAAGCTCCAAAAACGTTAGATGCTTTAAAGGAATTTTTACTGCACTATGTTTCGTAAAACCATAGAACTCATTCTGGACTCTACACCTGGCTGATCACTCATAAGTACTATATATTCTGGCAAACATCACCAAGGTTACTGGCAACAAATATCTTTACCACAAGAAATGCTTTCATATCTCATTCATACTTCCGCTTAAAGGTCGCCGCGCTCTTAGTCATGCATCTTGCTATCTCCCTAGTCTGCAAACAGCGGTAAGAAATAATAGGAATAAAAAAAGGGCAACACAAGAAAGTGCTACCCAGTTATATCATTCATTCCTCTCTGCCTATGGAATGACAGAGTAGTTCACATCGCCTACTTTTACTCCTTTAATTTTTAGTTCAGAAAGAGGGAAGTCTTCTTTTGCAAATACGAGTTCGGTCTCTGCGCTTATACCTGTGATGTTTAATTCATTAGACTTATAAAATTTCCACGGTGCGATAGGAAAGTCTGTTAGCCACCCTAGGATTACCAGCCTTGTCAAGGCCAAATCTTTAACATTGATTTTGTTATCGCCATTCACATCGGCAGCTAACACTTTGCAACTATCATCCAGTTTTTCTATCTTCAGAATGTCTCTGTGCATAAGCACTAGATCTATCGTACTCACACCATTAAGGACATCTCCTTTCAGAATTTCTAGATTGAAAGAAGCACCATCTGGCAGTTCATTGTTTTCTGCAATACAATTCATATACCCTACTAGGTCTCCAGAAACATAAGTACAGGCAGATACATCTATCGTCATACCAGAATCAGAGGTAACGATAAGATCGTCTACGTTAATGCTTTCATTATTACACAAGGTGATATCCTGTGCTGATACTTGAAATAAGAAGACTAGGCTAAGGGAAAAAACTAAGGCTGGAATCTTGTTCGTATAACTCATAATTATTTGTTTGTACTACAAATATGAACTAAGATACAACTTTAGAAAATTACAAATTTGCTTTTTTGTAATGCCATTACAGTTGAATATAAATTGTAACTATCTGTTTTACAGTTTGTTATAATATTAATTTGTAGAAGGATTCCCTTGATTGACAACAGTTATTTCCAGCTGTGTAAGTGGAAAGTCCTCTTTTCTAAAGCTCAAGTTTTCTCTCAGCTCCCCATTAACGTAGAGTTCTGGACCATCACCAAATGGCCATTCTGTGTAGAGTCCTAAGATCAGCCTCTTGAGTTCCACAAGGTCTAGACCATTTATACGTCCATCTCTATTCACATCTCCAGCGCTTAGCCTACACGGCTCTTCAAATCTCTTCAAGCCTAGTATATGTCTTTGGATATCAATTATATCTATCGTACTGATGCCGATGTATGGATCTGTTATATCCGTAAGTCTCAGCTCTATCATATCGTCATCCTGCATAAGTAGGCTATCTGCAAGACAGTTAAGCGTCTGATGCAAGGAATCAAATGGCGCAAAGCATTCCCCTTGCTGAACGAGCAGGCCGTTATAGTAAAACTCAATTTTGTCTACCAGAATTTCTTTGCCACCACATTCATTTACTTGTGTTGCAATAGAATTATGAGGTAGATTAGTCAACCTGATTGTCTGAGTAGCCAAGGCTGTGGTATTATCACAGGCATTCTCTGCTGACCAGTTTCTCACGACAAAGGCATTGGGAAATTGCTCTACCAAGATGTCTTCGAAAGAAAAAAAGATGTTACATTCATTAGTGCCAGATGGGAACATACCATCGGTGTAGACGCTTTTGTTCAGTACTTCAGAAATAGCCACACCAGACAAGATGGTATCACGAGGAAATAGAGTAAATTCATTGTAGGGCTTTACAGTAACAATATATTGGCATTGCGCTTGCTCTAGTGCTTCTGCATCTATGAGTATATAGGTCACTGTTATTGTTCTATCCTCGCAAGAGTTACCAGAGAACTCTTTTTGGGTTATCAATTCTAGCCCGGAACCATCCATGACATCGGGCAAGTCAAAAGTGATATCATGACATGCTTTGCTGACATCGGGTGGACATACAAGTTGCTGAGCAGATAGGAAGGGAGACCAGACAAACAATAGTGCTACTAGTTGCTTTATCATTCTGGAATTTTTTTAGTCGAACTCTAAGTTATTAATAAGTTGAGGGAGTTAGGGTGCATGGATGATAAACTTAAAGACTTTAACGGCCTTTGGAGTTAATGTCAATGGTTTATGTATTTAAAATTAACAAATATTGGGGATGGCGAGTAATGGCTAGTGTTCTTTGACACATTTTTTAACCAAGAACGGCAACCTGTGCTACGCCTTACCCTGATACATGCCGATGAAGTAACTATAGTGTTGCCAGAACTGAAAAGTATTTTTATTTATCAAAATTTTGTTGCCGTGCTACTATCCTCATCTGATGGAAGTTCACTCTTTTGAAAGTACTATGTACCAACTAAAAAACTGATACGTCCTGAAATAAATTAATAGGTTCATGAGGGAGGTTGGCGGATGATGCTCACCTTGTCCATTATATCGTTTATCAAAAGGTATAAATACCCACTGTGGAGATTATAGCGGAAAACCCACATCACCCCATGTCCAACTCTTCCAATTTCAAAAAAGCAGTAGAAGTAGGAAACCTCAGCTTAGCCGCTTTCAAAGTAGAGAAGAACAAGTCATCCTGCCTCAGCTGGTAGTAACATAAGATCAGATTATAATCCACATCGATGTTATACCCAAAAGCATCAGAAGAAATCTGAAAGTAATCCAAGGCCTCCAGATAGTAACCGAGATCGTACATTATACCGCCTAATTCATAAGAGAGGTCGTAGTCCTCTTTGATAGCATAATACTTAGACCATACTTGACTGATGGTCTGCTTAAGTCGAGTGCGCTGTTTAATAGAGATGTCTTTAGATAAAACTTTGATACTAGGAAGAAGAGTGATAAAAATCGAAGAGTCATAAGAGTTTAATCTGATCAATCCCAATAACTCCGTCAGGTTTGCCGTTGATAAATTTTTATACACTAAGGACTTGATACTATTAATATCGTCTAGGTTTATTTGACTAGAATGCTTGCGATAAGTTTGTTCAAAGAGAGGATAGCTAGAACTTGCCTTAGTCAGCCTCAGACAGGCGAGATCTATACTTAAGTTAGTATTAGCATCAAACATAGCTGCGCCACCACTCAATTTGCAGAATTCAGAAATAGCATGAAAATTCACCCACAAAGAAAAGCTACCATGCTTTACAAAATCAGGTTTCTTTCTGCCGGCTAGCTCCTCTATTTTTTTGTAGCCTTTATCCATGGACAGCAGCACTAAGCCTTGCTTAGACAGAGAAGAAATATTAGCGAGGCACTCCATGGCAATCTTTGGAAATAGAATATAAGTATCGCTATACAGTCTGCTGTACTCAGCCAGTATCTGATTGAATATATCATTTTCGTAGTCGGGTACCTCCGCTGTAGTTTTATGATAAGTCACTTTCATTTCATGTATAAGCTCTTGCGCATTTCTACCTTCAGGATCTATGGCGGCGTCTATAGAAACAGAACAATTATAGATCTCTTCGTCTTCAAAATAGTATAGCTCGTTTGCCAGAGAATCAAAGAAGTAATTAGCGATCGCCATAATAGGTTGCTCCAGGTCCGAGAGGGTGATGGTGGTTTTTGATTTTCGGAGCAGGAGCTCTTGACTTGCGGTACCGTCGTAATAGGATATATCTAAGACCCCGCGCTCATAGTACTTTTGCAATTTGGGGTGACTGCTATAGAAGGATAGATTATCTTCTACAATATCACTCAGGACATAGCAGTACTTAGTAGAGCAGCCTTCGGAATCAGAGATCAGCTGGTCCAGATGCTCTAGGATATTATAACTTAGTCTGCCATGGCCAGCACCCAGCTCTAGGATATAGACCAGCTTCTCTGTCGCGATGGTAGATTCTAGATCTTTGAGAAAAGCATAGATCAGCTCTGCGTAGGTGGTCGCTGCTAGAGAACTATTTGTTATCTGGTGTGGTACTAATTCATCGCTCCATGCGGCGATGCCATTCTGCTGATAGAAATCTCTATTTATCTGCCAGACTAGACTTTCCGCAAAGGGGGTTTTCTTTTGGATGCTATACTGGAGAGGACTCATAGACTGACTGCTTTTGTAAGGGAATAAAAAAAATATCCGACTAGCTAGTTTACCTAATGGTCAATCAGTCTAAACTCACATACTTGTATATTTTCTCAAGGTAGTCTTATTTATCCCTGCAGTTGCATTAATGACAGCTCCATTCTCATTATTTGAGCTAAAGTTTCTTAGATCATAAAAACATGAAACATCTACCATCTACTTATCTGACTGATAATCATGAGAAGACAAAACAAAACAGAGTCGTAGTAACATACAGAGTCGTACTAACTTATTCAACATTTAGATTTTGACTGTCAACTAAGAAATCAAAAGTTAATTCAGATAAGCTTTTTCCATTAACGGTTGCATTCCAAGCACCATGACCTTGATCAACTAGAGGGACAAATTCGTGGAAGATACCTAATGAGTTATATATACTATCTAGTTCTGCCCCTTCTGAAAACAGTACCGTAGGATCTAAAGTGCCATGAGCAATGAATAATTCAGGGTCACTACTGTCATATCGATTTATGTTATATACCGATTCTAATAACTCCAGTTTTACATTGCCTCCCCAGAAATCAACCATACATTTGACTTCGTAAGTCTCTTCAATATTAGTGGTTGAAAGAGTGGGGTCGTCAGCGGCAGGAATTTCATCTTTAAAATCTTCATGATCTGAGATACCTAGAGCAATAGTACTGATTGCTCCTGCTGATGCTCCTCCTACAGTAATAAATGCTGTGTTCATATGATAAGTACTGGAGTTGGCTACCATCCATCGAAGTGCTGCTTTGGCATCTCTTTGAGCCGCATACATCGCTATACTTGTCCTAGCTTCATCTGGAGTTGCTGCATTCTAAAGAGTAAAATCGATCCATTCTTGAGGGGCAATTCCTTTGAAGTCTGATCCATTTAGATCACTTGTGGTTCTGTAATCTACCGAAGCAAAAATCCAGCCTCTGGAAGCAAAGTAATTGGCCATATGTATAATTTCAGGTTTTGTTTTTGTGCCACCTTGAAATCCTCCACCATGTATAAACATGTAGACAGGACGATTAGTAGAATTATTGTCTGGATAGTAAACATCTAATAGTTGAGGCATCTCAGCAGAATTGTTTGCATCAAGAATTAGTCCATTTGCATAGATGATATCCTCGTCTACCATTACGGTATAAGAGTTTTCAGCTTTAACAACTGGAAATTCATTGTCATGGATAGGTGGTTCGTTTTCACTGCAGGCTGTAAAATTTACGACTACGAAAATAATTAGATAAGAATTATTTGAAATAAATTTTTCACGTTTAAGCATCACAGTATTTGGTTTTGGTTTACATTATTTTGAATTATTATTGGAAGATAATTTAATTAGTTCATTTCAAATATTCTAATACCACAATTGGTAATGGAGCAATAGATAAATCATAGTCTTGTTCTGAAAATGAAATGCTCTACGGACAGATATCCTTTAGGAACCGCCACTTTGTTGTCATCCTATTAAAATATTCCAAACGTTCGCAAAAGTATTTTTGTATGTACTAAGGGTTAGTTAGACTATATCATCTTCACTCCTCGGGAGTGAGGAGGATAATTTCAAATGACGTAATTTATAGCCTGCGAAGCTGCACAAAAATTAGCTTTTATGCAGGTGTTAGGTGGAATAGAAGCTAGCATTGGTGTAACTTAATGTGTCCAGTCCAGGTTAGGGGGAAGCGAAGTAGAACTATTTTGATTACCTATTCACAAGAAGAATTTTTCACGTCTAGTATTGCTTTTTCTTGACATAACAATCAATGCCTTGCTGCTTGATTGCATTTGATATTTCTAGAGCAGCGCCGTAGCTGTCTTGTCTAGAGGCGATAACTGTATGATATTGCGATCTGTCAAATACGCCAATGTCTGCACTTGGGTACCCAAGATTAGAAAGCTTTCTAGTCATTTTTCTAGCATTGGATTCTACAAGGTAGTTACCCGCTATAACCAGATACTCACCTCCAGAAGAGCTGTATGTAGGAGTGGGAGCTTGGGCCGTATAGGCTGGCTCATCATTTGTAGCTGTAAAATCTACTTCTTCTATTTCAGCATCCGCTTCATCACCAGCTACATAAGCTGAATCATAAGTTTCATCATCGTCTTCAAACAATTCATCACTATCATCCTCAAAAATATCATCTGAAAAATCGTCAATAAACTCTTCTGTGCCTTCACTGACTTTTTCGGTAGCATCACCTAACAGGTCATCAGCATTATTACCGCATGAGTTAATGGCTGTACTTAGCCAAAGGAAGATGGCGGTCATCGCCGCTATCATGATGATTATTTTTGGTAGCCTTGCCATAATCTAGAGTATTATATAAGTTAGTGTTACTTTCCAAACGATCTGCTCGGTCGAAATAATATGTAAAAGTAATACATATTACAATAAATTGTAATATTTAATTCCCTGAATGCCTATTATTAGTGGAAAACCCTCAGTCTTTTGTATTCCTGCTTTATGAGCCATTGTTTCTATAGCTTCTTCCCTATCTAGCAGTTGTAACCAATTAAAAAAAGACCTTACTGTCCTGCAGTGATCTAAAAAACTCAACTACCTTAACATTTTCTCCTACTAGAAATATTCTTAGGCTCCAACTAATGGCAAAATATCTATTGGGTTTTACTACAATTTTCATTCATCATCTCTTGCCATACGAGCATGAAACAATAGCAGATTAGGATTTTCCTACTAGGTTCCATTGGAAGATATGCCAGATATAATTAGCCTAATTTTGGACTTCAAAATTAGAATAGAGAAATGAGAGGAAGCAACCCATGGCATGCAGTAGATATAGGAGCAGATGCTCCTAAGATTATAACTGCTATGATAGAAATCCCCAAAGGAAGTAAATCAAAATATGAGCTAGATAAAGCTTCAGGTTACCTCATACTAGATAGGGTTCTTCATTCTTCTATGACATATCCTTACAATTATGGATTTATTCCACAGACCTACTGTGATGACAAGGATCCTTTAGACATTCTTATCCTGACACAGGTAAAAGTGTTACCTATGAGTCTTATGCGTGCAAAAGTAATAGGCGTTATGCGCATGATAGATGGTGGAGAGATAGATGACAAAATCATTGCAGTGTCTCCAGATGATCCTAGTGTCAGTCATATAGAAAACATAGAGGAACTGCCTGCCCATGCCCTTCTAGAACTGAAGGCCTTCTTTGAAGACTACAAGAAACTAGAAAACAAAGAAGTGGAAGTAGAAAAATTTCAAAACAAAGAAAAGGGCTGGGAGATCGTCTCTCAAAGTATGGTAGACTATGAAGCCTACATGAATGGCAAGCTCGCCACTGTGTAGCATCTCCATCCCGCTATAAGCCTAAAGTATTATCGTCCTTAACCTTGTGATACAAGAGAGTAGCTTTAATGCACTTCTTTAATTCTTTCGCAGGGACTGTTTGCCTTAGATCAAAGACTATTGCTCTGTTTTTTTGATATCGGAACTGATCCCCATACACCATCTTAAAGGTCTCCACTAATCTGCTGGTACACTTAAAGTACATCGCATATTGCTCTGGTGTTTTTTCTTTCCAGTCCATTCTTAAGGTACTGCCGTTCTTGGTCAAAAAACTAGGCTCGCCCCACTTAAGCGTTTCATCTAGTTCCGTAATCCCCTGCTGCTCTTGTGCCGTCTCAATTACGAGGTCTCTAAGAAACTGCATTTTATCCCGAACACTGTCGGGATAATTAGCAAGCTTCTTTTTGAATGCAGGCTCTGTATTTATCTTTAGTTTGGCCAGTAGAACTTAGATTATCATCACTCCTTATCTATATCATCCACTGCATCCTGCACATCATCCGCAGCTTTCTTCAGCTTGTCGGCTTTGCTCTGTTTCGGCTTCTTCTCTACTTTCGGCTTAGCTTTAGAGTCACTAGGTGTTTCTGTAAAGGTAAAGCCCTTCGCATCAGTACCGATATAGATAGTATCTCCAGTGGTAAAAGCACCTGATAACACTTGCTTAGACAATTCGTTAGTCAGTTCTTTTTGGATAACTCTCTTCAGAGGCCTGGCACCAAATTGTGGCTCATACCCTAACTCTGCTATCAGGTCCATTGCTGATTCAGAAAACTCAATACCCATCTCTGATTTGGCAAGATTCTTCTTAGTCTTTCTGAGCAAGAGATGTGCGATCTGCTTTATCTCATCTTTGGTGAGAGGTTGGAACATGATCTGATCATCTATCCTATTGAGGAATTCTGGTCTGAGTTTTTGCTTAAGTACATCGAAGACTTCTAGCTTAGTAGTTTCTATGATATCTGCTTTGTGCTCTGCTCCGACAGCATCGAGATCCTCAAAATTTTCAAGGATGGTTTCTGCTCCCATATTAGAAGTCATGATGACCAAGGTATTCTTAAAGTTCGCGACCCGTCCTTTATTATCCGTTAGTCGTCCATCATCTAGCACTTGCAAGAGGATATTGAAGGTGTCAGGATGTGCTTTTTCTATCTCGTCTAATAACACAATAGAGTAAGGCCGTCTTCTCACCGCTTCTGTAAGTTGTCCACCCTCATCATAGCCCACATAGCCTGGAGGCGCTCCCACCAGTCTAGATACAGAATGTTTTTCTTGGTACTCTGACATGTCTATTCTGGTAATGGCTTTCTCATCATCAAAGAGCACTTCTGCTAAGGTCTTAGCGAGCTCTGTCTTACCCACCCCAGTAGGCCCTAAAAAGATAAATGAACCGATAGGCTTATTAGGATCTCCTAGACCAGAACGACTTCTTCTGATAGCATCAGAGACTGCTGTCACCGCTTCCTTCTGTCCTATGAGTCGCTTGCCTATTTCATCTTCTAGCTTGAGCAATTTATCTTTTTCGCTCTGCATCATCTTAGATACAGGTATACCTGTCCATCGCGCTACCACTTCAGCTATGTCATTGGCCGTCACTTCTTCGTTGGTAAATCTGGATTCTTCAGGTAGCTTGTCGAGTTTTTCCTCTGCTACTTTCAGCATCGCTTCTTTTTCTTTCAGATCTCCATATCTAATCTTAGCCACTTTCTCAAAATCACTATCCCGCTCTGCCATCTCGGCTTGATGTTCCAGTTCTTCTACTTGTTTCTTGATGACCTGGATCTGCTCTACGATGCCTTTTTCATTTTTCCATTTGGCATTTATAGAATCTAGTTTCTCTCTAGAATTCGCGATTTGCTCATTGATCTTTTTGAGTTTCTTTTCGTCCTTTTCTCTCTTGACCATTTCGCGCTCTATCTCTAGCTGTCGCACTTTTCTGTCTAGCTCATCTATCTCTTCAGGAACAGAGTCTAGCTCTAGTCGCATTTTGGCAGCAGCCTCATCTATAAGATCGATGGCTTTGTCTGGTAACTTTCTTTCGGTGATATACCTGTGGGATAATTCAGCCGCAGCTATAAGTGCTTCATCTAGGATGTCTATCTTGTGGTACATCTCATACTTTTCTTGGATACCTCTCAGAATAGAAGTGGTATCTTCTACCGATGGCTCATCCACATAGACTGTCTGGAATCTTCTAACTAGTGCCTTATCTTTTTCAAAATGTTTTTGGTATTCATCTAGTGTCGTCGCTCCTATAGTTCGCAGCTCTCCCCTAGCCAAGGCTGGCTTGAGAATATTAGCTGCGTCCATCGCACCATTTCCACCCCCTGCTCCTATGAGGGTATGGATCTCGTCCACAAACAATATTACCTCACCATTAGAGGCATTGACCTCTTTGATTACCGCTTTTAGTCTTTCTTCAAATTCTCCTTTAAATTTAGCACCTGCTATTAAGCCAGCGATATCCAAAGAAAATATCTTCTTAGACTGTAATCTCTCAGGTACATCTTGCTTAACGATTCTCCATGCGATTCCTTCCACGATAGCCGTCTTACCTACTCCTGCATCACCGACGATGATAGGATTGTTTTTCTTTCTTCTAGATAGTATATGTAGTATGCGTCTGATCTCTTCATCTCTCCCTATGATAGGGTCTAGCTTACCCGACTCTGCCCGCTCATTCAGATTAATAGCATACTTGCCTAAAGCATTATACTCTGCACCTGAGGACTGACTATCTACCTTGCTTCCTTTTCGGATTTCGACGATGGCGGCAGTGAGGCCTTTGCTAGTGACGCCTAAGTCTTTAAGAATCTGAGCACCCTTATCTTTGCCAGCGAGTATCCCTAGAAGTATGAGCTCTATAGAGATAAACTCATCACCAAACTCTTTCATGAGTTTTTTGGCCTTAGCCAGAGCAGCATTAGAATCATTAGTCAGAAACTGCTTATCACTACCTTCTACAGTGGGATACTTTTTCATCTGAGCTTCTAATTGCTTGATGAGAGTCGGAATACTGACTTCCATTTTTTGGAAAAGAAACTCTGTCAATTGCTCATCTATATCAATGATCCCTCTCAGTAGATGTACTGTATCTACTTGCTGCTGATCTAAATTCTTAGCCAGTGACTGGCCTTTAATGATGGCCTCTTGGGCTTTTATTGTAAAGTTATCGTAGGTCATTCTGCAATATATTTATTCTATTACTCATATATCAATTTGGGTTCCATTATCATCTCCGATCTTATATTAGGTCAATTTGTCACCATTCATTTGGTGATGGTGTCAATCTGGCTGTGGTACTTAGTCTTGGCTGCCATGCAAAACGAATTCTTTCGTTTTGCACTCAGCACTCAAGCCAATCGCTCATCAACTCTATATATTCTGCTAAACATCGCTTGGCTATCCACCTAAGTTGATAAAGGTTAGCTGACAAGAAAAAAAATACCTTTATCGGTTACCCCTGTTGCTTGACAGCAAAGAATGCATTGGTTCAGTAAGTAGAATTATGTCATTATAAGCTGCCAAAGTTGAATAAGAGCTCTTGCCTTCAAGCAGCTAGATTTTTGCTTACTTGTTATCCAAGAAAAAGTAAGATGAAAAATCTATAAGAACAATTTAGGACTAAACACTATCTTTAGAGCAAAGCCAAAACTGATATATGCAAATAATAGAAACGGCCAAAGAGTATGATGCTATAATAGTAGGCTCTGGTGCAGGAGGGGGAATGTCAGCATTTATACTAGCTAACTCTGGACTCAAGATTGCTGTAGTAGAAGCTGGACCATACTTTGATCCTAAAGATCCTTCCACTCAGACTCAGATGAAATGGCCCTGGGAATCACCACGAAGAGGCGCAAGTTCCCGAAGAGCTTTCGGAGAATATGATATGTCATGGGGTGACTGGAAAGTAGAGGGTGAACCCTATACACATGAAGAGGGCACAGAATTTAAGTGGTGGAGATCTAGGATGCTAGGTGGACGTACTAATCACTGGGGGAGAATTTCTCTCAGATTTGGGCCAGATGATTTTAAGAAAAAAGATATCGACGGGCTGGGAGAAAACTGGCCTATCACTTACGAAGAACTCAAGCCTTACTATGATAGGCTAGATAAGATGGTAGGAGTCTTTGGGACTAATGAAGGTTTGCCCAATGATCCAGACGGGTATTTCTTACCGCCTCCCAAGCCGCGTCTCCATGATTTTTTCTACATGAAGGGTGCTAAGAAAACAGGTATTCCTGTCATCCCTGCTAGACTCTCTATACTCACTAAAAGGATAAATAAGGAAAGAGGTGTCTGCTTTTACTGTGGGCAATGCAACAGGTCATGTAATGCTTACGCAGATTTTTCTGCTGGGTCTGTATTTATTTTTCCAGCACAAAAAAGTGGGCAAGTAGATCTCTACACTAACTGTATGGTCAAAAATGTCACGACCAATGACGAAGGACTGGCCACTGGGGTTTCTTTTATAAACAAGGAAGACCTCATGGAATACCAGCTCAAAAGTAGAGCAGTGGTACTAGGTGCATCTGCTTGTAGCTCTGCTCGTATACTACTCAATTCTAAAAGCAAGCAACATCCTAATGGCCTCGGCAACAGCAGTGATCATGTGGGTAGGTATCTGCATGATAGTACAGGAGCTGGGCTGACTGGTTTTATCCCTGCTATGATGGATAGAAAAATCTATAATGAAGATGGTGTCGGTGGTATGCATGTCTATAGTCCCTGGTGGGGTGACAATAAGAAACTGGACTTCCCTAGAGGTTATCACATAGAAATCTGGGGTGGCCTGGGGATGCCTTCATATGGTTTTGGGTTTAATGCTAGTGGTCTTAATGAACACATAGGCGGCGCAGTGGGTGGTTATGGTGATAAGTTGAGAAAAGATGTGAGGCGCTTTTACGGCTCTGTGCTAGGCCTAGCCGGAAGAGGAGAATCTATCGCCCAATATGATAATAGATGTACTATAGATCCTTCTGTCGTAGATCAGTTTGGTATCCCTGTTCTAAAGTTTGATTACAAATGGACGAACTATGAGGTTCTCCAAGCTAAACACATGACAGATACTTTTGAAGAAATTATTACTAATGCTGGAGGAGTGGTACTGGGCGAAAAACCTGGAAAAGAAAAAGATTACGGTCTACTGAAACCAGGTGAAATCATACACGAAGTCGGGACCACTAGAATGGGCGATGATACCCGTACTTCAGTAACCAATAAATACCAGCAATTACATGATTGCAAAAATGTATTCGTTGTAGATGCTGGTCCATTTACTTCACAGGCAGACAAGAATTGTACATGGACAATTATGGCCTTGAGCATGCGTGCCTCAGAATATATTGTAGAACAGTTTAAGAAGAAAAACATATGAAACGTAGAGATACTATAAAGAGCCTACTGGTCGGTACCATCGCTGGTGTCGGTATCGGAACAACTGGTTGCAAAACCGATCTTACTGAGGGCATCGAGGAAGTCGCTACTTCGTCTGGCTACGGAAGGACGCCTAGTGAGTTAGCTTTAGATAAAAAATTAGCCGCGGAGGTGTTCTTGACAGAGCAGGAACTTTCTACTATAGCTGTCCTCTGTGATCTCATCTTACCCGCCACGGCGACAGCAGGTTCTGCTACTGATGCTGGAGTACCAGAATTTATAGAGTTTATCGTGAAAGACATGAGCTATCATCAGCTGCCGTTAAGAGGTGGGCTGATGTGGCTAGATGGGGAAGCCATGAAGCGCTACGAGAAACAGTTTGTTACTCTCAGTGAAAAACAGCAACTCAGCATTATAGACGACATTGCGTATCCCGACCCTAAAAATCTAAAACCAGAGATGGGGCCTGGTAGAAGTTTCTTTGACAGAATGCGGAATCTTACCTTGACTGGTTACTATACGACCAAGATGGGTTTTGATGACCTAGGCTATGTGGGTAATCGTCCTAACTTGTGGGATGGGGTGCCGAAGGAGGAGCTGGACAAGCATGGATTTAAGTATGAGGAAAAATATCTAAGTCAGTACGTGGATCATGAGAAGAGGGATGTACTAGCTGAGTGGGATGCTAGTGGGAAGTTGATTAGCTAGTTCAATTACTGGTAATCATTGATTTTAGAGATATAACTTTTCGGAGACCGCCTTTATATAAGAAGGTTTTGGATTTTTTTCTTGGTGTCGTCCTATGTCTTTTTTGATTGTTAGCAAGAGCCCAAGTGTCAGAGTTCTTAAAACTTTGCTTGAATTCCTTAATCTTTTTCTGGCTAAAGCGATCAGGTATAAGACTGAATGAAAATATATGCCTAAGGAAGCAGGCTACAGCCTAAAGCGTCAACCACATCTATACAATAGGTAGAACCACCATTAAGTCCAGAGACGACATAATCTCCTACCTCATTAAGTATGGTACTTCCTTCCTCACCGCCCATATCATTTTGCCAATTAATAGTGAAAGG
>CALLAE010000038.1 GCA_938002665.1 uncultured Saprospiraceae bacterium | reverse complement strand
CAAGAGTGGGAAGGAAGGAAATTCCAAAAGGTAAATTCCCAATTCGCTTAGCATTATTCAGTCAAGAATCTTTATTTTTGGGAAGACAGCTTCCATTTTATAACCTTCGCACCATGAAAATACTCTATACACTTACATTCTCTTTATTGACTATCACAATGAACTGTCAATCGAAACAGGATTACTATTGGCCCTTTGGGTTAGATTTGGACCCTGAGCCTGGAGTCCAAGCGATAGAAATAGATTTTAATAAAAGGCCGCTCACTGCCGGAGTTAGACAAGGTGGATTAATGTATGACCAAAATAATGCCTCTATCTGTGATAAAGAAGGTCAGCTACTTTTCTATACCAATGGTTGTGCCGTGGCGAATAGAGTTCATGAACAAATGCCTAATGGTGATAGTATCAATCCTGGTTTTTTCTTTGATGAATGGTGGTTTGGGGATTGTGACTTTGGTTATCCTGGCAGTCAGGACATGCAAATCCTTTAATCTTAAAAATCCTGTTTCAGACAAGAGGGAAGAGTGAGAAGCAAAATGAAAAGCTGAGCTATTGATGATAGCTAGGATAGACGAGACGGAAGATACTTCCGCTCGTTCCTCGGTCAGTATGAAAAGGAGGTGATAGGAAAAATCATGCAAATCTTGTTCATCTTATAAATCCTGTTTCAGACAAAAGGAGCAAGCGGAAAGCAAAGAGCCCAGCTTACAAGACAGAATCCTGATTAATCATCCAACGTAGATGGCCCAGCTCGATGCTTTGCTTCAATCTACGCTAAACATAAATTATTACAGACGAGACAGAAGATACTTCCGCTCGTTCCTCAGTCAGTATGAAAAGAGGGGAAATAAATCATGTAAATCTTATTCATCTTACAAATCCTGTTTAAGACAAAAGGAACCACCCGTATCTTAACTATCTTACACCTAAAAGACACATGCCTAAAAAACGATGCGACTGGTGCCTCAAAGATAAGCTCTACATGGACTATCATGATGAAGTGTGGGGGCAGCCGGTGTATGATGACAAAGAATTGTTTGAGTATCTGAACTTAGAAGGGGCGCAGGCAGGCTTGAGCTGGTATACTATTCTGACTCGTATAGATACATACAGAAAAGCTTTCGAGAATTGGAATATCAAGAAGATAGCTAAGTATGGGCAGAAAGATATAGATAGATTATTAGCGGATAAGGGCATCATTAGGAATAAGCTGAAAGTCGATGCTGTCATCCAGAATGCTCAAGCATATCTAGAGCTGAAAAAAGAGCAGAGCCTGAGTGACTATCTGTGGAATTTTGTAGAGGGCAAACCGATAGTCAATACCTGGAAAACCATGTCTGAAATTCCTGCGCAGACGGATTTGTCTAATGTTATCTCTAAGGACCTTAAGAAGCGCGGCTTTAAGTTTGTAGGGCCTACCATCATCTATGCCTACATGCAAGCTGTAGGAATGGTGGATGACCATATAGTGTCCTGCTGGAAAAGGAAATAAATGCTCGACTGTAATTCCAAGAACTTACCAGCCCATAGCTGCCCGCAGTTTATGATAGATAGCCGTATTCTCGTATAAGCCACTGAATTGTTCTGAGCCTGGCCCTGAGGCGAAAACAGGAATAAAGTCACCAGTATGATGCGTAGAGGTAAAAGTGGTTACCAGGCTATCCATTTTAGAATCCACTTGTATGGTGTAGCCACCTGTCTCGTGATCTGCAGTGAGTAGTACTAGGGTTTCTCCGTCAGCCTCTGCCCAGCTGAGTACCTTACCTATCAACTCATTGAATTCCTTAAACTCATCTATGATCCACTGAGAATTATTAGCATGTCCTCCCCAGTCTATCTGCGAGCTTTCTATCATGATAAAAAAACCTCCCTCTGCAGATCTTTGCTTGAGAAAATTAATCCCTTCCATAGAAATAGCTTCCAGGTAATCTCTGCCTTGATATACAGGTAGGGGATCTTCGTCTGCAGTGAAGTAGGCAAACTTATCTGCGGTCTCCATCGGAATCTTGAGCTCATGCACTTCCTTCAGATAGTTTTCTACGGTGTAGCCTTTCGCTTGTAATTCTGCTATAAGATCTCTTTCGTCTTTCTCTCTTCTGTCAAAAAACTTCTTTCCACCACCTGCAAAAAAATCAATGTCTGTCTTCAAGAAATCCTCTGCTATCTCCTCATAGTTTTTACGATAGACATTGTGAGAAATAAAGCTGGCAGGAGTGGCATGCACAATGGTAGAGGTTGCAACCAGTCCTGTTTTGAGCCCTTTCTGCTCGGCTTCTTCAAGGATGGTTTCTACAGGTAAAGAATCTAGCCCTACACCTATAGCACCATTGTAGGTTTTTACACCACAAGCAAAAGAAGTCGCAGCGGCAGCAGAATCAGTGATCAGTTGCTTGCCTGACTGCGGCTTATGAATACCGACGACAGGAAACTTTTCAAGATTAGAGGTATTGCCATTGGCATAGGTGCCAGCAGAGATCTGTCCCATTCCCATACCATCTCCTATAAGGAAGATTATATTTTTTGGCTTTTTAGGTTTTGCTATAACAGAACCTAAGACTTCTCTTTCATATACGGGCTCAGCAATCTGAGGCGTGGTCGCAGGTGTCTTGCAGGAGGGGATAAGGATAAAGGCTGCGACAAAGGACAAGGGCAGTAAAGTGAAGATCTTATTCATAGCTATAATTCAGTGGCTCAAGATATATTTTTTTCCTGGTAAGGATTTGATGACCCCTTTGAATTCGAGATTCAATAGAATGGCTGTAAGATTAGAAAGTGGAACTTTGGACTGATAATGGAGACTGTCGAGACCGATATTTGGATTGTTTTTGATAAGAACGACTATCGGTTCTTCTTCTGGATCTAGCTCGATTATAAGCTGGAGTTGTTTGCCTCCCTCTGGCTTATCCCATCTCATGATATAGGAGATATCTTCTGCGGAAGTACAGAGGTGCGCCTTATGTGCTTTTATGAGATGGTTGCATCCCTCTGAAAATTCATCATTGCTTCTACCTGGGATAGCGAAAACATCCTTATTGTAATTGTTGGCATATTCAGCAGTAATCATGGAGCCTCCTTTGCGGGCAGACTCTATCACGAGAATGACATCTGAAAGCCCAGCGATGACTCTATTTCTTTTGGGAAAATTTTCTCTATCTGGTGGCGTATCCATAGGGTATTCTGAGAGTACACCTCCATTGGGCAACATACTGGTAGCCAGTTTTCTATTGGTGGCTGGATAGATGCCATTCATACCATTACCGAGCACACCTATAGTAGGTATTCCTAGCTGCACTGCTTTTCTGTGGGCGGTGGTATCTACACCATAGGCAAGCCCACTGACTATGGTACAGTTATACTGCATTAGTTCTTCTACTAGGCGTTCGCATTCCATGATGCCATAAGAAGTGACTTTTCTGGTACCTACGATAGCAACCATTCTCTGTGCATTGAGGTCCATGTCTCCCTTGGCATAGAGTAAGATAGGAGAGTCAGGGTAATGCTTGAGTTTTTCGGGATAGTTCTCATCTAGATAAAAAATGAGATTTATGTCTTTGTTTTTTAGCGACTTTAATTCGTTTTCGGCTTTGCCCAGGGCATCGCAATTGAGGATGTCTTGGGCTTTTTTTTCTCCTACTCCCGGGACAGTAAGTAGGGTTCTTTTATTTGCTCTAAATACTTCTTCCATCCCGCCACAATAGGAAATCAAATTTTTTGCCAGGACGGCACCGATATTAGGAATGAAGTTAAAAGCCAACTTGTATAATAATTGCTGATCTGACATAGCTATTTAGTTGGGATTTTGTCCTAGGGCAGAGTATGCTGTTCGTATGGCTTGACGTATTTCAGCGTCGTTAGGGTCTAGAGCAGAGGCCAGCTTTAAGAATTTTAGCGCCCAAGAATATTTTCTTTGCTGATTCATCAGTCCATTGATGCAGATATCTTTGTAGTAAGCCATGAGGGTGGCTTTGTCCGCACGGCCATTGAGATAATCTAGGTAAGTCTGAAGAAACTCTACATCGGGCCGGGCTAGAGTAACCTGCTTGAATTCTGCAAGTAGCTTATCTAAATCTCTGTCATACTTATAGCGTTCTGCTGCTATCCCACAACTCATCAGGTGACCATTGTAATAACTAGGGTGGATAGCGACTGCTTTTTTAGCATAGGGTTGAGCCTCTGCTAACAAACGTTTTTTCTCTGTAGCATCCGAAATATTTTTATACTTATTAAAGAGGGCGGTAGCCATGAAGCTATTGGCTCGGGCACTGTTCTTAGATACTTTTATAGCAGCTTGATTAAGTGTCAGCTCGCTTTCCCAGGCGGGAACTCTGGTCATGGTTTTAAATCCATATAAGAATAGGAGTAGCCCAGCGAGTACGAGGGTAAGCCGATGAGGTTGGGAGGTTTTTTTAGCAACTGCTTTTATCAGGTAGGCGAGTATCATACAGATGCCTAGGGAAGCCACAAAGGCAAAGCGCTCATTCATAAAAGTACCGATGCTGATCACTAGATTAGATACGATGGACATCGCTGCTATATAGAAAAAGATAGCGTAGCTTAATTTTTTTCTCCTCTTGTAGCTCACTATCATCAGCCCGACTAAGGCAAGATGAAGTAATATAGATAACCAAACCTGCCAGTTACCAAAGTTCATTATCGGAATGTGATAAGGATAATAGTCATGGGTAAGTGGGTGAGGAATTATATTGAGCTTAAGGTAGATGAGTAGGGTATAGAATATCGTCGCATATTTCTGTAGGCTTGACATGCCGAGAAAAGAATTGTTCATCAGATCATTGGACGGTTCTCCTCCTAGGAGGTAGCCTATGATATAGTTTCTATAAACTAGATAAGCTATAGTGCTTATGAGTAGACTGAAGAAAACTTTCATGTTAGCTGCCCTAGCATGCTTTCTAAAGACTATAATCGCAGCAGGTATTATAGCTAAAAAAGTGATTGTGTTCTCCTTGGAAAGCATCCCTAGTAGATACAGAATGGGTACCATGATGAGCAAGAGCACTTTTCTTGTGTCTGTATATTTTAGAGCTGCCCATAGGGTGAGCATGCTAAAGAGCAGAGCGAGGATCTCATCTCTTCCTTTGACATTGGCGACGGCTTCCACGTGTATGGGATGGACGAGGAATATAAGTGCACTGATAAATGAAATACTATAGATTAATTTCTTATCGGCACTTTTCTCATTAAATAATCTTCTCAGAGTTATAAAACAGATAAAAGCCGCTAATCCATAAAAGAGCACATTAAGGAAATGGCTAAGACCAGAGGACAATCCTGCAAGCTCGTGCTCTATACTGAAGCTTACAAGAGAAAGTGGTCGATACCTTGCTCCTTGTACCAGATCCATTTGTTTACCAAAGTAGCCCTGGAAACTTTCTGTAGTCAGTATCTTACCTATCCCACTGAAGCCTTCTTTGACATAGGTATTTTCTGTGTAGACTAGTTTGTCATCGAGTACATATCCGAAAGAAAGGGATTGGAAATAGAGGCAAAAGCTCAAAAGAAGAAAGACACCGAGCAGGTGCATTTTAGCTTTTATACCTAGTGGGCTATAGGCTTGCTTTACTTTGGCCTTTTGGATTTTGGTAGATTCTTTTGTTTTTGTCTTCTTCATCAGGTGACTCATTCACATTCTAACATTGAAAGTATCCCTTTTTAAATTATTATAAAAAGTTTGTTTTACTGAGTAAAAGCTGTTATTTCAAACTTTCTTATATAGATTTATTGTAATATGAGAATATCTGGAATAATTGAGTTAGGCCGTACTTTGATCTTGCTAGTGAGTTTTTCTTGCTTAGCCTACACTGCACATGCTCAGTTTAACGTAAAGATAGGCTACAGCCTAGGCTTTGTCTCTCCAGAGGTTAATAATCAAATATTAGCTAAGTATAATGAGCGCAGAGCAACTTTCTTCGATGAGCTAGAGCCTGTAGAGGAACTAAAATTCTTGTACGGAATAGCATTAGGCGCCAGATACAAGTTTGGAATTGGTGCCCTAGAATTAAACTGGGAAAGTCTTAGTAGAACGCGTACTTCAATTGGAAAGATTTTACCACCCGAACCTCAGATCTCCACTTCAAATTCTAAAGAGTATAAGTATTCTCTCAATATGCTGATGCTGACTTATGAAAGCAGCTTTGGGATAATAGGAGTCGGCAGTTCTATAGGCAGTAATCTAGTTGCCGTAAAAGAGAAGATACAAACCTCCAATGATAGTTCACAGATCTTAGCAGAAGACGACCGCAGTCAGATTTTTGCTAGATTTCATTTGGCATTTAACTTCACAGGTAATGGAACAGTATCCTTTGCTATCAAGCCCTTCTACCAGCTCCCACTTTCTAACATCAATCTAAAGCCTATGGCTGATAGATTTGAGATCCAGAATGATACCTATGATGAGAGTTTCCCAATGTTCGGTATATCATTTACATTTTACAACGGTAGGCAATAAAAAAAGCACCACTCTGTAGAGAATGATGCTTTAGGTTTTATCTGTAGTAATTGAGCTTAGCCGATAGCTCTTTTCACTAAGTCTTTTTGTTGTTGCTCATGTATCTTCTTGAAGCCTGTTGCAGGACTAGCAGAAGCTGCACGAGAGATCAGATCTATATCTGTATGTCTCCAGTATCTCATTAAGAAATCCCAAGAGCCCATGTTAGCAGATTCTTCTTGCACCCAATATTTAGAGGCGCTCTTGTATTTCTCTAAGATCTTATTCATTTGTGCTTCAGGAAATGGATAGAGCTGTTCTATTCTTACGATTGCGATATCTTTTCGCTTGCCTTCATCCCTTGCCTTTACTAGATCGTAGTAGACCTTTCCAGTACAGATAAGCAATCTCTTAACTGCGCTGGCCTTTACTGTAGCGTCATCTATAGTCTCTTGAAAAGAAGTCCCTGTCTCAAATTCTGATTTATGAGAGACAGCTAATGGATGTCTCAGCACTGACTTCGGTGACATAACTATGAGCGGCTTTCTGACCTCTCTTGCTATCTGTCTCCTGAGCGCATGGAACATGTTAGCAGGTGTAGTAATATTAGCTACAGTAAAATTACATTCTGCTGTCATCTGCAGGAATCTCTCCATTCTAGCACTCGAGTGCTCCGGGCCCTGACCTTCATAGCCATGCGGTAGCAACATCGTCAGTGCACTGCTCTGCTGCCACTTGCTCTCTGAGGCACTGATGAACTGATCCACCATAGACTGAGCACCGTTATAGAAATCACCAAACTGTGCCTCCCATAACACTAAAGTATGTGGGTTAGCAAGAGAATAGCCATGCTCAAAACCCAGGACAGCAAATTCTGAAAGGAAAGAATTGAATATTCTGAACTTCCCTTGCTTCTTAGCTATGCCGTCTAATCTATTATATTCTTTTTCGTTTTCTATATCATTAAAGATGGCATGCCTGTGAGAGAAGGTACCTCTCTTTACATCTTGCCCACTGATTCTGACATCTTTGTTTTCTAATAAGATACTGCCATAAGCCATCATCTCTCCTAGCGCCCAGTCTAGCTTCTCTGCTGCCAGGAGCTTATTGGTGTTCTTAAGTAATCTATTGACTTTCGATAAGAGATTGATGCCTTGGGGTGGCTTAGAAAGATGCTCTAGTATCTTATCTATATGTGCCTTAGGAATTCCTGTATCTGGGGAAGTTTCCAGATCTTTTGGATCAAAGATTACTTTCATTTCTGCCCACTCCTTCTCTTGTTGCTGAGGCGTATAGGGCAGAGGTTTTTCTTTGACTAGATTAAGTCTGTCCTGAAGGTGATTCCAGAACTCTTTTTCCAGACTTTCTGCTAGTTGGGCATCTACATCGCCTCTTTCCAGCAGTTTCTTTACATAGAGCTCTCTGGGATTGGGGTGCTTATTGATAATCTCATACATTTTAGGCTGGGTAAACTTAGGATCATCTCCCTCATTGTGTCCGTGCCTACGGTAGCAGACCATATCTATAAACACATCATTGTTAAACTTCTGTCTGTATTCTGTCGCTAATTGTACTGCAAAGACTACCGCCTCAGGATCATCACCATTTACATGAAAGACTGGAGCCTGCACGATACTTGCTGATGCAGTACAGTAAGTAGAAGACCTGGCATCATCAAAGTCTGTCGTAAATCCTATCTGATTATTAATCACGATATGGATGGTACCACCTGTATAATATCCTTCTAGCTGACTCATCTGTACTGTCTCAAAGACCACCCCTTGTCCTGCGATGGCAGCATCACCATGTATTAGTATAGGAAGTATCTTATCATAATCACTATCAAATAGTATGTCTGCTTTTGCTCTTGCAAAACCCTGCACTACAGGATTTACAGCTTCTAGGTGAGAAGGGTTAGGGGAGAGCTTGAGGCTGACTTTTTTCTTACCACCTGCATCCACCTGTGATGAGAAGCCTAAGTGGTACTTTACATCTCCATCCCCAAAGCTTTGCTCTGGAATAGAGTTACCTTCAAATTCATTAAAGATCTCATCATAGGTCTTCCCCATTATATTGGCAAGGACATTTAGTCTTCCTCTGTGTGCCATCCCGATGATTACTTCTTCCACCTTATCCTTTGCTCCTGTACTTATGATAGCATCTAGAGCTGCTATAGCCGTTTCTCCACCTTCTAGAGAGAATCTCTTCTGTCCTACATATTTGGTATGTAAAAACTTCTCGAAAATCACAGCGCCATTCAACTTCTCCAGAATTCGTTTTTTCTGATCTAGTGAGAGGCCATAACTACCTGACAAGTCTCTATTCTCTATCTTCTCTCTCAGCCATACTCGCTTTTCTCTGTTTTCTATATGTGCATATTCAAAACCTATATTTCCAGCGTACAGCTCTTGGCATCTATCTATAATCTGCTGGAGAGTAGCATTAGGTAAGCCCAGTTCTGCTCCTGCTTCAAACTGAGAACTCAAGTCTGCGTCTGAAAGATTATAATCTCCTAGGTCGAGATGGGCATTTCTATCTCTTCTTTCTCTGATGGGATTGGTCGTAGAGAGTAGGTGTCCTCTTCTTCTAAATCCTCCTATGATAGAGTAGGCTGCAAATTCTTTATTGGATAAAAGTGCGCCATCAGTTCTAGAACTGAGCCCAGTGGGCGCTAATTTAGAGCTGGTACTACCGTTAGAACTATTAGTGGCTGTTCCATTTCCATTTTTTCCACCAAACTCAAAGCCTTCAAAAAATACTCTCCAACCTTCTTCTACTTCATTAGGGTTGTTGACATATTTGGCATACATATCATCGATAAAACTCGGATGTGCATTGAATACATATGAATAATCCTTCATTCCTTTATTTGATTATTATATAAGTAAAATTTCTAATGTGAAAATAATCATTAGAACTACATTAAGTGTAAGTATCTAAAATTATGCTAAAAGAGAGTTTTAATCATCAAATTCCTTAGAAAAGGGCACTTTTTCTTGAAAAAAGCTGGATTTGTTATTTGAATTAATACTACTTTTGCAATCCTAAATTTTAAACAAAGATAATGGCACAGCACGCTTCATCTAAGAAAAGAATCAGACAAGACGCCAAGAAAAGGCTTCAAAACAGATATTATAAGAAATCTGCTAGAACAGCTATCGCAAAGCTTAGAGAGCTAACGGATGCTAAAGAAGCAGCGGCTTACCTACCTAAGGTAGTCAGTATGATAGATAAATTAGCTAAAAACAATAATTGGCACAATAACAAAGCCGCTAACGTAAAGAGCAAGCTTACTAAGTTTGTTAACGGCTTAGCGTAGTATTTAAGTCCAACTAAAAGAAATATAGAGCCTTACAGAAATGTGAGGCTTTTTTTTATGCCTATTTCCCTTGTGCGGGATCATTCTCAGGCAACTCATAGTCAGGAACTTTCTTCCCGAATACCTTAAGATACCTTCTAGGATTAAGTCTCACATCTTGTAAGAGTAAGTCCATGTTTTTCATAGTGGACTGCAGGTCATCATGGAGTTGCTTATCATGGAGTAAGAGACCTAGTGTGCCTTCTTTACTATCTATACTATTTAGTAGACTATTCAATTCTTGCACAGTTGAGCTGGCATCCGTAAGTGTACCTTCTAGAGCCTTGAAGCTTACTCCAGCTTGGTCAATAGTCGCATTGCTTTTATTAATGGTTTCTGAAAGAGATATTTTACTCATGTCAGCAGTCAGTTTGCTGACGTCATTTAAGACTGTAGATAACTTTCCAGTACTGTTGACTAGCGACTCTGTGAGGACTGCCATATTAGAAAGAGTCACCTCTAGGTCTTTGGCAGAACTATTCATGAGACTGGAAAATCGGGCAGTAGAACTGGATAGATTATCCATTGTATGCGATAGGTCTCTTATCGTATTATCTAGTGGTGTATCGTTGCCTCGTGCACCTAGCTTGCCTATAGTCCTGTCTATGCTAGAAGTTATACTTTGAATTTTTGGCTCTAGATCGTCTTTAGTAATTATAGACCCTAGTAAGCCTATGCTTTCACATTCTAGGAGAGCACCGTCCTGAGCACAATTAGAACCATTACAGTACTTGTCGAACACAAGCTCAAACTCTTTCCCTCCCATGACGCCTTCATTTCTGAGTTGGACTTTGGTATAGTTTGGAAGGGCAATTTCTTTTTTGACTTGAAAGGCAATTTTGATATCTCGGATATCATCTGGATTAGGTGTTATAGAGGTCACAGTTCCTACCTGATAGCCATTTATGAGGACCTTGGTCGCTGTATTGATTTCTTTTGCATTATCTACTATGGTATAATAGGTGTTATCATCACCGAAAAGATTCTCTCCACTAAGGAATTTGAAACCCCATATTGCTAGAATACCCGTAATTATTGCCAGAAGTGCTATTAGAATCTCTCGTCTCATATAAGAAGCTGAAATGAACCTTGTTAGGGTTGCAAATGTAGGACTTTGTAAGTACTGAAGGGGCTAATTGGCATCCAAATACTGCATGACGGACTTAGCAATGTTTTTACTAAGAACCTTCTGTCCCTCTTTGCTCAGTAGAACTCTCTCGTCATCAGGATTAGTCAGGTAGCCCAGTTCCAATAAGACACTAGGCATTTGTGCATTTTTCAGGACTCTAAATTGTGCTTGTTTGACGCCTCTATTCTTGAGGTTAACCGCTCCTTCTAGGTTTCTTGTGATGCAGTTAGCAAGAGAAATACTTTCTACCTGATGATTAGTGCTCTGCATACTAGCCAAGATATGGTCCGCTATATCTCCATAGCCGGTCTCAGTATCGGCATGTATAGCCGCTGATAGATGTTGATCAGGGTCAGAGTTTCCGTAAACATAAGTTTCAAATCCATTGATGCTAGGATCATGGATAGAATTGGCATGGATAGAGATAAATAAGTCTGCCTTTACGGCATTGGCTATTTCAGTTCTTTTGTTCAGCGAAAGCGAGATGTCACTTGAGCGGGTATATATCACTTGAATATGCTCGTTCAGCTTTTGTATATCTTGCCCAAGTCTTATTGCAAAAGGTAGCGTAAAGCTCTTTTCTTTGTGGGAATGTGAATTACAGCCATTGTCTTTGCCACCGTGTCCTGGGTCAATCACAATAATGATAGGATCGTGAGCTTGATTTATTGTCTGATCGTGAATACTTTGCCACTTATTTTCCGTTAAATAAGGGTTAGGTAAGATAGTAGAGAGAAGAAAAAGAAGAAATAAGGATGAATGACTTAAAAATACGTTACTCACAAGCGTAATTCCTTAATAATGAGAATCAAATATATTAAATATTTTTGCAATATGAATTTCCGATTATTTTAAGATTCTACTCCATATTATTTATATTCTCTGTTTTACTTGGTGGATCCCTCCATGCGCAAGAAGTAGATAATTTGTCTATTGACTCATTGGAGCAAATTTCAGCACCTGCTTTTGAGAGCCCGATGGTAGCTATGGACAGCACCAGTGCGCTTCCTCTTGCTGATACAAAACAGTCCATAGATACCATCCCGAATGCTACCGAAAGTAAATCAAAAGAGACTGAAGTAAAATTTGCTGATAGTGATCTAGAGGAACAAATAATCTATGGGGCTGTAGATTCTCAGCGTTATGATAACAAGAATAAGCTGATGCATCTATATGGAGATGCCTTCGTCAATTATACCGACAAAGTATTAAAGGCTGATCTTATCATTCTGGATATGGAGAACAAAATAGCTGAGGCAATGATCTCTTCTGTCAAAAGAAACTCTGTACGGCCAACCTTTTCAGATAATGGGAAGACCTATGAGTACAAGAGACTCAGATATAACTTTGAAACTGAAAAAGGAATCGTTTTAGATGCCATCACTAATGAAGGAGAGTTCAGGGTGCATGGTGCTAAGACCAAATATGTGAGTGGAGGTGATAACTTGTACGGTACCAGCGATGTGATATATAATGCCAATTCCCTAGTGACAACCTGTAATCATCCTGATCACCCACACTTTGGTTTCAGAGCCAAAAAGATGAAAGTTGTCTCTGAAAAGGTAGCAGTTGCTGGACCATCTAGATTGGAGATAGCAGGAATACCGACGCCATTATGGATTCCGTTCGGCTTTTTTCCACTCACAGAGTCAACATCTACAGGTCTTATCTTTCCAGAAGGCTATCAGTTCTACAGTGAGGATTTGGGTTTTGGTCTAGCGGGGATAGGTTGGTATTTTCCTATCAATGATAGAATCCATACTAGAATCACTGCGGATATCTATTCGAGTGGGACCTATGGTCTGTATTCTGTCACGGATTACAGAAAAAGATATAAGTATAGTGGCTCGGTAAATTTATCCTTTAATGATTACAAGCGAGAAGCAGAGCTACCAGGACCAGATGGAGGATTTGGGAGATTATCTGAGAAAGGTTTTTCTATAAGGCTGAGTCATACTCAAGATGGCAAAGCCCATCCTTATAGAACAATAGGTGGTTCTATAAACATCGTCGGTAATGACAATGTGAGACGAAACAATTTTGATGCTGGATCTAGCCTCACAAGTCAGTATACCTCCAATCTCAGTTTTACTCATAAGATGCCTCGTACACCATTCAGCTTCAGAATGGGACTAAGTCATAACCAGAATACTAATAATAACATAATGAATCTGACGCTGCCAGATATTGCTCTCACAATGAATACCATCTATCCACTGGAACGAAAGAATGTAGGGAGCAATGAGAAAAAATGGTATGAGAAATTAGCCTTGGGCTATAGCTCTAGACTAAAGGTACAGACGACCACAACGGACACTACTTTGTTTACGCGTGAAACAATAGAGAATGCAAAATCAGGCATGGAACACAAAGCCAATCTTTCTTTGTCTACCAGAGTATTGAAATACTTCAATCTGACACCAAGTGCTAACTACAAAGAGACTTGGGTGCTGAATACTATCCAAAACAATGTTGTCCAGACACAAGGATTTATTCCACCTACAGAACAAGATAGCCTACAATTTAAATTAGATAGTATTTATCAGACCTTGGATTCTATAGAAATGAAGACATTAAGCAGTGGAGGTACATTCAGAACATATGGAGCAGGTGTAAATTTATCCACCCAAATTTTTGGCACCAAGACTTTCTCCAAAGGACCGATAAGAGGTATCAGACATTTAGTCAAACCAAGAGTAGGTTATAATTTTTCTCCAGATCAAAAGGGTCAAATAGATACTATTGAATATAATGATGGGAGGGAAAGAACCCTTACTTACTCTCCTTATGATCGTGGTCCTTTTGGTTCTCCAGGATTTAGTGGGCTGCGATCACAGGTAACTTACGGCGTGGATAATGTGGTAGAAATGAAATATTTTTCTAGGAAAGATTCTACTGAGAAGAAGTTTAAGTTATTTGATAGGGTATCTCTTTCCGGCAACTATAATTTTGCTGCCGATAGTCTGAAATTTAGTACACATTCTCTGACTTCTAGTTCTAGATTTTTTGGAGGTATAACGACTCTTGATTCTAGATGGTTATTTGACCCCTATGTGGAATCTAATAATAGACGAGTCAATAAGACAGTGTGGTCAGATAGAAAGAAGCTAGCCAGAATGGAAAATGGTTTTATCAGCCTATCTACTAGATTCACTTTTGGGAAATTGAGAAAATGGCTTAAGGAAAAAGATAAAGAGAAAAGTTCTGTAAATGATGAAGAAGGAGTGGACTATGACGATAGTGGTTTGTTTGCAGACGGTAACTTAGGAAGAAGAGATAGGGGCTCTGCAATAGCCACTGGTGAGGATGTAGATAGTCCAGCTGGTAATGACCATCTAGGTCATGATCACAAGCACGATCATGATCACGATCACGATAATCAGGAGGAAGAAGAAAAGAAGAGGTCAGTCTATGACTTACTAGATAAATTTTCTATTAGGCACGACATGAAGTATAACTTCTATAATGATAATGAAGTCCGTTCTTCAGAGATGACGACGCATTCTCTTTCTCTTACTGGTTCATTTGAGTTGACAGAAAATTGGGGAGTTAATATAGGCAGCATAGGCTATGATTTTGCGAAGAAAAGCCCGACTTACTCTACCGTTACTTTCACGAGAAAATTACATTGTTGGGATATGAGTATCACATGGACACCTATAGGTAGAGCTAATACTTATAGCTTCTTCATTGGCGTAAGATCTAATGCTCTGAGCTTCCTTAAGTATAACTATGGTCAGAATAGAGCGACGGACTATTTTGGTATCTAAGCTTATTTGCCCTCTATCCTAAATCCTTTTTCTACACTAGCTCCCATGGGAATAATCTTGTAAGGGTTGTTGTGCGGCTTGCAAGGTGGCGATATGCCATGACAGTAGGCATCTTTTGCAGTTCTTTGTTCTACATTATTGATGATTGTTGTAGAGCAATCAATATCCACTAAAGTTTCAGGAGGCCATAAGAGATGAGCTTTTAGTTGCGGGGATTGTTTGATGACCTTGTAGCTGAGTCTCGCCCATGATAGAGATGCCAGGATGATTAAAGCTAGGGTCAGCCACTTACTTAATCTAGGTAATATAAGTTGGACAAATAGCCAGCCATTGACAACTATAAAACTTAAGAGCCACGGCCATCCAAATCTGATAGCAGGAAAATTTAGAAACCAAAAGATAAGCACCACTAGAGCTCCAGAAAGAAAGTACAATTCCACCTTAGTGCTCACTGCTCTTCTATGAGCGAGAACATTATTAACAACCCAAGCCATGATGCTAAGTGGCAGAAAAAGTAGAACGAACCAACCTATCATTTGTTCTTTCTGAAAAGCTACCCAAGTAGGTACCCATTCAGACAAACTCAACTCCTCTATACCTGCCAACAGATAGTCCAATCTAATGCTCTGCACCTTAGCATGCTCTCCGATTATATCTAGTGAAGCCTTAGCCATCTCATGCGGCACTTTCCATGATACATCAAAAAGATCAAGGTAATAAGCAGGGAAGACTAGGTATCCAGAAATAATCACGTTGCGTATGAGCCATGGCATCATAAATAAGAGTAAGAGCAAAAAGGGTAGAGCTTTGGATGGAAGCTGAAGCTTCATTTTCCAAGTTAGGATGAGCGGCCCAAAGAGTAGTAAGCCAGCGAAGGGTTTTGTTTGTATGAGTAAGGCAATTAGGATGGTATAGATCAAGATATCCTCTAGCTCAGTAGCAGCCTCACTTTTGAAAGATTCTAAGAGTTTAGCAATTATGACGATACTGCCCATAGTCACTAAATAGTCAGAATCAATAGAGTCAATGAGAAAGGAGAAAGGGAAGAGTAGCGCTGAGACCAGTAAGGTGTCTGCTAACAAGCACTTGGACTTAGATCTCAATATTCTGTATGCTGCGCAGATGAAATAATAGTTAAACCACATAAAGAGTAGCCCATTGAGTTCATATACTCCACCTGGTAGGACTTGGCTGTAACCAAAGATGGCGCTGAGCATGTGGAGGGCAGAATTAAATCCGAGACGAGCAATAAAGAGTGCAGAGCCTCTGACTGTGGGATAAGATTCTAGCCACTTGACCTGCGGGAGATAATATCCTGCTTCATCTACATTGGAAGTGGGATGTAGTGCCAGTAATAAAGCAATGAGTAATAAAGGAAGGAGTATAACGTAATTAGGTTTGAGGAGTCTCAGTTCCTTAGCTGGAGATTTCAGATAGGTAAATAGAGTAACGAGAACTAATAGTCCTTGAAAGACAAGACCTATCGGCATGACTAAAGACCATGCATTACCTATGAAATGAACAACTGACAGGCCACATAAGAAGGTCAGCAAGGTAGAATCCTTTATGGTTGTTGAAGGTGCGGAGGCCTTCGCAAACAGTTTTATTATGATTTTCCCAAAGGCTATTCCAATGCCACTGATAAGCAGCCACTGGAGGAGAAGTACCAGCATGACTACTCTAAGATACTGCCCTTAGCTGCCCACCACGGATGAACGTCTAAGATGAGCCTACCTGCGATGACTGCTGGATCTTGTGCGACCAGTGCCTTTACTTCCTCCATTGTAGGCACATTGAATATCAGAATACCTCTCATCTCTCCTTGATCTCCAAAGGGTCCTGCGATGCATATTTTCTTTTGCTCAGCTAGTAAGGAGATGTTTTCCATGTGGCCTTTCTGGATTTCTGTAGCTTGCTCTGCCGAATGGTCTCTGTTAGGACCCGTTTTAAGAATGGCCATAAAGTATTTCTTCATGACATAGCTGGTATCACCCTCGGTCATTTCAAAAGTCTCAAATCCTAGAGAGTCGATTTGGAGTTCTTGAGCAGCTGAGTGGGCACAAAATCCCAATAAAAACAAGGCTAACAGAAAGAAACGCATAGTGCTCAGTGTGATAAATTGAAGAATAAAAACTTATGGAGCCTTAAAAGAATAAAAAAGCTATCTTTGCGCCTGCTAAAATACGATTTCCGTAATCCTTTTTGGTTAAAAATTAAAGATGGCAGTATATCTAACAAAAGAAAAGAAAGAAGAAATCTTTCAACAATATGGAGGCGATAAAGCTAATTCTGGTTCTACAGAAGGTCAGATCGCTCTGTTTACATACAGAATCCAAAGTCTAACCGACCACCTAAAAGCTAACAGAAAAGACCACTCTTCTAGAAGAGCCTTATTGACTCTTGTAGGTAAAAGAAGAAAACTTCTGAACTATCTCGCGAAAAAAGATATCGTAGGGTATAGAGAAATTATAGAAAAACTAGAAATCAGAAAGTCTTCTGTCGAAGGCTCAGGCGTTTACTAGAGTTTAGATACAGGTGAGATGGGAACAAGAAAATGTCTTACCTAAGGTTTTATTCAATATTTACTACTTAAAACGAATACCTTATTATGGGTAAGCAAACACCTATTACTACCTCATTCAATCTTCCCAATGGTGAAGAAGTTATTATAGAAACAGGAAAATTAGCAACACAGGCGCATGGTTCTGTTGTTGTTAAGATTGGGAAAACAATGCTTTTCTGTTCTGTTGTACAAGCAGCAGAGCCAAGAGAAGGTCAGAATTTCTTCCCTCTCTCTGTTGATTACCAAGAAAAATTCGCGTCTATAGGTAGGATACCAGGAAACTTCTTCAAAAGGGAGGCTAGACTATCTGATTATGAGATTCTTACTTCAAGACTAGTAGATAGAGCTATCAGACCATTATTCCCAGATGGTACCATGAATGATACGCAGGTTATTATCAATCTAATATCTGCTGAAGAAGATAGATTACCAGATGCTTACACTGCTCTAGCAGCTTCAGCTGCGATACTTGTTTCTGACATACCTTGGGCTGGCCCACTTTCAGAGGTAAGAGTTGCAAAGATAGATGGTGAGTATGTTATCAATCCTTCCAGAACAACATTAGCTGAAGCAACACTAGATATTATAGTAGCTGCTACCATGGAAAATGTAATGATGGTAGAAGGGGAGATGAAAGAAGCTCAAGAAAAAGAGCTTATAGATGCGATCAAAGCTGGTCACGAAGCAATAAAAGTGCAATGTGAAGCGCAACTGGCTCTTGCTCAGAAAGTAGGAGACAAGTGTCTGATAAAAAGAGAAGTAGCTGTAGTAGAAGTCGATGAAGAGCTCAAAGCTTACGTCAAGTCTAAGACTGTAGATGGTGTGCTAGAAGTGGCAAGAGCAGCACTAAATAAAGAAGAAAGAAAAGCAGGCCTTAAGAAAGTCAAAGATGACATGAAGGCTGCCTTACTAGAAGATAAAGGTGAGGAGTATGCTGAGGAGAAGATGGGAGAAGCGAAGGAATACTTTGAAAAAATAAAGAAGGAGACTATACGAAATATGGTCTTGGAAGAGAAGAAACGATTGGATGGTAGAGCCTTTGATGAGGTAAGACCTATATGGACAGAGGTGGACTATCTGCCTTCTGCTCACGGTTCTGCTATATTTAATAGGGGAGAGACACAATCATTGACCTCTCTTACTCTAGGTTCTAAGCTAGATCAGCAAATGATAGATACGGCTCTGAATCATTACTTCAGCAAGTTTATACTTCATTATAATTTCCCAGCACTTTCTGTGGGAGAAACTAAGCCTATGAGAGGCCCGGGAAGAAGAGAAGTAGGGCATGCTAACTTAGCAGCAAGAGCTATTCAGCAGGTATTACCTGATGAGACTCCATATACAATCAGATTGGTTTCTGATATCTTAGAATCTAACGGATCTTCTTCTATGGCCACTGTATGTGCTGGTTCTCTAGCACTCATGGATGGTGGTGTGCCTATCAAAGCAGCCGTATCAGGTATAGCAATGGGTATGATTGCTGACGGTGATAGAATGGCTATTCTAAGTGATATTCTAGGAGATGAAGATGCACTCGGAGATATGGACTTTAAGGTGACTGGTACTGAAAACGGTATCACAGCTTGTCAGATGGATATCAAAATAGATGGTCTACCTTATGAGACTATGGAAAAAGCGCTTAACCAAGCAAGGGAAGGACGTATCCATATCTTAGGTGAAATGGCTAAGTCTCTTTCTACTGCAAATGCAGACTACAAGCCACATGCGCCTAGAATAGAAGAGATAATTATAGACAAGAGTTACATCGGTGCTGTCATAGGACCTGGAGGAAAGGTTATCCAAGATATCCAGGCTAGAACAGGCGCTACCATTAATATAGAAGAAAAAGACGAAAAAGGTATTGTATCTATCTCGTCTGCCAATGCGGAATCTCTTAAGCAGGCTAAGGATGAAATCCTAGAGATTGCCTTCGAACCTTCGGTAGGTGATGAGTATGATGCTAAAGTTGCTTCTGTTCAGACTTACGGAGTCTTTGTGGACTTCAAAGGTAAGAGTGGCCTATTACATGTATCTGAAATATCTCACACTAGAATCAAGGATGTAAGTGAGGTCTTCAAAGTAGGAGATCCAGTTAAAGTAAAATTAATCGGAAAGGACCCTAAGACTGGAAAATTCAGATTATCAAGAAAAGTATTACTCCCTAATCCAAGAGAAGAGCAGCCCAAAGCCTAAGCTTACTGGACTTTTTCTTAAAGTAAGTACGTAATATATAAGATTTTACATATTAGAAAAAAATCTTATATATAGTACTACATTTCTCCATACTTTACTATCTTTGAGGCATCCACCCTCATATAGATAGAATCTATCTAAGTATCTCAAAGACATTAATGGTAAATAAACTGACCATTTCTGAACTTAATTGGTGAGATACTTGTAAGCATTATAATGGTTTAATAAATTTTATGAGAAACGCATTTTAGCGACGGTCATCGTTATAATGCACAACATTTACTCAATGAGACAACTTAAGATTACTAATAAGATAACGAGTAGAGAAAGTCTGGCCTTAGACAAGTACCTTAACGATATCTCTAAAATTGAAATGCTGATTCCAGCGGAAGAAGCAGATTTAGCCAGAAGAATCAGAGAAGGAGACGAAGGTGCTCTAGAAAGAATGACAGAAGCAAACCTGCGATTTGTCGTCTCTGTTGCAAAGCAATATCAAAATCAAGGCTTATCCCTAAGTGACCTTATTAACGAAGGAAACGTAGGACTTATGAAAGCTGCTAAGAGATTTGATGAGACTAAAGGTTTCAAATTTATCTCATATGCTGTATGGTGGATAAGACAATCTATCCTACAATCTATAGTAGAATATAGCAGAATGGTAAGATTACCACTTAACAAAGTGAGCTCTTACTCTAAAGTAAATGAAGCGTATGTTTCATTTGTACAAGAATTTGAGAGAAACCCAACTCATGAAGAGCTAGCGGATCTATTAGAAATGAAAGTTTCTGATATCGTCAATGTACTACAGGGTGGAGGCAGACACTTGTCTATGGATGCTCCAGTAGGTGGAGAGGACGGAGATGCTTCTATGATAGATCTATATGTAGAGAAGGATCAGAAGACTCCAGACTTAGACCTTATGAATGAGTCACTGAAAGATGAGGTGAAGTTTGGTCTTTCTTTATTGAGTTCTAGAGAGATAGAAGTACTATCTTCTTATTATGGACTGAATGGGCATAAGTCATTGACCTTAGAGGAGATCGGAGAGCTATATGGACTTACTAGAGAAAGAGTAAGACAGATAAAAGAAAGAGCTCTTAGAAGATTAAGAAAATCTGTAAACAGGAATGCACTTAAGTCATACTTAGGCTAAGCACTTCTTGTTAAGTAACATATAACAACCTTTTATGGCTTACGAGATATTTCTTGTAAGCCATTTTTTTTAGTAGAGATGATAATTTTTAGAATATTTTTCTTCCTCACCTTAATTGGCTTGGCCTTTCTGTTTTTACTCAGTTTGTTCCTCCAAAGTAAAGGCAATTATGGCTCTCAGAGCCATATGGATAAATATATGGATGCTGTGAAAGGCATAGTAGAAGGGCTAGTAGAAGAGCTTATACCTATAGATTTTCATGAATTCAAAATCATCAGTTGGAAGCTATTCGCACATACAAATGCGAAACAAACCCAGTCTGGATATATACAAACTATTTTTCAAGAACAGCTTTTTGCCTATGCTCTAAGAGTATACAGTAGTGGGGCGGTGGCCTGTGTCGCCTCTTCTGAGTCTACTTACCAGTTCGATATACGAAAGGATAAAACGAAAGTTTTCTTATCGGATGAGCTAAAAGGAACTATAAAAGAAGAAAATAGCTTTATTGTTATGGATATTGGAAAAGAGCTGTACGAGGTTACTTTTACAGATTCTTCCAATGCGATCATAACTAAAGATCAAAAGCAACTTGCGCAGATTTACTTAGGCAACGGGAACACTTATTCTGATAGTGATAGGTTATTCACCATGCTTTATCAAATTTCTGAACAAGAGCAGTCAGCTATGGTTATTTTGGTTCTTTATATTTTAATGAAAAAACTTATTAATGATTAGGATATTATTATTTGCAATCGCTTTCGTATTCATAGGATCTACCCTTTCTGCTCAGAGTGACCATAAGCCTTCTGTAGAACCAGAACTGAATCATTCGATGGATGAAGCTTTCAAAGAGATTTCTAAATTTCTTGATACCATAAATACAGGTGAGCTGTTGGGAGAAGGAGGCTTAGAGGGCTTACTGAAGGGCTTTAGCTTTGATGGTAAGGAGATGAAGGAATTGGATGGTGCTATGGATTCATTAGGTTTGTCACAATTTTTTGGTGGCGATCTGTCTAAACTTTTTGAGGATAGTATGAAAGGCATGGATATGGGTGAGTTGGACAAGATGATAGAAGAAGGGATGGGAATGATGCAAGACATAGACATGAATGAGCTACAGAAAATGTTCGAGGGTATAGATATGAGTGAGATGATGAAGATGTTCGAAGGCATGGATTTCCAAGGAGTTATACCTCCCCAATCACCACAGCAAGAGACTCCTACAGACTCTAAAGGAAAGAAGCTAAAGAAGATTTAAATACATTCCTATTTGCATAAATGCGCTTTTGATAGGATTTCAAATCTCCATTTATGTAATATATAAGCTGCAGAAGTGTTATTATTGTACATATAACACTTAGTTATGAATGTATTAGATTCAGTTAGGATAGTTCTATATAGATGCCATGAGAAGGGCTTAGAAGTTCTACTTATCAATCCAGAGCTAAAAGAAGATCCTCAGATATGGAGAAGACTCCCTGAAGGAACAGTCAATATTGAGGAGTGGGAAGAAAGAATAGATTTAGATAGTTATAAGGATGCGGAAGGGAATGTGATGAGAACTATAGCTATAGAAGCTGACTGGCACGAGATTCCATCTGTACGAGGAATTATCAAGCATGATATGAAGAGGCTAGGTAATAAAGTGAAAAAAGTAATTACGCCGACTCTCGAGAATTGTAATTATGTTTCTGTCAAGAAAGCGCTACAAGTAGTTCTGCCACACGAATACCAAGCACTCAAAGAACTAAAGGATATAATTATAGATCGAAATCTTTCTCGGTCTATATGAGCTTGTAATAACAGAATAAAAAAAGGCTTTTGAATCATTGATTCAAAAGCCTTTTTTTATGATCGTTTTTTACTTTAAAGCGCTTTATGTGCTCCATTACAAAGTCCCATTTCTCTGTCTGTCTGCTTGCAAGTACAGAAGTGTACATCTTTAGACTCTTCCGCTACAAAGACAGTAGGGCTAAAACCTGACCCTTTGTGAGCTCCGTCACAATAAGGCTGATTTTTGCTTTCGCCACAGCTACACCAGGCATATTTCTTACCTTTTTCTAGCGATACTTTGATAGGGGTCTTACCTGCTATTTTTCCTTTTTCCATTTCTCTATTGATATAGATATTAAATAATACAATTTTAGATACAAGTATCGTACCTAGTCAATTTGTAAACCAGTAAAATAGGAGGTGATTACCAACTTATATCGTCATCAGAGTTAGTCTGATCTGAGGTGTTTTCTGAAGCACCAGCTTCATTTGTTGCCTCATTAGATTCAGTAGGGTTGTTTTCAGCTTCTAGGGCTTCTTGTCTCATTTTCTCTTCCCACTCAAGTTGCCTTTTCTCGTATAGTTCATAATCAAAATCTGGCATCAATTCGGTTTTGACATGATCTATTGTATCGTTAAGATTGCTCATAAATCTATTAAAATCCTCTTTGTAGAGAAACAATTTATGTCTTTCATATCCATTCCCATCAAACCTCTTTGTGCTTTCGGTAATAGTGATATAGTAGTCTTCACCTTTTGTCTGCCTTACATCAAAGAAGTAGGTCCTGCGCTTGCCAGCCCTTACTTTTGAAGAATATACACTTTCGAACTTTTTGTCATTTTCCACCTGCGAACGGATTTTATAAGAAATAGTTGTATCGAATATAGGAAGTTATATCTAAAATTTCACATTTATATTCAGAGCTTAACAAACAATCAATAATGTTGATGCTCAACGATTTGCTTGTAATACCCCTCTTTTTTCATTAATTCAGTATGTGTACCAGCGTTTACTAACAGTCCTTTTTCGAGGACTAATATCTTGTCAAAGGTCAGTAAATTGGAGATTCTATGGGTAATAATAATTGCTGTTTTCCCTTTTAGTGACGCATCTAGATGGCTGAGAATTTTGTGCTCAGTATTAGCATCTACAGCTGAGAGACAATCATCGAGTATTACGATATCTGGCTTCTTTATTAGCGCTCTTGCTATGGATAATCGCTGTTTTTGGCCTCCAGAAAGGGTAACACCTCTTTCGCCTACCAATGTTTCAAATTGCTCAGGAAAAGTCATGATGTCATCTTTAATAGCGGCCACATCTGCATAATCTTCCACTATGCTTTGCTTGAGCTCAGCATTTCCAAATCGGATGTTATCAGAAATACTTTTAGAAAAGAGAAAAACATTCTGTGGTACGTAGCCTATCTTATGCCTTAGATTGTCGGTGTCGTGGTCCTGGATATTGATTCCATCTATGAGTATTTCTCCTTCGGTGACATCATAGAATCGCAGTAAGAGATCAGCAATGGTACTTTTTCCAGATGCTGTTTTCCCTACAATTGCAATTCTTTCACCTTTATTGATTTTAAAGCTGATATTTTTCAGCGCTGTTATTCCTGTATCTGGATAAACGAAGGTCACGTCTCTAAACTCAACAGATCCTTGCAGCATCATCTCATTGGAAACAGGGCTTTGGATGGCAGGTTCTAGATGCATGATCTCATTGATCCTAGTTTGCGATGCCGCTGCAGTCTGAATAATGCTCGCTATCCATCCTATGGAGGTTATGGGCCAAGTTAGCATATTGATATAGATGACAAATTCTGCAATATTGCCTGCAGTTATTTCACCATCCATAACTAATTTTCCGCCTATGTATATAGTAAGTAAGGTACTCAGACTGACTAGTAGAATCATAAGAGGAAAGAACAAAGCCTGAACACGAGCTAATCTCAATGCTTTCGTTTTGTAGAGACTGCTTTCGTCATCAAAGTAAGATTGGAACTCAGATTCCTTTACATACGATTTTACTATTCTTATTCCTGAGTAAACCTCTTGTGCTATACTGTTTATCCTGGAGACTTGCTTTTGTATGCTGGCACTTCTTCTGTTAATAATGCTGCTCACATAATAAATTGAAATAGAAAGAAATGGCAGTGGTAATAAGGTGTAGATACTTAGAGTTGTATTCACTCTGAACATAGAGACAATAATAAAAGAAAAAAGAAACGTCACCCTTATTCCATACAGAAGTGCAGGACCTAAGTACATACGAACCTTGGACACATCTTCTGAGATCCTTGCCATCAGGTCACCCGTTTTGTTCTTTTTATAGAAGGCTAAGTCTAATCTCTGGTAATGCTGATATATATCCTTTCTTAAGTCATATTCTATCAGTCTAGACATTACTATTATAGTCTTTCTCATGCAGTACATAAAGAAACCTGATAAGATGCTAAAGCCAACCACCATGGCACCAAAGCGAATTATATCTGATCCGAAGGCTTCATAGAACGTACCTGTAGAATCTGTGGGAGAGACATTTTTAGTCTTGTCCACTATAAAATTGAGTGCATCTCTAATGGTAGGAGGAATAAGTATGCTAAAGTAGACAGATAAGGCTACCATGACCACCCCCAGACCAAACCTGAGTTTGTATCTAAGTAGATATTTATTTAAGTAACTAAGACTATTCAAAAGCTTCTTTCAATTGTGGTAAAAGTATAATATATTAATCTATTCCACAGACAAATAGGGTAGAAGACTATTGTAGAGGCTATCAGGTATAGCTCTAATTTTTTTCAGCTCCTGGATTTCCTTAAAATCTCCATGCTGCTTTCTATAGTTGACTATAACCCTAGAGATAGACCAGTCTAGGTAAGGATGCTTCACCAGACTATCTGCCTCACTATTGAGGTTAAATTTCTTAACAGTGCCTTTCAAAATCAGTCTGCTCTCATTGTTATCTATCACTTCTTTTTCTAACCCATATACTTCAGTCAGCTGATCTATAGAATGAAAACCTCCTAGTGCTTGGCTATACTTTACTATTCTAGCTGAAAGTACTGACCCTATTCCATATAGTTGCTTAAGTGAGGCAGTGTCTGTGGAGTTTAGATCTACTTGTGTGAGAGGCTTTGGTTTATATTTATTGAATGTAGTGCTATCTCTTTGGTTATTGTATGAACTCTTATAGCTGGTCTTTTTAGATTTTGTATAAGTTGGCTTTTTCTTCTTTTGGATAGAACAAAAGGGTAGAAGCTTTCTAAAGATAGAATCTGGTAAGTTGTATACTTTAGCTAGGTCATCACACTTATAGAATTTTCCTCCCTTAGATTTGTATTTCATAATAGTAGCTATCGTCCATGGCTTGACACCAAACTGGATCCACTTTAGACTGTCTGTCTTATTCGGATCAAAGCTTTCATATTTAGGAGCAGGGTTGTAGAATATTTTTTGTCTAGTTTTTCTTTTTTTAATTAGACTGGCGGTCTTAGTCTTTAATTCTGAAATTTCTTTCTCTCCTCCGTGAGTAAGAATATCCTCTAGGCATATGGTGGAGCTGTCTGTAATCAGCCTTGGGTCAATAAAAAGATTATAGGAATAGAATGCTATTAGAAGTACAATAAGTAGAGCAATGGCTGCCCGTTCTTTCTTACTGTATTTTATATCTTTTTTAAATTTCTTCATTTAAATCATATATTCTAGTGCGCCATCTATACTGGTGAGATGAATATCAATCTTGAGTTGATTAGCTTTTTGCCTTAGCTTAAACTTGTCACCTTTGAAGGTACCGTCTAATACTATTTTTTTGATTTCAAATTGCTTTGCCAGTCGAGCCAGATTGTGATATGAATCTTGTGAAAGCACCAGTAGGTCTATCGGTTTTTTCAGACTCCATTCTAACACTTTTTCGTCAGGATAGAAAAGGATCACTTTATCGTCTATCAGATGAAAGCTACCTTGAGAATTGATTCCTACTTCAGCTGGCAGTTTCTCAGCATAGATTCTGTGGTACATCTCATTGTTGGCACAGATATATTCTACTTGCTTATTCTGAGTTATTCCTGGGCTAAATTCTGTAAGTACACCATTTCTAAAAAGCTGTGCCAAGCTCTCATTATAGATATCGTAGACAAAAAGACTTTTCTTACTGCGCATGTTCCTGTTTTCGATATTGTTGTTTACAGATTGTATAAGTAGAAAGCCAAGTGTAAAAATGAGATATATGGGTTTTCTTAGTTTATAGAAAAGAGCCAAAGCTCCTAGAGCAGCATAGAATAGTAGGATGGATCTATTAGAAAGCCAAAGATCATCTGTACTACAAAAAGGTAACTCTTGAGTTTTGTATATGAAGTAATTTAACCCAGTAAGAAAAGTATCAAATGTAAAGCCAGCAATTTTGGTTAGTACGAACTCCCCACCCATAGTCATATGTAGAAAAAGGGTGGCAATACCAGCAGAAAGAATGAAACCTGCAAGTGGAACAGCAATGATCCCCGTAAACCAAAAGTAAGTTGGAAGTTTATGAAAATAGGATATTGCAAGCGGAGAGACTAAGGCTTGTGCAGTGATAGAGGTCACTACCATAGCCCAGATGCCTTTTATGAATTTATTCTTGAAATGAAATAGCAGTATCAGATGTGGATAGAAATACATTATGCCTGTCAAGGCTAAGAAAGAAAACTGAAATCCAGCCTGAAACAAATAGAAAGGATTGTAGAGTAACATTATAAGTGCGGCGGCGGAAAGAATATTGAATGAGATAGGAGGACTGTAGATTGCTTTTCCTATGAAATACAAGCTGAACATAAGGCTAGCTCTGATAACTGCCGCTGCACCTCCAGTTAGAAAAGCAAAGGACCATACACCTGCTAGACTTACTATTAACTTTAGTATTCTGACCCTAGGATTAGTACTCTTTATAAAACCTAGAAGTAGTGCTATAAGACCACTCACTATCCCGACATGGAGCCCACTTACCGCCAATATATGGACTGCACCAGTATCAGTAAATGCATCGTATAAATCATCACTGAGTAAGTTACGCTGACCTAAAATCATAGCAGAAGCCACCGCAAGGTTATGATCACTTGTGAGATGTTCTTTGAATACTGATAGACACTTATCTCTCGATAAGGAAGCCAGATTCCAAATGTTACGATGGGAAGTACTCAATGAGAAGTACTGATCTTTTTCCAGATAGATTTTGTGATAAATGCCTCTCTGTTGCAAGTATCTCTTGTAGTTGAAAACAAGAGGATTAGTATTTTCATTTTCTTCTACATAGTCAGCTGAAATAAGGTGCATGTCTCCAGCCTTAACCTGGTCCAGTGATAACTCTTTAAAGTAGACCATCATCAACCCTTCACACTGCTTTAGTGAGTCAGTAGAATAACCTGCATAATGCACCTCGCATAAAGCCCTGACTCTTTCTTTAACTTGCTTTGCTTCCACTATAGAGGTGATAAGAAAAGAAGCTTCACTATAATTTGAGAAATGATTTTTTGCCTCAGTAGGATTACTGAAGCTATGATGTAGGTAGCCTAGAATCATGAAACTAAAAACAAGTATCCATGATTTTTGTAATGTTAGTTTTGGTGTATATATCACATAGCAAACAAAGTAGATGGTCAGAAAAAATAGAAAGGCAATAAACTCGTGACTATATAGAAGTCTGTACTCTGAGAATACTATACCTAGGCAAAAAGGTAAGACAAGTTTTAGAAGAGGAAGTTTGTTTAGGCCTAGGCTCATTATAGTGGTTTGGTTAAGCAGTTGCTTTCCTCTCCATCCGTGCTGCTACTTGACCTAAGTTAATGATTAACTATGATTCTTAGTGCCTGATAATTTACATTTCATGTGTTAAGGCTTTTCGTTTAGGAATAAAAAAGGCTACCTCAACAGAAGTAGCCTTTTTCTAAATTCTATCCTGAAGCAGTTATATATTACAGGCGCTGTTTGACTTCATGAATTCGATGATTAAATTGATCGACGATCCTTCACCATAAAGTGCAGCGCCATCGCAGGAAGCTTTCCCTTCTGTTCCGACACTGAGACCGTAGGTAAATGCTTTCATGTAAGCACTGTAATTTATTGTTCTTATAGATAGCTCCCGGCAACTACTGAGTTCTAGTTTTTCAATCATTTGATTAGAGATTACATCTGTAAATTCCTTGACATCATCAGGTCGAACTTGATGTTTCAAATCATATAGAAATTTGCCATAAGCGACAAACCAATTCTGAAGTTCAGTAACTGATCTAAAGCCAAGATTTTCAACAAAAGTCTTGTATGTAGGAGGGTCAATGTTTGGAGCTCTATCTACTGAACTATTTGTATCTGGGCAATCTCCATTGGACATTAAGACCATTTGTTCAAAGACTAAATTTTCTTTGGCTGCATCTACTTGATAGGACCATTGTATCATTCTTTGTAGATATGGAATCATATTTTCCATTTGTACTGAATCCTGAATGATGTTTTCGTCGCTTTTTCCACAACCTATCATGAGACAGGTAATAATGGAAATTATTAGGAATCTTGAAGCTTTCATAGATTTACATTTATTCTAAAGTACTAAAGAAATCGCGAATTCTATAATGGTAAGTAAGTAAAGTCAAGGGCTTACAAAAAATGAAACTGCCAATTATGTTACATTTTCTCTAGTTTCCTATGCTGAAAGTGTTTCTGAGTTAGAAGTCTCTTGAAGGTAGTGTTATAGGTCTTATATTCATACTTGAAAATACCTTACAAGCACCTTATGAGAATTTGGATAGTAATATTATTATGGATTGCCTTGGGCTATTGGTACCATACTATCAGTAGGGATTGTTGCGCTGACCAAGAAATTCCAGTTAAGACTGAACTCCCTGCTCAAAAAGAGACACAATCCTCTTCTCTTCTTAGCACTACAAAATATTCCTTCCTCAAATCTTCAGTTGTCATAGATCAGGATGATTATAACGCTATACAAGCTAAGTTACCTCTTCAAGGTTCAGAAGGTATAGTTATAACTGGTTATGCCTACTCTGGGGAAGAAAATCCTCATCAGTTAGCTTTGCTTAGAGCAAAAGAGGTGCGAAATCATTTAGATATTCCAGAGCCTAAAATACAGTTAAGAGCTAGAGTTCTAGAGGCGAATTACTCTGGTGCAAACGATTTTATCGGATTTGAATTGTATGAGTTGACTGCTGAAGAATTAAGAGCAGGAGATGGAGAGGAACCCACATTCAATGGGATTCTGCACGAGGGTAAGAGCATTCACTTTTATCTAGATTCCTACGAGAAAGGCTTGTCTGAAATTATAAAAATAGAACTGGCGAAAGCTGCTAACAAATTGCGTAACAACTTTTGTAAAATAACCTTAGTGAGTTACAATGATGACTTGCCAGCTGGTAGCAAGTTATGTTATGATTTCAAGGAGCAATTGATAAGGAGTGGATTGAATCCAAGTAGAATAAGTACCAAATCTATGAAGCAGGGAGACAGAAATGCTTCTATTGTAGAATTAAGAATCGTAGAGTAATATGATATCACTTAGTATAATTTCAGATTTCTGTTCCTGGTGGATTTTTTGGTGGATAGCACCTTTTTTACTTGGATTAATGCTAGGCTGGTTGAGCTGGGGTAAGTACAAGAGAAGGGTGGTAGAACTTGAAGATGAAGTGCGAAAGCATAATTTGCAAATCCATAACTTGAACTCTGCACTCAAGCAGAGCCAGAAGAAAGCTGAACTGAGCAATATTAAGCTTTCTGATAAGGACAAAGAGTTAGCCCTAATGAAAGAGCAGGTGACTATAACGAAAAAAAGAAACTTAGCTCTAGCCCAAGGGTTTAGTCCAGCTGCCTCAGCCACTCCAAAGATTGTTCCTTCTGCAAAATCTACAAAAGGAGATTATAGTAAGCTACAGAAAACTAATCTGCAGATTATAGAAGGCATAGGCCCCAAGTTGGAAACAGTGCTAAAAGAGAATGGAGTGAATAGTTGGGCTGATCTTTCTAAAAGATCTCATGGTGAACTAAGAGCGATTCTAGATAAGTACGGAAGTAGGTATGCTATAGTAGACCCTACTAGTTGGCCTTCTCAGGCAAGCCTAGCAAAGAAAGAGAAATGGAAAAAGCTGATGGAATTGCAAGCAAAAGATGGTGGTGATTCCAAGCTCAAGAAGATACTGCTCAAACTGAAAATACTTTAATAGAAGAATATACAACAATCATAAAGAGGTCAAACATTTGGCCTCTTTTTTTGTTAGGATCATTTAGGGTTATATATATTGTAAGTTATGAGTATTAAGCAAGCATATTTGGGCGGAGGTTGTTTTTGGTGTACGGAATCTGTATTCCAGAATATAAAAGGAGTGCAAAAAGTGGTCTCAGGTTACGCTGGAGGTAAATTCCCCAATCCTAGCTACAAGGAAATATGTAGTGGAATGACTGGCCATGCAGAATTAGTGATGATAGAGTATGATGATTCTATTGTCAGCTATGAAGATTTGCTAGCAGTCTTTTTTAGTACACATGATCCCACTACGCTAAATAGGCAAGGAAATGACGTCGGGACACAGTACAGATCTGTCGTCTTTTGTAATAATGAAGAAGAGAAAGAATTAGTCATAAATTTTATATCTGAGAAAGCGAGTGAAATATGGGATAACCCAATCGTCACTGAAGTAGTGTTGCTGGATGAGTTTTACCCCGCTGAAGCTTATCATCAGAACTATTATAATAACAATCCTGGACAAGGCTATTGTAGAATAGTCATAGAACCCAAAGTCAGAAAATTCAGAGCTCAATTCCAACACCTACTAACATAATTATGGAGAAAAAGTATAATAAGCTGACAGAAGAAGAGGCCTATGTCATAGAGGGCAAAGGAACTGAAAGACCTTTTACAGGTGAGTATAATGATCATTATACTCCGGGTCATTACGCTTGTAAGAAGTGTGACTCTTTGTTATATAGCTCCGAAGCTAAATTTAAGTCAGGCTGCGGGTGGCCTTCATTCGATGATGAGATTCCCGGGGCTGTACATAGGGAAGTAGATGCAGATGGGAGAAGAACAGAAATTCTTTGTAGTAATTGCGGAGGGCACTTGGGTCATGTTTTTAAAGGAGAAAGGTTAACCTCTAAAAATACAAGACATTGCGTTAACTCGATTTCCTTGAAATTTATTCCTCAGTCTTAAGACGCAGTCGCTTTCAGCTCTTTGTGGAAGTCGCTATCCCAAGTTGAATGTATTTCTATTATCTTATTATTGGTCCAGTGCTCAACCTCTTCTGCTAGTGCCAGACCATCCACATTCTTCATAGGAGGCCCTATTTCCATGATACATCTCGTGGTCAGCCTACCAAATTGCTTAAAGTGATGGGTGAACATGCCTTTGTTAAACCAAAGATCTTTTTTCCGTTTGTATTCCAGCACAACCGGTACGACTGGTATGTTGTTCTTAGCAGCTTCTATAAAAGTGCCTTTCTTAAAGGGCTTGACTTGAAGATTGCCATTGGTGGTGCCTTCTGGGTAGACTATAACATTTTTTCCCTCCAGCAAAACCTCTACCATTCTTTCCCTGACTGCTGAACGGCTATTTTGGCTGTCTCTTTTTACGTAGATGACGCCAGTCATCTCTGCACCTGTTCCTATCAAGGGCAGGTTGCTGACCTCTGCTTTGGCGATAACATGTGCATCCACATATCCTGCTAAAACAAGTGGGTCAGAAAAGCTACGATGATTACAGACATATAAGGCAGTGCTATCAGAAGCTGTGCCTCTTACCTCACACTTTATGCCTAGCACCAGCCTAGCAAAACTCACCCATGCCCGTCTTATCCTAAATGCCCTCTTAGGCGTATTCTCAAATCCAAGCTTAGTACTGATGATATAGACAGGTATAATAAAGAGGAGGCTGATAATTAAAATCAGAGCTCTAAGGCTGGCAATTAATATGTAGATAGGATTATACATGGAGCACTGGCACTTCTAATTTTCTTGCTGCAACATAGTGGTCACAATATAACAATACCTAACTAAGCATTAATTGTCCTCCAGAATATAATAGCCTAGAGTTAGTTCCATAGCACCATTCCCTCTAGTGATAAAACTCAGTCCTGACGTATTTATTTCATAAGAAAAACATCCATGCCATGTTCTAGAATTTATTCCTACCGAAATAAGAACAGCATCATTAAGATAGCCTTGTACGTTTCTAGATATTCGTGTTGCTAAGCTGGCAGACACTGCCACATCATCATTTTCTGGAAAGTCAAAGGTCATACTATAACTGGGGACTATCTGTTGTGATGGACGCTGGCTGATTATACTCAATGCAAGCTTGTGCTTTAGTTGTCGATTGATGTTTTTCTCAGCTGAGACAAATAATAGGTAGCGCTGGGAAAGAGGGTAGGCATTCGTTATTTGTCCTACCTTAGGACTATTGAGATGATGAGCAGCTAGGCCTACGGTGACATCCATTTTGTTCTGTAGATAGTATTGCCACTTGGTCCCTAGATTGAGAGAGTAGTGACTAGTATTAGCTAGAAGGTTAGGTTCGCCATTTGAAAGAGTGGGATTTATTTCAAATCTTGATTGGTCATATTGTCTGCTGAACCATAAGTCATCAGTATTAGAATTTGTTCTAGTTGTACCAATATCGGCACCTAAGGTTATCGCTTGATACTTTGTTCTTCCCGCAAAGAGTTTTCTTGTATAAGCGGTCTGAAGATTGACGCCATTTTGCTTTAGTATTCCAGAGTTAGATCTATCGCTTATAGCTGTCAGTCCTAGATGCCAACTATCTAGATAAGAACCATAGATTCTATATTGTCCTTCTAAGTATATTGTCCTGAACGCTGGGCTAGAAACTTTATTCCATTGGTCTCTATACTTGATAGCAGCCTTTCCTCTTATATCCGACTCAAAAGGAAAGGCAACATTCGCTGGGCTAAAGTATAAGGTTTCAGAGTCTATATAACCGAAATAAGGATCTTGTCCACGTAGGCTGAGCTGTGTAAGGAGTATAAGTGCAAGTATGTATAATCTAAAATAGATAGCTCTTCTTAGTTTGTCGTTATCAGGATAATACCGTTACGTCTGTTTGTTTATTTGATAAGAGTGGTCTGTCCCTTTAGTACTTCTAGCCTACCACTTTGCATCTCGCATTCTAGGGTCCAGATATAAGAATCCTGAGCGAGTAAGCTTCCCTTGTACATTCCATTCCATCCTTTCGAAATATCTCCTGGGTGAAAATCTACAGCCTTATAGACCATCTCGCCCCATCTTGTGTATACCTCAAATTTGCTGATAGTAAGTGATGGATTGCCGTGTACAATAAGCACATCATTTACATTATCACCATTAGGGGAAAAGCCAGTAGGGACATCTATGCTTTCATCTTCTAATACATTGATATTATAGAATTTTTCAATCTCACAACCTTCTGAGTCTATGATCATGAGGAGTCCAGAAAATGATGACGTCACGTTTGTTATAATTGGATTAGGACAAGAAACACAGCTGAAATCTTCAAGATTAGGTGCATCCCATTCAAAGACTTTGTTGCCCTGCGTATTAGATATTTCTACATCTAATTGTAGGTCCGCTCCATAGCTTACATTCATCTCATTCATGAAGTTTACTTCTATAGGATAAGCTTCTGGTAACTCTATCTCAATGGAGCTCATGCACAGATTTGCATCCATAACTTCCACTATATAGGTACCAGCAGAAAGCATGGTGAAGCTACTATCTGAAGTAAATTGGGTAGTTTCTAACCTGTACATATATGGTCTTTTACCGAATTCTGCACTCATAATCAAGCTGCCATTAGAACCTCCAGCACAACTCACCTCTTTTACTTCAGCGCTTAACTCTATAGCTTGTAACGGCTCAGAAATGATTTCAGAGATAATAGCTGTACAAAAATTCTGGTCAGTCACAGTGAGTTCGTATTGCCCTGCAGCGAGTTGCGCTGTATTTGCATCTTGAGAGCCATTGCTCCATTCATAGGTGTATGGACCGATACCACCTTCGGCAATGGCTGATAGGCTTGCATCTGATTCTCCATAACAAGTAACATCCTCTTTGTTATAAGCTACCTGTAACAATTCTGGCTCTTCTACAATTTTGGCAGCCGATGATGAACAATCGTTAGAGTCAGTGATGGTTACTTGGTAAGTGCCAGCTGTTAGGTTTTCTATTTCGTTAGTACTTGTATTGCTGTCGCTCCATTCGTAAGTGTAGGGCCCTTGTCCTCCAGATGGAATTGCATTCAGAATAGCTGTCGCATCGCCATTACATTTTATCTCTTGGAGAGTCTGAATTATTGCACCCAACTCACTAGCTACCAGTAAGTCTATTTCAATAGGGGATGAAGTACAGGCAGGATTATTTCTATCACTTAAGACTAATCTGTAGATACCTATCTCCAGCCCAGTTATATTTTGTTCATTAGAACTGAATCCGTTAGGGCCTGTCCAAGTGTAATTGTAATCACCAGAACCACCAGTAGGAGTGATATTTATTATTCCACTGAAGGCATCATCACATTTGACCTTAGTTATCTGCTCTGTAATACTTAGCTCAACTGTTTCTGGAATCTCAAAATCATAAGACTTAGTACAATTGTCATCTTGTAGCTCTACAGAATATATTCCAGCAGGCAAGCTGCTTATTTCATTTCCTTGTGTGCCATCTTCCCAGCTAAAGCTTATTTGTCCCACACCTCCTGAAGCTGTAAGTGTGATAGCTCCATCGTTTTCCATATAGCACGAAGGCTGCTTTATTGCGGGTACCACCACAAATGGTTCAGGAGTAGGAATATCTATAGTGGCTACAGTAGTACAGCCATTCATATCTGTAATCGTTACAGAATTTTCTCCTCCGTCTAAGCGTACAGCAAGAGCAGTACCCTCACCAGAACTCCATTCATAAGTAAAAGGGGCTGTGCCATAAATAACGGAAACAAGTGCAGAGCCATCAGGATTATCCATCTCTGCACAACTCAGTGCTTCTATGTCGGAAAAAGTATAAGACAATTTTTCATCTTCACTTACTACTAGATCTTCTCTTACAGTACAACCATTTGCATCAGTCACTAGGTAGGTGATAGTTCCAGGAGCGAGTTGGTCAATTGTATCTGCAATAGTCACACCATTCCAAGTTACCTCGTAAGGCTCTACTCCTCCTACAATATTTAAAGTAGCTGAGACGTCATTAGAAGCATTACAATTTAGATTGTCTGATTGGATGTAAGTGGCAGAGAGCGGGCCTGGATTTATTAGGTCAAAATCCATGGTAGAAGTACAGCTATTATTATCAGTAACCGTTACAGAATAAAAATCTGCGGGTAAATCAGAAAGGCTAGAACTCGTTGCTCCAGTGTTCCACTCATATGTAAAAGGAGGAGCTATTCCATCAACCTCAATAGAAATCGTAGCGTCCGTATCATTGCTACATGTGACATCTGTATAGGTAGGAAGCAACTCTAAGCGAGGTGCTTCATTGATTTTGATTTCCACTTCTATGGCACAACCATTTGTATCTATTATTCTTAGTGGCCAAGTACCTACAGGTATAGAACTAAAGTCACCATCTTCATTGCTGGCTGAGGCCGTTCCTACAAAAACTCTGTAAGTAAGTGGGCCATTATCACTGGTTGCATACACTTTGACAGGGACTCTTTTTTCAGACTCACAGATAGGTTGCTGAATAACAAGACTATCTAGTTGTGGTAAGGTGCCACTGCACTTTGCTGACGTACAAGAACTATTACTACTCATGCTAAAACAATCTGCTTCATTGTTGCCTCTTACAGCGACAGTGACAGTTTCTTCATCTAGGAGTCCATAAATCTCGACTGTGGTTTCGTCTAAGACATCTACCATAAAGACTGAATAATTAAAAGAACCAAGCCCTTTAGTATTTAACCATTCGCCAGAATTATTTATTTCGTATTCATAGAATTGGCTGTTAGCACTTTCTGACCAAGTAATTCTTATACCTCCATTATTTAGATTTTCACAACTAGCAGTCGGAGTCTCTGACTGATCAGAAACTTCTACCCATACTGAATCTGAAACAGTGCACCCGTAACTATCTATAAGTTCCATATAGTAGTACTGAGAACTGCCTCCTACACCTTCTGCGATCTCACAATCTCCACAGGTCAAATTATCTGATGGTGTCCAGTGGTAATCTACCTCGTATTTAGCACTGAAGGAAATATGCCAAGAATATAGCTTGCCTTCATACTGTTGCTTGTCATCTATCACAAACAAACTGTAATCTCCATTCAAGGTAGAGGTGATCGGCGATAACCAACTTTCAAAATCTCCTTCTGGAAGATAGTCACCTGTGTAAGTAGGATTAGAAAGATCCATACTGCCTTCTGATGATTCTCCTAAGCTGATAGTAGTACTTGCATCTATATGAAAACAAGTGCTGACATAAGCATCTTGTTGGTTGTCATTGTCTACTCTATATCCATTATCTGTACTCAGTTCCAATACTTGACCTGATGGTGCTCTTAAGTAGATATCAAGATCATTCAGTCTAGGATGGACGAGGCTGTCGATACAGATCTCCGCAATTAATTTGGGATTAAGCGCTATGTCTTTTAGGCCAAATACTTTTATAGTAGATTCAGCATGCCTCTCATCAGTAATAATATCTACTGGTGCATCATTTTCAAAGGTCAGTATGCTTGCAGGATTTATATTGTCTCCAAGATCTGCTTCTAATTCAAAGATTTCCCCATCACAGGTGTAGACAGTATCACTTAGGCTCACTGACTCTAGGTTGTTGTTGTAAAGAGGCAGTATAAGGGTATCTACTGTGCAGATACTTTTCCTGATGCTTATAAAAAGGTATTCTGTGCCTTCATCCAGATTATCATCTACAGGCATTAAGTCCAAATCCAAATAAGAAGAACCTGCAGGTATGAAATTGTTAGTAGGCAGGTCCATAAAATCTACTCCTGGAATAGCAGCATCTATCAGACCAGGTCCGCTAAGCGCTTTTATCTCAAGAGGGAAGTCTGTAAGTGTCGGTTCAGGGAGCATAATTCTCAAACTTCCTGGAGCACAACCTTCTGACAGACCACCATCTACACCTGGGTTATTAATGTCGATAGATAAGGTTCCTGTAGAGAAGCTTCGTTCTTCTAAGAAGACTGCTGAATCTTCGTTTTGGTCATTACCATCACCAATAACAATTTTTATCGTGTAAGTCTCACATGGAATTACTTCAGCCTGAGCTATAAAGACATCGAGATAAGCATTAAAAGCTGGAGCAGAGCCTACCGGGACTTCATTGTAATAATTAGAATAGTCTAGCGATTCTAAACTGCCTTCACAACCTCCATTACTGAAAATTCCTGGTCCACCTCCATTTACAGAATTAATGGTTACTGGAAGGTCTAAGAAGGTATTCATAGTAGGGTCAGAGGGATCAGGGATGACGGCCATGTTATGTGCTTCGTATCTTCCTCCTCCTGGTTTGTCTCCAGTTATGAAAAAACCAAAGACATCATTTTTGTCTGCACAGACAAAGTCTGGATATTCTTCAGAGGCAAAGACATATCGGAATCTCAATACATCAGAAGAGGGTACAAAGGTGATTTCAAATTTTGCAAGGTCTACCACTTCTACTTGTGCTAGTTCTTCTAGGTCCCTGTCGACGTAATTAGTGCCACTGGTGTTAGAAGAGATAGGATCCTCAGCTGAATTTTCTTTTATGACATTGGCTGCAAAACCTGTGGAAAGGACGATGCCCTTTTCGATGCCTACTTCATTGATCGCATTGTCAAAAAGGCCCACAGATCCTGATAATCCTGTATATGAAGAAGAGATAATTTCTATTCCGTTTCCGATAAATACATTTTGTATCAGATTATCTGGGGTAAGGGGTTCTGTGCTGCTAGGATGCAGGGTCATTTGACCATAGCCTAGATGGCATAAGAAGATGAGAACGATGAAACTTAGACCCTTGAATTTCATACTGTAAAATAACAACTTTTTGAGCAGCAATCAATTCTTGAAGACTGACCCATTAGGTGGTTGTGCATAAGAAAATAAAAATGATAAGTCCTAATTATCAATTATTTATACATTTACATTATTGCAATGTGTATTATCAATGGTCGTAGGTCTTCTTTCAGATGCAATTAATAGAATAACTACCGCTAATTAGACGTGATATATGTAGCTTTAGACACGTAGAAACGAAGATATTTCTTAAAAAGAATAGATTAAATAGCGTACATGAGACAATTTTTCAAATTCATACTGGCTTCTTGTCTGGGTTCTTTGTTAGCCATTCTAGTAATTGTGGGACTTTTTGCGCTAGTCGGCACTATAATGTCAGCTGGGAATACTGGTCTTAGTAAAGGTTCTGTCTTGCTTTTAGAATTTGACCAGCCTATACCTGAGAGGTCTGGAAATGTACCTACTCAAGGATTTTCCTTAGAGACTATGCCTTCTACAGGCCTTCATGATATCGTTCGCTTGATTAAGAAAGCTAGAACTGATAACAGTATTTCGGGCATAGTATACAAAACGACTGGTAGCGTGGCTTTGGGTACCGTCAAGGCTTCTACCATAAGAGAGGCCTTAAAGGAGTTCAGAGATTCTACAGATAAGTTTGTGTACGCTTATGGTGATTACTTTGACAATACTTCTTATTTGCTCGCATCATCTGCGGATTCCATATTCACTAATCCTATGGGAATGCTGGATGTAAATGGCAATGCAGCAATGATACCTTTTTTCAAAGGAGCGATGGATAAGCTAGGTGTAGATATGAATGTATTCTATGCTGGACAGTTTAAAAGTGCTACGGAGCCATTCAGAAGAACTGACATGAGTGAGCAGAATAAGCAACAGACTAGAGAATATCTAAGTGATAATTTTGAACTCTACTTAGAGGAGGTTGCTGAATCTAGACAAATTTCGAAAGTTCAGATTAGAAGTCTGATCAATGAGTTAGATTTTGATAATACGCAGGATGCCCTGGAGAAAGACTTAGTAGATGGACTATGGCACTGGTACGAAGTAGAAGATCACCTTAGAAAGAAGTTAGGACTTAAAGAAGGTGGCCGTATAACTTATGTCGATATAGAGGAGTATGCTTCTAACACTTCGCTCAGGTCAGGTATCTCTAAAAATAAGATAGCAGTTATCTATGCTGAGGGTGAGGTGGTCTACAACAATGACCAGAGAGGTAATATCAATGAAAAGACCTATCATAAAGTATTCGATAAGATCAGAAGAGATAAAAAAATCAAGGCTATCGTACTAAGAGTCAATAGTCCAGGTGGCAGTGCCTTTACGTCTGATGTAATATGGAAAGAGCTGAAAGAGCTGCAAGCTCAAGGCATTCCCCTTATTGCTTCTTTTGGGGACTATGCCGCATCTGGTGGCTATTATATTGCAGCCAATGCTGATACTATAGTTTCTCACCCCAAGACTTTAACAGGTTCTATAGGTGTCTTTTCTATGATGCCTAACTTTACTGAGCTGATGGAGGATAAGTTGGGTATCACCTTTGACACGGTGAAGACTAGTCCCCATGCAATAGTGATGTCCCCTTTCTATGATATTGGAAATGAAGAGTCGGCAGCGCTGCAAGGCTTTACTGATAATATGTACCAGACTTTTCTAAGTAGGGTAGCGGAAGGAAGAAAGGCCTCTGTCGAAGATGTAGATAAAGTAGCCCAAGGACGCGTATGGACTGGTCAGCGAGCATTGGAGAAGGGGCTGGTAGATGAGCTAGGAGGCTTAGATAGAGCGATAGAACTTGCTGCGGAATCAGCTGGTGTAGATGAATATAAGCTTGTGGAATATCCTGTAATCAAAAAGGAATTCTGGGAGGATATTATGAATGAAATCAATAAGCAGAACAATGCTCTCATGGGTAAGCAACTGAGTCAACAAGAGAAGAAAATCTACTCGACTTTCCAAGAGTTCAGACAAATATTGCGCTATAAAGAGCCACTGGCTAGGCTTCCTTTTTTAATACAGAATTAGAGGCATGGAATTGCTTCCTCTTTTTCCACTCAGTCTTATTGCTTTTCCCAAAGAAAAGCTTAACCTCCACATCTTTGAGCCGCGCTACAGGGAACTTATTACGGAATGTTTTGAAAAGGAGAAGACTTTTGGCATCCCTCCATTTCAGACGAATCAGCCCTTGGAAATAGGTACAGAAATGGAACTTGTAGAAATATCTAAGGTCTACGATGATGGAAAGATGGATATAAAAACCAAGGGTATAAGAACCTTTAAGATACATGAGTTTTATTCCAAGGTGAGTGGGAAGTTATACCCTGGAGGTGAAGTAGAATTTATTCCCCAAGAGTCTGAAAAGTCCAATATACTTCAGTTTCAGCAGGTAATGACTATGGTGGAAGAGTTGTACGGTATCATGGATTTAGATCAGCCTGTACCAGAATGGGATGTGGAGTTTAGCATTTATGAGATAGCACATAAGTTAGGGCTGAGCTTTGATCAAGAGATGGCACTACTTAAGACAACTAGCGAGGCAGCCAGAATGTCTTTTATTCAGAAACATCTAGAACAGTTCCTACCAAAAGTCAAAGAGATGATGGCTCTCAAAGCCCGTGTACAGATGAATGGACATTTCAAGAATGCCATCCCACCTGATTTCGCATAGTATTCAGATTTGTCTTATAATCTATCAGAGTATAGATCTAGTCTTAGAGAAAAGATATGTGATACTAAGACTCCAGAAACGCTACCGATATTAGTCAGTGCATAATCAACCTTAACATTTCCAAGATTGATTCCTATACCTACATTAGGTTGGAATTCGAAGCCAGACTGAGCAGTCTCATTTACAATGTTCTGGAAATTACCGAAACCTAGTCTGAAGGCTACCACTTTATTATAATCTACTTCTAAACCGAGGGTGGGGTCTATACCTAAATTAGCGCCGCTGAAAACGCCTGACTTAGTTCCATCGGAAGAAAATCTGACATTAGTTTCTACAAGGTAGCTCATAGGTCCACCATTAGAGATTTCATATCCTGCTGCTAGAACTAATTTGGGCAAAGCCACTTCTGTACTAGAGATAGGAATGTCATTACCTGTACGCTGAAGGATTTCTTGTTCTTCTGGTGTAAAGCTGAAGCTCCAACTGTTTACCGTAGTAGTGATATCTCTAGCCATCAAGCCCAATCTCAAGTTATCACCATGGTACTGAACTCCTAAGTCGATGCCAAAACCGAAAGCTGAGCTAAAAGAACCTAAGCTTCTATAGATCACTTTTGCACTACCACCTACTGATATACCATCCCTTCCTAGGTCCTGACCATATGAAACAAGAAAAGCATAATCTGCTGCTGAAAAAGTTTCAACATTATCATAGTTGACAGAACCATCTGGGCCTATAAGATTTAGAGTATTGGGTATGTCATCTACTCCCATTCTGATGAGGGATGCTGCACCGTAACTGTTTTTTCTAGAATTGAATCTTTTGCCACCCGCTAGGTAATCATAGTTAGCTATGCCACCAAACCATGAAGCATGCATCGCTGCTATCTGTGCTGGTGCCTCTATCCTTGCCAAGCCCGCTGGATTCCAGTAAGCTGAAGAGATGTCATCTACTGATGCAGCTACACTACCAAACATTCCATGTGATTGTGCGCCGACTCCTATATTAAGGAACTCATTGACAAATTTGACATCGGCTTGTGCCAGTGCCTTATTGCTGTCAGAAGTCAATGTAAATGCGAAAATTGCTGCGAAAGCTAGTGATTTGATTAAGCTAGTAGATCTCATCTTGTAAAGATATTAAATAAATTTCTTATATGTTATGCATTGAAAATTAGCGCATAACGGTTAATAAACCTAGATAATTTAATGAAATGGATAAGGGATATATCGGATTAGAACGCAAGTTTAAGCCAATAATTGCTCTTTTTCCAATCATTTAGAGCTTTAGTAGACTATAGGACTATTATTTGACCTTCTTTTGATTGAGTTTTTAGCTTCTACTCTTTAGTTCTGCTCTGAACTTTCTATAGCTGGGTATCATGGAAAGAAGTGCTCCTACGGAGCAAAGAGTGATGATTGTCATAGGTAATTTTTCATTGCCATTCAGATAGTCTTGGATATTGAAAAAGAGCAAACTTGCTGTGCATATCAGGAGAGATAGCATAAGAGATCTTTGATTTTTAGCAACAGAAATTATTAGGGGAGAGGTTTTGTTTAATTGAATAGTCGAAATAGAAACTCTTGGTATAAGCCTAAGTCGCTGCCAGAACGGCTACCCACTCCTTTGCTTTTCTTATCCAGTTCGTGTACAAGTGAGAAAGCATTTTTGAGTTGGGCTAGATCGTAATTTTTAGCAGCTCTCTTGTATTCATCTGCAAAGAAAGGACTGACTTTCACCTTGGAAGCAAAAGTTCTGTTGTCAGCTGTCTGGTATTTCTTGGCAACAAATAATTTGGAAAAGTAATTATACAGCGCACCCACATGTGCCTGAATAGGATGTGCTTTCTTGTTCCTATCAAAGTACTGTATGATACGATAGGCTTTAGTCTTGTCTCTCATGCCTATCGCTTTTTGTAATTCGAAAATATTATGATCCTTACTTATTCCGATGTATGTTTCTACATGCTCTGCTGTTATTTCTGTTCCGGGTTCTAGATTGAGGGCCAACTTAGATATTTCATTATCTATTTTGGATAGGCTGGCTCCTAGATTTTCTGCTATAACAGCAGCCACTTGACTACTGATCTGGAGTTTCTTTTCAGATGCCATCTTGGTAATCAGAGCAGGCACTTGATTGTCGTAGATCTTTTTCGTTTCTAAGATGACAGCTGATTCATTCAGTGCTTTCCAGATCGCCTTTTTTCTCTTGTCTAGTTTCTTGTGCTTGTGTGCTAGTACTAAGATGGTCTGATCAGAAGGCTTGCTGATGTATCCTGCTAGTTCTGTAATAGTACTCAGCTCTTGGGCTTCTTTTACAATAACGACTCGGTGGCTGGCCATCATTGGGAATTGCATGGCTTGATCTATAATCTGCTTGAAGTCCGTTTCTTTTCCATACAGCACCACTTGGTTGAAGGATTTTTCTCCCTCGTCTAAGACCTCGTTTTCAATGTAATTGACAATTTGATCAATGTAGTAGGGCTCTTCTGACTGTAGAAAGTATACAGGTGCATATTTCTTGGCCTTTAATTCTTTGAGAATGGCGGTATGATTCAAGATAGTGGTTGTATTTATTCTTATGCTCTAGTCCGAATATAATCAATAATGAAGGTAATATTTATTCCCTCTCGCACAAGTTATTCCTTGGTTTTCATCCTGCTATCCGAGATGAACATAGAACCTTATGATACAGTATCTTTGCGCTATAATGAGCATAAAAAATGATAGACCTCTCACTAATCTGAATAGGAGAGAGAAAGTAAAGCAGTCTCAGCAGACTGAGTATCAGTTAATAATCATAGGAGGTGGAATTACTGGAGCAGGCATAGCGCTGGATGCTACCTTGCGTGGTATAAAGACGCTGCTGGTAGAAAAAGGAGATTTTGCCTCTGGCACGAGTAGTAAATCCACTAAGCTTATACATGGTGGACTGCGATATCTTAAGCAGTTTGAGCTGGGACTGGTGAGAGAAAGTGGGCTAGAGAGAGCAGTAGCACATAACAATATTCCACATCTTGTTCATCCAGAGCAGATGCTCTTGCCCATAGTAAAGAAGGGCACCTTCGGTAAGTTTTCTGCCTCACTAGCTATCTCTGTATATGATATGCTGGCCTCTGTGAAAGGAAAGGATAGAAAGCAGGTGCTGTCGAAAACTGATGTACTGGAAAAGGAACCTATCCTCAATCCTTCACTGCTCAAATCTGGTATCGCTTATTCTGAGTACAGAACAGATGATGCGCGACTTACCATAGAACTAATGAAGGCTGCTCAGCGCGAAGGAGCTGAGATTTTCAATTATATGCAGGTAGAAGAATTTATGTACGAGGACAATAGAGTAGCAGGAGTCCGCTGTAAAGATCTCATCCAGGATCAGGAGTTAGATTTTCGGGCGGCCCAAGTGGTATCTGCTGCAGGGCCGTGGGTAGATGCATTGAGAGAGAAGAATAAGTCGAAGCAGGGCAAAAGCCTTAGACTGACTAAAGGCGTCCATATCGTAGTGCCGAGAGCAAAATTACCTGTCAGCAGTGCGGTCTATTTTGATGCTTTTGATGGTCGTATGTTGTTTGCAATACCAAGAGGTAAGGTGACCTACATAGGGACTTCAGATACGGAGTATAACGAAGATCTAGATAGGGTGCTGTGCACGCGTGCAGACGCAGAATACATTATCCGGGCTGTGAATCATATGTTCGAAATGCCTGACCTGACCTTGGGAGATGTAGAGTCTAGCTGGGCGGGGTTACGACCTCTCATACATGAAGATGGAAAGTCCCCTTCGGAGCTATCTAGAAAAGATGAGATATTTATTTCTGATACACAGCTCATCTCTATTGCTGGTGGTAAGCTGACGGGTTTTAGAAAGATGGCTAAGCGAATCGTGGATTTGCTGCTCAAGAAGCATCCTTCTTTCCCTCAGAAAGAATGTGGAACCGAAGATTATAATATCCAACAAGCTTCCTTCTCGACTTATGCTTCTTACAGAAGATATAGAAAAGAAATAGAAGAAAAATATGCAGATAGAAAGCTGAGCCAATACGCTGCTTGGTATTTAGTGACTACTTATGGTAGACCTGCTTCTATGATTATCGAGCTAGCGCTTACTTATGACTTGCCCATTGAGCAGGCCTTGCTCAAAGCCGAAATAGATTACTGTATCAAATATGAAAGTGCCTATAGGCCTGAGGATTATTTCATTAGACGTTCAGGCCGACTATATTTTGATTCCCTTTCACTAAAGGATACAATGGAGCTAATAGTCACCACTTTTGCTGACCACTATGAATGGTCTAAAGAGGAGAGTAGAAGTTATCTAGCTAAGAGTAGAGAATTGTTGGAGGACGCTACAGTGTTGAAGTAAATTGTATTTTCAACACCTAAAGCACTTCTCATTCTAGATAGCTCATCACTTCTACTAGCGGGCTTACCCAAATGTTTTTCTTGTTCTTGTGAATATGAGCTATGAGTTCATCATGGGCATCTTCGTCCACATTGAGATCATGCTCTCCCCCTACACCATGAAACAAAAAGACCAATAGGTATTCCCCTTCTATAGCTTTGTCTACAAGTGCATTACAGGATTTTCCTTTCCACTTAGCGGGATGGTGGAAGGACTTAATGTAGGACTTTGATTTTTGCAAGTGCAAAATCCGAAGACTAGTAAAAAACAAATTGTAATAAATATAAATATTGAGTTACGCTTCATGAATGCTAACTTCAGTTTATTGAAATCAGTCAAAGAGTAGGACTTAGGATATTAATGCTTCTCTGTATAATAATTGTTATCCACATATCGTGTTTCTTTTTAGGTGTTATCATGCATAGTTATGCTTTCTACAATAACTCAATACCTGTTCTAAATCTTAGGCTTATGACCTAATAAAGCACTTATTTGCATTCAAAGTTGAATTGGGATAATTCGCTAAATCTTTTGAAATATTCCAAGTAGATATTGGGACATTGGACAGGTGTAATTCTATGTGTTATCTCTAAAGTATCACCTGCATATATTTTTGAATACTTAATATTAAAACCGTCGAATTTGTATTTTAGGTCTGGATATTTTATATATGGCAATCCTTCGATCACATAAAAGTACTCTGTTTTGCCATGATAACTTTCCACCTTATATTCTTCACTTAGCTTTCCGTCAACAATTTTTGTATTACCTGTTTTGTAAAATTCATGAATATGTTGGGTAGTTTCTTTTCGTGATCTGCAGCCATTTTTTTCATTGCATCTATAAGACAAGTTAGTATTTAGGTCGACAACTTTTTTACGAGAATCAAATATTAATTCTTGAACTTTCATTTCAATGCTTAGTGAATTCGAAGCTGGAGGAGGAGGTGGACCACCTGAACTTGTTGGATTCAATTTCTTTATTAATTCTATTCCTTTGACTAAGGTGTTTATTTGAATATCACTTAGTTCATATTCTACATAAATATTGCTGTTAAAGAATTTCTTCCTGAAAATATGTTCTCTATCGTATGCACTTAATCGAGAAATGGAATTGTATTCTTCTCTTTTAAAATTCGCAACTAATTCATTTAACCCATCTTCTTTTAATTCTTCTAAAGTGATAGGATTGCCATTCACTATCAGTGAGTCCACAATTATTTCAAAGAATTGGCTGTCTGTGTCTTCTTTGCACTGTACTTTCGAATTTTGACCAGATTCATTTATCTCTCTAAATATTTCATTTGAGAAGTTAGCGGAAACAAGTTCTAATCCATTGGTGGATGGTCTATTATGCGATAACCTCATGCTTGATAATAAGACAACCAAACTAAAAAAGACAATAAAGACCTTTAACAATTTCATTTAAATATTTGATTTAGTATCCACTAAATATAGCTCATTAGTTTTATTAAAGGGCCCATCTCTTTCTTGTTTGTGTATTCTATAAGCGCAGCGTTAGCTTCTTAGTATAATGTTCTTTGACTTTAGAAAAGTTGTTTTCCATTAATTGACTTTGTTTGAATAGTTGAAAGAATGCAAAATGAATAGCAATGAAAAACAAAGGAGATATTAGAAATTACATGAAGACTTTCCTGCATCTCCTTTTTCTAATACCGGAAACAATTCTAATCAGTAGGTCTAACAGAAAAACACATCCGATAATGAATAGGGTAGTACTGAGAAAAGACTCTAATATAGCTTCATGACTGCCTTTTTCTTTGGCCATCTCTTGGTAGTGAAGCATTCCCTGGAAACAATAATAGCAGGCGCAGTTTTCCAGTGCAAATAGGATGGTCTGCATAGTTGTTTGTTCTACCTGTTGGTCTGCCATGTCTTCTATGTATTTGATTGTATAGGTAAATAACGGAGAAATCTTTTAGAAGAACCTTGACTTATGATAAGTTTTCGTCTAAGCTAATATGAATAAGGAAAGAGCTAATGCCTACCTTCACCGCATGACAACGAATTATAAGGATGAAGAGGCGATACTGAAGAAGCTAGGTATAGAGGCGCTGAATCCGATGCAGCTCAAAGCGCATGAAGCCATAAGCAAGGAACCAGAAGTCATCTTACTCTCTCCCACAGGCACGGGTAAGACGCTTGCCTTTCTGTTACCCTTGATAAAATTATTAGACCCTGCTCTCAAAGAAATACAGTTACTTATTGTGGTACCATCTAGAGAATTAGCTATCCAAATCCAGCAAGTCATCAGTGAGATGGGAAGTGGTTTTAAGGCCCTCGTTGTCTATGGAGGCAGGTCAGGATCTAAAGATAGGATGGAGCTCAAGCATCCACCCACTATCTTAGTTGGTACCGCTGGTAGGGTGGCAGATCATATTCGGAGAGATGTTATAGAGACAAATTACATTAAGAGTTTAGTGCTGGATGAATTTGATAAATCTCTGGAAATAGGTTTCAGAGAAGAAATGGAAGAAATAGTCTCTGAGCTAACAGCACTAGAAAGAAAGGTGCTTACTTCCGCCACACAGAAACTAAAAGTTCCATCCTTCTTGGGCATGACCCAGCCTACGCGACTCAACTATCTCACCAAGGCTCAGCCTGCCATAGAATACAAACTCATCGTCTCCCCGCAAGAAAACAAGTTGAATAGTCTCCTGGAGCTACTCTTACATCTAGGCAAGAAGAATGGTATAGTCTTCTGTAATTTCAAAGCAAGTATTCAAGAGGTCTGTGATTTTCTTGAGGACCATCAAATAGATCATGTAGCTTTTCACGGAGGCCTAGAGCAAAGAGATAGAGAGCGGGCACTGATTAAGTTTAGAAATGGTACGCATCGCTTGCTGATCGCAACAGATCTAGCAGCTAGAGGCATAGATATTCCAGAGCTCGATTTTATTATCCATTATCAACTGCCTATGCGGGCTGATGAATTTGTTCATAGAAATGGCAGGACAGGCAGGATGCAAAGCAATGGCACTGCTTATATTCTAAAATGGAAAGAAGAAGCGTTACCAGTATTTATCAAAGATGCCCGAGCGATAGCGCTAGAGCCTAGTAAGGATAGGATGACAAAAGAGTGGGTGACGCTTTACCTGACGGGTGGTAAAAAGGATAAGATTTCGAAGGGGGATATTGCAGGCTTGTTCTTTAAGCAAGGACAATTACAAAATGATGAGCTCGGCCTTATAGAGCTGCAGCCGACCTGTGCCTTCGTCGCTGTGCCGCCCGCTAGGGCAGATCAGTTGATAGAGTTACTTAATAATTGCAAGTTGAAAAAGAAGAAGATTAGGATTAGTGTATTGGGGTAGGATCTAGCTAGTAGATAATACATTGTCAATTGTCGCCCTATAAAGAAGTTTAATCTAGTAACTTTTGTATTAGGAACTCCTTTATGGCTCTAATGGTTATGTACTAAATAGCAGCTTATGACGCAATCCAGCTTTATAACAGAGTACAAGTTTGATCTGGTACGTAATTATGCTAAAGCGGTAATCGTCATCAATCTTCTGTTGTTTTTAGTTCTCGCAACAAGAGGGTGGGATTATATAATTGCCAATCCATATACCTTTTTCAGTTTGGGTAGTTCTATCCTGGTGTTTATTGCAGTAATGATCTATGACTGGCGATCTTCTAAAATTAATCTAGGCATTATCCTGTTCTATGTTTTTATTGTAGGATACGAATTTCTCTACTTTGGTATACCCAAAAATGTTGTAGATCTAGCAAGCCGCTCCACATCCAAAGGTTTGCTTATGGATATGTTCTTAATGCTGTTGCCTCATCTCTATTTTGGACTGCGCTGTGCTGCTGTATTTTGTTTGTTGCCGGTGTGGTGGCAAGCTAGGAATTTTTCTGATTGAAAAGTAGTGAGTATGCTTCTAGACATGTATGCCATCGAAAATTAACTGATCTCCTTCATTCAGAGGTGATCTTAAATCCAAAACTCGTCTTACCTTTTGTACTAAAGAATCTAGCTCCACTGAAATTTCAGAAATTGCGGGAAAGGATTCGACGCAACCACAGCAAATGATAAAGGCATCTAATTGAGTACAGGTAGTGTTCTATAAGTCCATATAAACCTTTAGTATATTATCATGAGAGCATGCATCATTGTCCTGATCTAGCAAAGCGGCTAGTCAGTAGCCCAGCTCCATGTTATTCCATGGTGCAACTCTTAAATCTTAGTTGTGCATCATAAAGTACTACACTTGATTTTAAATTAGTACGTAGGTGGGATTATTCAGAGTAAGCTTATCTTAGGCTCTTCATTAAATCAGCAAACAGAATGCAAGGCCCCTATATAATTTCTCTGGACGAAGGTACCTCTAGCTGCCGAGCCGTGCTAGTAGATGCTAAAGGGCATATCCTAGCCATAGAGCAGGCTGAATTCACTCAGCACTTTCCTAAGTCTGACTGGGTAGAGCATGATGCTGTGGAGATTTGGGAAAAGCAAATGGCGGTATTGGACCAGCTGATAGAGAAGCACGTCGCTGAGGTGTCACAAATTGCTGGAATAGGAATAACTAATCAGAGAGAGACCACAGTAGTCTGGAATAAGCATACAGGCTTGCCAGTACATAGAGCTATCGTATGGCAGGATAAAAGAACGTCTTCTTATTGTAAACAGCTCAAAGGGGAGGGCTTTGAAGAATATGTTTATACTAACACTGGCTTGCCTATAGATCCTTATTTTTCTGGAACAAAACTCAGATGGATACTTAATGAGGTGGATGAGCAGGTAGAGGATTTGTTATTTGGTACCATAGATACTTGGCTGATATGGAAGATGACAGAAGGTCGTGAGCATGTAACGGATTACACTAATGCTTCCAGAACCTTACTCTACAATATCAAGTCACTAGAATGGGATAAAACTATCCTGGCTAAAATGGATATACCAGAATCTGTTTTACCGAGAGTACAACCCTCTGCTTCCCATTTTGGTGTCTATATTTATAGGGGTATAGATATTCCTATTGCTGGTGTCGCTGGCGACCAACAAGCAGCGCTCTTTGGCCAAGCCTGCTTTGACAAAGGCATGGCTAAGAATACTTATGGGACAGGCTGCTTTATGCTGATGAATGTCGGTGATAAGTTTGTAGGTTCTGAAAATGGCTTACTCACGACGCTATGCTGTAATGACAAAGGGGAAGTGGCGTACGCTTTAGAGGGTAGCATCTTTGTGGCTGGTGCGGCAGTGCAATGGCTGCGAGATGGCTTGCGTATTATCAAGGATTCTGCTGAGACAGAAGCGCTGGCAGAAAGTGTACGAGATGAACATGAGGTAATCGTAGTGCCTGCTTTTGCAGGGCTGGGCGCACCATACTGGAACATGGATAGTAGGGGAGCCATTTTTGGTCTGACACGTGCGACTGGCATAGAACATTTTGCCAAGGCCACTCTGGATGCACTCGCTTACAGGACTAGAGATGTACTGGACGCCATGGCTAAGGACAGCGGAATAGAACTAGATATACTTAAGGTAGATGGTGGTGCTTGTAAGAATAATTACCTCATGCAGTTTCAGGCGGACATGTTGCAGGCGCAGGTAGAACGACCACAGACGATAGAATCTACGGCCTTGGGGGCGGTGTATCTAGCAGGCATGACTTTAGGGCTGTGGGATGCTGCTGTCATCAGCAACAACAGAAAAGTAGAGCGGACCTTCGAACCAGTAATGGATGAAGCAAAGAAAGACAAGCTTTATCGTCAGTGGCAAAAAGCTGTGGATAGAACATTAGATTGGAAAGAATCAGAAGGGGATGAAGATTAAACATTATATAGTCTCATTTTTGTTTTTAGTCTTTGCAGCCGTGCAGTACAATGATCCTGATCCTTGGTTGTGGATCTTGCTCTATCTATTTGTTGCTGCTATCCCTTTATTATATATCAAGGGTAGCTTGCATAGTAAAGTGCTAGGACTTATTATGATTCCTCTCTTCCTGAAAACATCACTATATGTGCCAGATCTCATGCAGTGGGTAAGAGCGGGTATGCCGACTATTACGGGTAGTATGCAAGCGGAGTCTCCTCATATAGAATTAATAAGAGAGTTTTTTGGAATGGTGTTGTGTTTGGTTGTGGTGTGGTATTATTATCTTAAGAGTAAAGATTCCAGTTAATTAGTTAATTAGTTGATAGTTGAATGGTTATTAGTTTAAAGAGAAGTGAATGAGAGTAGGTTGTGTCATTATAATTCTGTTGTTTAGTTTTCAAGGGTTGGTTGCTCAAGATTCAGTAAAGTACAAGCCTTATAAGATACTTCCAGTACCGACCTTTGGGTATCAACCAGAAACACGAACTTATATAGGAGCAGTGGCCTTAGCGACTTTGGATTTTTATAAAGACAAGACGCGTACATCCAATGCTTCATTGGAGTTTTCCTATACTTGGAATAAGCAATTGATAATAGAAGGAGACTGGAATTATTTTTTCAGAGATGAGGAATGGTTTACTAAAGGGCTGTTACATTATTCTAAGTATCCAGATTTCTTTTATGGTACAGGCAACTTAGCTTGGCAACCCATTTCCTATAGTTCTCGTCGGTGGAATCTTGGAATGCATTTGCTCAAGCGTATTAGGAAGGATGCCTTCTTTGGTCCTCAGTTGCGTTTCATTTCCTTTACTGACATTTTTTCCCTTGAAGAAGATTTGTCTTCACCTACCCATAATCTTCTGGACACTGAAGACAAAAGTGTTTTTAGTTTAGGTCTTACTTTTTTACTAGACAAAAGAGATAATATCCTCACTCCTACTAAAGGGGCCTTTGTGCAATTTGATTTTTTAAGAAATTTTATTGACAGCCATTACCTGAAGTATGTTCTAGATCTGAGAAAATATTGGACAGTAAAAAAGCAAGTTACTTTGGCTCTTCGTTCTTATTATCAAGGTAATTTTGGAAGACAATTACCGTTCTTTGATATGGCACAGATGGGAGGGGATAGGTATACCCGTGGATTCTTTTACGGAAAGTATCGAGATAAGCATTTTCATACTGTTCAGGTAGAAGCGCGGGCAAAAGTGTTTTGGAGGATAGGTGTTGCTGGTTTTGGTGGCTTTTCTCGGGTGGCTTTTACTGTTGATGATTTTGCTTTGTCTGGCTACAGGTATAATGTGGGAGGTGGTCTTAGGATTATAGTAGATAAGCAAGAGGGGACTGCTTTGCGCCTAGATTATGCTATAGGTCAGGGAGGCAACAGTGGATTTTATTTTGCTTTTGGAGAGGCGTTTTAGGGCCCTACTGGAAAAGCTTAGTTCATTTATTTTGTACAATTTTAGGTGACTGTTTTCAATACTGACTACTCATTGTTCTAAAACTCTAAATATTATGATTTCTAAAATTGTAAAAGCAGTTTCTTTCTCATGATCTTATTATCCTATGCTGAGAGTTATCCTCAGAGTAGATGTAGTAAAGTTAATTGCTAACTTATTTTGTTATCTCCTAGGAAATAGAGCTTTAGACTTCTAGATGTTCTTTTGGAAATATAGCAGTCATGCCTAAATTAATTATCACTGTAAGAGAACTATGTGAATATCCATACTTGCAAGCTTCAAAAATTCAGCTACTAATAGTCAAATCTCTTGAAGGCTTCCATGGCTTCATATTCAGCAAGGCCTAGCTGGTCATACTGTGCCGCAGTGTGCTTGTTTCGTTGCTCAGCTCGCTCCCAAAATTCTCTGCTGTCTGCTCCAGGAAATAGGGGCCTGTCTTTTTGTGACTGATGCTTGAAGATGGCTCTCTTTTTTCTGATGAGTTCGTCAGGGCTCAGTGGAACTGCTTTTTCTATGTCGTGTAAATCCCATTCTTGCCATGCACCTCTATACAGCCATAACCAACAGTCTTGTGCCCAGTCCTCAGACTTAATCTGCTGGAGCGCTTTGAAGATAGCGTCTAGACAGACTCTATGAGTGCCATGAGGATCTGAAAGATCACCTGCAGCATAGACGATATGTGGTTTTACTTTTTCTAATAACTCTCTAATTATACCTACATCTTCATGACCTATTGGATTCTTTTTGATGAGGCCCGTCTCATAGAAAGGCATATCTAGATGATGAATATTACTATCTGGAATTCCTATATACCGGCAGGCTGATCTAGCTTCGACTCTACGGATCATGCCCTTTATTTTTCGGACTTCAGGACTATCTATTTCCCCAGGTTTTTTATTCTTCAGTTGATTAAGGATATCCTCAAACATCTGATTGGCTTTGCCTTGCTCCATGCTGAAAGCATTGTGATAGTCACAAACAAATTCGGCATAATCAATAACGTCTTCATCAAAGACGGCTATATTGCCCGAAGTCTGATAAGCGATGTGGATATCATGTCCCTGATCTGTAAGTCTTATGACCGTGCCTCCCATTGAGATAACATCATCATCTGGGTGCGGGCTGAAAACGATAACTCTTTTCTTAGCTGGCTCAGCTCTTTCTGGCCTGCGACTATCGTCAGCATTAGGCTTACCACCTGGCCACCCAGTAATCGTATGCTGCATCTGATTGAATACATCTATATTGATGTCATAGGCTGGACCCTGCTCATGTATCAGATCTGCCAGATCATTTTCTATGTAGTCATTTTCTGTGAGTTTTAATATTGGTTTGTCACATGATAGAGAAAGGTGTATGACAGCTTTTCTTATCAAGTCTTTATCCCAGTCACAATTGCCTACTTTCCATGGAGTGGCATAGCGAGTGAGCTTTTCTGCAGCCGCTGTGTCGATATAGAATACAGTATTAGGATGGCTCTGTAAGAAAGTGGCTGGCACTTGTTCTGAAGGTGATCCTTCTACTGTTCGCTGAATTATGTGAGATTTTGATTCTCCCCAGGCCATGAGGAAAATTTTCCTAGCTTTCATTATGGTGCCTACTCCCATAGTGATCGCGTGACGCGGCACATGCTCTTCTCCAAAGAAATCACTAGCCGCATCTTTTTTAGTAAGGTGGTCCAGCGTCACCATTCTAGTTGCACCATTGATAGTGGAGCCAGGCTCATTGAAGCCGATGTGTCCAGTCCGTCCGATGCCTAGTAACTGGATATCTAAGCCACCATGCTCTTCTATAAGTGCTTCATATTTTTCGCAGTATTCATAGACTTGTTCTATAGGAATTGTACCGTCTGGGATATGCACATTTACTGGCTGTATGTCCACATGATCGAATAAGTGTTGATTCATAAAAAAGACATAACTCTGAAGTGCATCTGGCTTCATAGGATAATATTCATCTAAGTTGAATGTGATGACATTCTGAAAACTCAGCCCTTCTTCCTTGTGCAGTCTAACCAGTTCTGCATAAACTTTGATCGGTGATGAGCCTGTAGCAAGGCCTAGAACACAATTCTTGCCTTGAGTTTGTTTTTCCCTAATATTGGAAGCAATCGTGTGAGCTATTTCTTTTGAAGCATCCATGGACTCTTCAAATACAACTACTGGTATTTTTTCATATCTGGTCAGCTCTGAGTGACTGGTCATTTTAATTGGTCTTGTCATTTTATTAATACTTTTAGTAGTGTAGTCTCGAAAGTTTCGTTTAGATTACTAGCTGGATTCATCACTGTTTTCTGCATGTCCGTCTTCCCAGACAGGTTTTACATTTATGAATAATATCTGTGGCCTTAAGTAAAGCAATATTTTTGTTAATTACTGCGGTGGAGCAGGTGCAGCTACTGCAGACTTTGGTACCGATGTATTGCAAGATATATATTTTGCAGGAAATCTAGTAGATATCAGAATATATCGAAATCTAGTTAAATTGTTGTTTGGGGACATAGGGAAAAAGCAGGCTTGGAATATAAGGTAGCCTGGTCCTCATCAGTGACTGTGAGTGATGTCAACATTAATGGATTACAGGATATCTATAGGGCTCATGAGCTGTATAGTTTCAGTTAATGATGAGCTGGGCTTATTTCAGCTTGAGTAAGGAATTTTTCTAATAAGAACTATTTTAAGGCTATCTATACTTGATGTTTCTCATACAGATGCTGTCAGATTCAGTTGTAAGATAGATTGTATGGTTCTCCTTGACTTCTTTGAGATCTCTCAGCTTGTAACTGACGACGAGATCATTATTGAGCCAGTGTTCTACATGTCCATTTCTGCATTTGAGTTGTACCTGAGTCCATTGGTCATGTGAGCGCAGGCCTTTGTTTCTTCCTTCTGTGGAGAGATTTGTGGCTTCTATTTTGCCGTAGAGGGAACCTGATTTGGTGTCGTTCATGGTGCCTTTGGGGGCATTGTTATCATCTAGTATGGCATAAGTGAGCAGGTCTTGGTTTTCTACATTTTGTCCGTAAATTAGAGCTGCTCGTCCACCTTTGTTTAAGGTGTATTCCAGGGCTAGCTCATAATCGCCCTCTCTCGTGAATAAGTCTATCCTTTCTCCCCCTAGGATGCAGACTTTTTCCTCTTCACTATGCAATTGCCAGCCCTCCGCTTTTTCTTTTTGACTTAAATGATTTGTCAGTAAATTAATTTCTGGATTCTCCGAATCGAGGGCAAAGCGATTAGTTTCTAACTCTGTAGTCTGTAAGTGAATATTCCGCCACTGCACCATAGTACCTATTCTGCTACTGTCTTCTATCGAGTGCACCTGGAGTCCTATGATGCCCTGTCTATACCTATTGTCTAGTAAGTTAGTCGTGTTCACACCATTGACCCAGACTCTGATACTGCTGTCTATGGCTTCTATATGATATTTGTTCCATGCGCCATTTCTGAAAGCCATCTTTCCATCTGGATTGGCCGAGAGATTGGCTATCCATCCTCTGTCTTTTTCTTCATATATACCACCACTCCATGCTCTTTCTGAAGGGTCTATCTCTACTTGGTACCCTTTGAGCGCTTTATTTTTCTTGTCTTGTATAACTATTGATCTGATCTGTACTCCTGAATTGAGTCGAGGGTCGATGCATACTTCAAATTCTAGAATAAAATTGCTATAAGGCTTTGGAGTACACAGAAAAGTATTAGGAGTATTTATAACTGCTGATCCTGTGAGGATACCTTGCTCTAAGTTGTAATTTGCATTTCCACCTATTTTGACAAGAGTAGGATAAAGATCCTCTGACAACAAATCCAAAACTATAGGCTCAGAAGAATAACATCCAATTCCAATGAATACACAAAGTAAAAAAGGTGTAGCAATTTTAAGCATAAGCCTAAAGTACGACTTTGTATTTCTCAGACAAGCTCTTTTTTGCAATATTCACCGACATTTTCAGGATACTATTGTACCTTGACTAAGTGCGCCTATTTTTATTATATCTTACTCTAGTTTATCTATGCTCATGTGCCTCGGACAGGTCTGAAGATACAAGTAATTTTTTTTCTGACTACACTTTTCCAAACGATGTATCACTAGAGCTTATCGCTCAAGAACCAACGCTAAATGCTCCCGTAGCCATAGACTTTGATCAAAGAGGTAGAATATGGGTACTAGAAATGCCAGCCTACATGCCTAATATAAAAGGTATAAATGAAGATGCCCCAGTCAATAAAATCAAGATACTAGAAGATACTGATAGAGATGGGATTATGGATAAAGTTGATATCTTCCTAGATAGTCTGGTACTGCCCCGCACTATGCTCTTGGTCTATGGAGGGCTACTTTATGCAGAACCACCGTTCTTGTATTTTGTAGAAATTAATGGTTCTCAACCAGGTAAGAAAACTGTAGTCGATTCTGTCTATGCAGTCGATGGTAATGTCGAGCATATGCCGAACTCTCTGACTCTAAATATGGATAACTGGATCTATAGTACTTGTTCTAATGCCAGATACAAAAGGAAGAAAGGACGATGGCTCAAAGAGTATACCACCCCAAGAGGTCAATGGGGCTTATCCACAGATAACTATGGTCGTCTAGTATATAATACTAATTCCTTACTCATAGCCACTGACCGTATATTACCCAATGCTCTATTTACAAACAAATATCTAAAGCTAAATGAAAATAATCTGCAGTCTATTGCCTCAGACCAGCGGGTCTTCCCACTCCAAGCGACCGCAGTAAATCGGGGTTACCAGAATGGTGTACTAGACGAAGAAGGAAAACTGATAAATGCCACCTCTGCTTGTGGACCTCTTTACTATAGAGAAACGCTAAACTCAAAATGGAACGATCATGCTTTTGTAGCTCTGCCAGAGATCAATGCGATCAAACGATTAAAGATAGAGCGGAATGGGTTTGATTCTAGAGCAGTGCAAACAGATACGACGTCTGAATATCTCATTTCAGTTGATGAAGGCTTTCGCCCTGTACATATGAAGACTGGCCCAGACGGTAATATCTATATCGTGGATATGCACCGAGGCATCATTCAACATAAGGCTTATATGACCTCTTATTTGAGAGAGAAAATTCTTAAAGGTGGTCTGGATAAAGTTTCAGGTATGGGAAGGATAATCAGGCTATCCCATAACGAACTTGCACCAAAGAACTTGTCTTATGAGATAACAAGTGAGCCTCTTAAATTTCTTCATGGAGATAATGCTTTTTTGAGAGATAAGGCCCAGCATGAGTTAGTCTATAATGAAAGATTAGAATATGTTCAAGAGTTAAAACAACATTTAAGATCGGGCAAAGAAGAGATAAATCTTCTTCATAGTCTATGGAGCTTGGAAGGGCTAGAGGCATTGAGCCAGGAGGACCTGAGCGCTTGCCTAGATCATGACTTTATGCATCTTAGATTTCATGCACTTGATATTTTGACACAGTGGGATGTGTCTAAAGAATATTGGCTTAAAGTACAGATAGATCATTTGATCTCTTTAGGTCAAGCGAATACTGATTTTACCTTAGCGGCCCACTTAGCAAGCCTAGGTATCTACGATAACGAAAAATTGTATAAGGTCTATAGTAAGTTATTGATTAGGTCAGGTAATTCTGCGATGGTGGAAGCAATACTTGCTGATGCCATCGGAAAGGAGGACTTTTTTATGGAGCAATTAGAAAATGAAAACGAGCCAAGCTTAAAACTATGGATGGAACAATTACAAAAGGTGGTATCACGTAAGAAAAGAGGAGATTCTGTTTACTACTATGAGGAGAATTTAAAACTCAAAGATAGCAGAACAGAAGGTCTGGTACACTATCAGACCTATTGTGCGACCTGTCATGGTGCAGACGGTGAAGGCAAGAAAGATATTGCGCCGCCGTTATTGGATTCAGAATTTGTATCAGGTAGAGAAGATAGACTAGTACTTATATCACTATATGGTCTTAGTGGGCCTTTTATTATGGGTGGTAAGAGCTACTCCTATAAAAGTGTGATGCCTGGTATAGAACAGAATGATGAGTTTACGGATAATAATATAAAAGAACTGCTAAATTTCGTAAGGAATGCTTTTGCTTCAGCTGATTATAGTATAACTGAAGACTTAGTAAAGGAGATGAGGAACTATCCCCCACAAGGTCAGAGGATGTATGATATTCAGATGCTAGAAACTACTCTTGAGAGAATAGATTATGTGACCAAAAGGAACAAGTAAAATGCTATCTTCTAGACTAGAGAGCTATCTTACGTAAACAGATATCTTATGATTCTATTAAATAAATATTCATTTTTTGTAGCCGCTATCCTCCTGTTTTTTTGTTCGTGTACAGATGGCAAAAAGAAAATACTTGTTTTTAGTAAGACTGCAGGTTTTAGACATGATTGTATCCCGGAAGCTAAGTTGGCCCTACTCAGACTGGGTGCAGAGCATAACCTTCTAATAGATACCACAGAGGATGCTTCATACTTTCATGAAGAAAAACTCAAAACGTATTCAGCTGTGGTATTCCTTAATACAACAGGTGATGTGTTGAATCATAAACAGGAAGCGGACTTTGAAAGATACATTCAGTCAGGAGGTGGTTATGTAGGAATACATTCAGCTACGGATACAGAAGATGACTGGCAGTGGTATAATGAGTTGTCAGGTGCACAGTTTGCTGGTCACCCTGACATCCAAAAAGCTACTCTCAAAGTTAGTGGGTCTGTACATCCTGCGATAGACCATTTGCCAGATCGCTGGGAGAGAACTGACGAGTGGTATAACTTTAAGAACTACTATGACAGTGTCAGGGTTTTAATAGATATAGATGAAGAGACTTATACCGGGGGAACGCAAGGTATTGTACATCCTATGTCTTGGTTTCATGAGTATGATGGTGGAAGAGCTTTCTACACAGGAATGGGCCATACCAAAGAATCGTTCAAAGAGGAGCTTTTTCTTAAACATATTTTAGGTGGACTGAAATATGCTATCGGCAATAATAAGAGAGATTACTCCCTAGTAAAAACCCTCAGGGTGCCAGAGGAGAATAGATTTTCCAATGAAGTTTTAGATTTTAATCTAGATGAACCTATGGAACTAGATGAGTTGCCTGGCAAGGGCATCATTTATATAGAGAGAAGAGGCGCAATCAAGTTTTACGACTTTGAAATGGAAAGCACAACAACTATCGATAGCATAGCAGTGTTTTATGGCAATGAAGATGGTTTGCTAGGCGTAGCAGTTGACCCCAATTATAATGAAAACAACTGGGTCTATTTTTGCTATTCTGATCCAGGTAAAATTTCGAGGCAACGTATATCTAGGTTTGTTCTCACGGGCGACTCTCTTTCTCATAATACTGAAAAAGTCCTGCTAGAGATTCCTACCATCAGAGAATGTTGTCATAGTGGTGGCTCTATCGAGTTCGATGCAGATGGTCTCCTATATATAGGTATGGGTGATAATACTAATCCATTCGAGTCTGAAGGATATGCACCCATAGATGAGAGAGTGGGAAGGCAATTATGGGATGCCCAGCGGTCGGCTGCTAACACAAATGATCTCAGAGGAAAGATTTTGAGGATAAGACCTGAGCCTGATGGCACTTACAGTATTCCAGATGGTAATTTGTTTTCTGAGGGGACAGAAAATACCAGACCAGAGGTCTATGCTATGGGCTTGCGTAATCCTTTTAGATTCTCTATAGATAGTAAGACTGATTATTTATACTGGGGAGATGTCGGGCCTGATGCAGGAGTGCGGGATAGTTTACGAGGGCCAGAGGGGTTAGGCGAATTTAATCAAGCAAAGAAAGCGGGGTTTTGGGGTTGGCCATATACGAGAGGAAATAACCAAGTATATTTTGATTACGATTTCAAAAGTGAAAAATCTAAAGAACTCTTTGATGCTGCTAATCTGATCAATGATTCCCCTAATAATTCAGGCCTTAAAAAATTGCCACCGGCACAGCCTTCCATGATCTGGTATGGCTATGGCGACTCAGAAGAATTTCCATGGCTCGGCAGCGGTGGAGTTAATCCCATGGCTGGTCCAGTATTTCATAAGTCAGATTTTAAAGAGGTCACACAGACCTTTCCTGAATATTTTGAAGATAAACTCTTCGTCTATGAATGGATGCGAGACTGGATCTACTTGCTCTCATTAGACACTTCAGGAGCTTATGTGAAAGCTGAGCCCTTCATGCCGAGTACCAGTTATTCGCATCCTATGGATATGTTTTTTGCATCTGATGGCCAGTTGTATATCTTGGAATATGGGCAAAAGTGGAATTCCAGAAATATGGACGCTAGGCTGAATCGTGTGAAGTATCTAAGAGGTAACAGACCACCCGTCGCTAAGTTTACTGCTGATCGTCAGGTAGGAGCAGTGCCATTAAATATTCAGTTTTCAGCAGCTGAGTCTGTGGATTATGATAAAGATGAGCTCAAGTATGAATGGTACTTTACCGGAGAAGATAAAGTGGAGTCTACAGAAAAGAATCCAAGGTGCACCTTTGGAAAGCCAGGGGAGTATGATGTGCGCCTAGTGGTTACAGATGGCTTAGGCTCCAGTTCAGAATTCAATCAAAAGATACTGGCTGGAAATGAAGAACCAGAGATAAAGATGAAATTAGAAACAGACAATGTCGTGTTCTGGAAGGGAAAGAAAGTCTCTTATGATGTCTCTGTTACTGACAAAGAGGATGGTTCTACAAAAACTAATTCTATAGATTCTTCTAAAGTAAGAGTCACATTAACCTATATACCTGAAGGCGAAGACCTCATCCTTGCCACTGCTGGTCATCAGCAGAATGCTGTACCGAAAGGACTAGAATTAATAAGAGACTCTGATTGCAAATCTTGTCATGCGGAAAAGACGAAGGTAAGTGGCCCTTCTTATGTAGAGATTGCACAGAGGTATAGCCTGGTAGATAAGAGTCAGCTTGTGAGAAACATCATCAAAGGTAGTCATGGGTTTTGGGGCGAAGCCCTCATGAGTGCTCATCCCCAGCTTTCAGTGCCAGAGGTAGAAGCTATGGTTAGCTATATCCTTTCTTTAGATCCTGAGAAAGTAATAGAAGAGGAGTTGCTAGGACTAAGTGGTGAGCTCAGTTTTGAAAAGCATGCTGTAACGGATATGAAGGGTAAGTACATTCTCATGGCCTCTTATCTAGATCAGGGTAGCCCAGAGTTAAAAAATAGTCAGCTTTCTGCCTTGAATGAGATAGTATTTATCCCACCATTATTAGAAGCAGAAGATGCAGCAGAGCGCTCTGAAGGTACAGGTATCTGGGATAACGGGTCTGCTACCTTGGTGGGTGCGCTGAAAGAAAATACTATTTTGAGATTTGAAAAGATTTGTTTTGATGACCTTGAAGGGTTAGACCTTATGGCGCATTATGTTGCTGGATATAATTATGCTGGATATATAGAAGTTAGAAGGGAAAGCAGAGAGGGCGAGCTTCTGGGCACACAAAAATTGGGATATCATGACGAACTAAGGGAAAAGCGAGAAAAGTACCTAATAGATCTCAAGCATACTGAAGGCATTGATGATTTATATTTAGTTTTCAAAAACGATTTTAATCAGGACCAGTTTGTCTTGAATGCAGATTGGATATATTTAAATTACAACCAATGAAACATTTCATCCTACTTATCATAACTATTACAGTTTTCTTTATGATCAGTTGCCATGCTACTACATCCCCAAAAAATGTCCAAGAAGCTGTTGTTAAAAAAGATAAAAAAAGTGAAGATGTAAAACTAGAAGAACCACCTATGGACTGGCCCAATCTCAAAAAATATCAAGCAGAGAACGAAAAGTTAGCCTCAATGAAATTAAAAGAACCCCCGATAGTTTTATTTGGAAATTCCATCACAGAAGGATGGCCAGACTTTAGTGCTGACTTCTTCACGGATAGCCCTTATATCAATAGAGGTATAAGTGGGCAGACCACTCCGCAAATGCTTATCCGATTCAGACAAGATGTGGTACATCTAAGACCTGCTGCGGTAGTTATACTTGCGGGGATAAATGACATTGCTGGTAACACAGGGCCCTCTACCATAGAGATGACTTTCGATAATATAAGTTCTATGGCAGAAATCGCAGTAGCCAATGGGATAAGGGTCCTTTTGTGTTCGGTCTTACCTGCTTATGATTTTCCGTGGAAAGCAGGAATGCAACCTGCCCCTAAAGTTGTGGCCCTCAATGCAATGATAAAAAAGTATGCGGAGCAAAATGACCATACCTATGTAGATTACTTTTCAGCAATGGCAGATAAGGAAAATGCTCTAAAGGAAGACTTGGGCTATGATGGTGTCCATCCCAATGCAAAGGGGTATAGCGTTATGGAGCCTATTTTGGAAAGGGCCTTGGCTAAGCAGAAATAATTACTACAAAGAAATCTAAAAGATATCCCCCTCTCAGCACTATGAAATACCTCTCCGTTGTTACGCTTTTAATCTGCTTTACAATATCATGTAATACTGATGTTACAACAAATACCAAAAAAGTCATTGAAGGCTCTGATCCTATGCTCGGCAAGGAGCGCCCTTTAGATCCCTGGGTATTTAGATCAGTGTTAGATGGACATCCTAGAATGATAACCCTAGCGCTCCACCAGAACATGTGGGCAGCCTATTCTACGCAAAGTTCATCCCTCTATAAGTTGTGGAAAGGTGGAGTCAATCTCGATGGTGCTGTCTACACCACTAAGCATGGCCCGCAGCCCAGCACTATAGGGTCAGCCTATGTTGTCAATGAAGTAAAGAATCCATGGAAAGTGCGACAAGGAGCTAAAGAGCTATCCGTAGTTGTTAATTATAAGGGACATGCCTTTGATGCAGGCCAAGTAACCTTGAAATATCAACTCTCCTTGCCAGACGGAAAGGTGATATCAGTCCAAGAAAAACCAGAGTACGTAGAAGGTGCGGCTAGCTCTATAAAATTTGACAGAACTTTTGTAACCTCGTCTGTACCCACTGGTTGTGTAGTGGTTCTGGACGAAGGCACTAATTCCACTCATGATGATCTACTCGTCAATGGTCAGACAACCAACAATTCTGTGATCCAGCTGGAGTCTAACGATACCACAAAAGTAGTAGCTGTATATATAGGAGATCCAAAGATCGAAAATGAGAATGTACTTGAAGAGGAGAATATACCCAAAGGTTTAGCACTCATAAATAGTAGTGACTGTAGGACTTGCCATAATGAAATAATGAAAACAATTGGTCCTTCTTATGAATCTATAGCTAAGAAATATGACAATACAGAAGCTAACCAGAAGATGCTTGCTAGCAAAGTAAGCATCGGAGGTACTGGTGTATGGGGCGGCAGTGTCATGAATGCCCACCCTGATCTCCTTGAAGAAGATCTTCAGGAGATGATAAGTTATATCATGAGTATGGATGCCGCGGATGAAGAGCTAAGAAAGAAGCTAGAAAGTAGTGATCCTATCGATAAGCAAGAATTAGTTAGCGCAGATAGTACGATAGACCCTGCAGGGCTGAGTCCTGGCTTATATGTTGCTTGTCACTCCTATGAGGGAGAAAAGAGTTCTTTGTCAGATCTTGATTGGGGGTCTGATCCTGAGTATACTGATCTTATTAAGAAAGTGAATATGGCAGGAGATGATTTCGGCTTATTGGATGAGCGCTTTGGATTGGATATAGAGGGCTATCTTAAGGTGAGTAGTGATACCAGAACTATTTTGAGGCTGGCTAGCGATGATGGGTCTAAATTGTTTTTGCATGGGAAGGAGGTGATAGACAATGATGGCTTGCATGGAACCAGTAATGTAGATACTCAGGTTGCCTTGGAGTCTGGCTATCATCCTATCAGAATTCAGTTTTTTGAAAATGGAGGCGGGCAAGCATTGTATTTCTTGTGGAGAGAAACTGACTCTGGAGAATTTGTCCCTGTACCTGCTACGGCACTTTATCACAAGACGAGAGAAGGTCTGGTCGCTGGAAAAGTTTTCAGATCTAAGTCTAATATTCCCGGTGACCAGAGTGCTCTGGAAGCTGTCCATCCTAGCTATGATATGACCCAAGCGAGACCAGATGACTTTGTGTCTAGGATAGGAGGGCTTGATTTTATGCCGGATGGGCGGGCGGTGGTAAGCACCTGGGATGCAGAAGGTGCAGTCTATATCATAGATGGAGTGCAGTCGGGGATGCCAGCGAAGATGACTGCTAAGAAGATAGCTAGTGGATTAGCAGAGCCTCTAGGACTAAGTGTTGTAGATGGTGATATCTATATTATGCAGAAACAAGAAATGACTCGACTAGTAGACACCAACGGTGACGAGTATATAGATGAGTATCAGGTCTTGTGTAACGACTGGGACGTGACTGCTAATTTCCATGAGTTCGGTTTTGGTATGGCTTATAGGGATAACCATTTCTACGCGACCTTAGCGACAGGTATACAACCTGGAGGTGCCAGCGCACTCAACCAACCTAAGCAAAGAGGCAGTGCTATAAAGGTCAATAAAGATTCTGGAGAGATAGAATTTATGGCGAATGGACTTAGGACTCCTAATGGCATCGGGATAGGTGTAGATCAGGAGGTGTTTGTTGCTGATAACCAAGGTGACTGGCTGCCCGCAAGTAAAATCGTGCATGTTACTAAAGGCGCATGGTTTGGTTCTAGGTCTGTAGATTTTGCAGGTACGGCTGGACTCAAGGAAAAGAAACCCCTTGTCTGGTTGCCACAGAATGAGATAGGTAACTCCCCATCTACACCGCTGTTACTCAATGATGGCCCTTATAAGAATCAGATGATACATGGAGAGGTGACACATGGAGGAGTCAAGCGGGTATATGTAGAAAAAGTAAATGGCGAATATCAGGGCTGTGTTTTCAGATTTATCCAAGGCTTAGAGGCAGGAGTAAACAGATTGCAGTGGGGTCCTGATGGCGCCTTGTATGCTGGTGGGGTGGGCTCCACGGGAAACTGGCAGCAGGATAGAAAATTGTGGTACGGGCTACAACGCATGATCTATAATGGTAAGACAACCTTTGAAATGTTATCTATTAGTGCCCGCTCCAATGGTATAGAAATAAGCTTTACAGCGCCACTCGCATTGACAGCAGGTAACAGCCCCAATGACTATGAAATAAAGCAATGGTACTATCTTCCTACCAAAGAATACGGTGGCCCTAAGCTAGACGAAAAGCATCTGGATATTCTTTCTGTCAATGTTTCTGCCGATAGGACAAAAGTATTCCTTGAGTTAGATGGCATGAAAGAAGATCATGTTGTCTATGTACATCTTATGCCCAGGATAAAGAGTGCTACAGATGAGACTTTGTGGTCTACAGAAGCATGGTATACTATGAATTGTATTCCTAAAGGCAAGGTAGGTGCTAAAGCAACAGTTGATCTCAGTGGAATAAATGTACTTACTGCCGAGGAGCGAGCAGAGGGTTGGAAATTGCTTTTTGATGGAAAGACAACTAAGGGCTGGAGAAACTATAAAAAGCAAAGTATAGGCTCTAGCTGGAAAGTAGTAGATGGTGCCCTGACACTAATGACCTACAGAAAGCCTGATGGAACTTATGCGACTAAAGATGGTGGAGACCTGATTACTGATAAGAGCTACAGGAATTATGAGCTCAGCCTAGAATGGAAAATTACTGATTGTGGTAACAGTGGTATCATCTATAATGTGCATGAGTCTGAGGAGTATGATTATGTATGGCAAACGGGACCTGAGATGCAGGTCCTTGATAATAACTGTCATCCTGATGCACAGTACATCACTCATAGAGCAGGAGCTTTGTATGATATGATAGCCTGCTCCAAAGAAAATGTTCTCCCTGCTAATCAATGGAATAAAATTAGACTGCGTATAGAAAATGGGAAGGTAGAGCACTGGCAGAATGGAGAGAAGTTAGTCGATTTTGAGATGTATACACCAGAGTGGGCAGATCGCATAGCTAAAAGTAAGTTTAAGGATATGAAAGGCTTTGGCATTTATAAGGAAGGGTATATAGCTCTGCAAGATCATTCTGATAGGGTGGCATACAGGAATATTAAGATTAAGGAGTTGTAGAAGATTGTTTTATTGATTAAATATTTCTCTATAATGCAGAAGATCACCTAAAAGTCATTTTCCAGTCCCACCATTTTGATAATTAGAATAGGTTTAGCCATCATTAAGAAATATGTGACCAAATACAAAGAGAAAATATGGCTAGCTGACTAGACGGATTTGGGTAGCATGTTTATATTTTCTATTTCCAGGATTTAATATGAATAGACTCAATCTGGTAGTGGCCAGGATAGAATTTTCCTAACTTTAGTACATGTCCACCAAGAATAAATACTACCTACTTTTTGCATTGTTTTTTGTGATGGCTATAGTTGTTGCTATATATTTCTCTCCTTACCTCCTTGACCGTCCGGATATACTTGTAGGCTTTGCACTTTGTTTTTCTTTGATTTTGATTGGTTTATTGCTGCTGTTATTGATTAGTTATTTGTCTAAAGATGGTATGGTAAAGCCATCCCTTGAATGGGTTGTTGTTTTATTGGCATTTATATTTATAGGTCTTTTTTCGACTTTTTTAATTCAGAGAAGTAAACAAAGGAAGAAGGATTTTGATAGGCAAGCCTTAATAACTTCCATGCAAAAGAAAGAGCTAATCTCCGCTGAAAAGAATACAGCCCAACTGCCATTGTGGTTAGAGATTAAAGCGAAACTGCTAACAGAGATAGCAAAAGCGGATGCTAGCTTACCTGATATATTAATAGAAGAGATTGTAGAACTCAGTCACAGCTATATTCCTTATGAAAGCTACATTGCTAAAAGATATATCATCTCCAGTCCAGAAAGAGGTAGGCTTTTGCTTGATCTTTTAAAACTTGACATTGATTCCTACTCATGGAGTAAAATATTAGCTCAGGCAACTTTTTCGTACTCTAGCCTTCCTCAGGCAAACCTTGAAGGCCGTGATCTCAATGGCATAAACCTATCCAGTGCTAATCTAATGGGGGCAAAGTTAGTTGCTACTCGGTTCTATAAGGCTAACCTTAGGAATGTAAACCTTTGGAGTGCTGATTTGTCCAGAGCTAAACTAAGTGATACTCAACTAACAAATGCCAACCTGGAATGGACCCAACTGATAGAAGCAAACCTTGACAATGCACATCTCGATGGCGCTACGCTTAATAATTCCACTGCTACTAAAGCCAGTTTTGTTTACGCATCTGTGCAGCAAGCAAGACTCATAGCTGCAAGGCTAGACAGTTGTAACCTGCATGGCGTGGATTTCTATCAGTCTGAACTGTCCAAGTGCTCAATGAAAGCAGCTACTCTTACTGCTGCTAATCTTAGAAATAGCTTCTGGACAGATGCTATACTTACTAAAGCCGATATGACCAACTCAGTTCTAAGAGGTACTTCTTTGGAAAGAGCAGACTTAACTGCAGTAACTTTAGATAGTGTATTTGTAAGAGGAGCTGACTGGTATGAGAAACTGCTGACTTGGCAGGTCAAAGGTAGAACAGCAATTACAAAGAAGTATCACCTGCTAGAAGAAACATCCTTTCCAGAGAATTTTGTATTACATCGACATTAGTATATGTGAGTCTCATTTAGGACTTGATTTAATTTGTTTGCAAACTTCATAACGATTTGATCGTCTTCAGTAAACGGCAGAAAGTTAAGACCTGTGGCCCAGGCACAATAGCTCTGGATATCATTAAGGTAGGCTTGCAATAAAGCTGGAGTCCATTCTGTATTTCTGCTAATCTTGTACTTAGTTTTTAGGATGTTTCCAAGATTCTGTCCCCATTCGTTATTAATTAGGTCCACATAATTATCTACAGGACCATTGCTAAGATCTGCTAATTGTTGCTTTGAAAATTTACCAGATGTCAGTTCTGGTAAGCGTGCTAGCTCATGTAAGTCAGCCACTAGGTCTGCTGTCTTTTCTGAAAAAAGAGTTGTAATAAAAGCCTGTGCTGTAAGATGATTGAATGTATTAAGTAAGCCTTTTTCGGAATAGTCGTCTCTGAATTCAGAATTACTAGAAGACTTATTTATATTATAAATCATAGTCTGTGCTAAATCATAGAAACCTTTGTCTCCTTCACCGAATTCTGCTCCCATTCTTCTGGCTAATAACATAATACGTTTCAGATCATTGCGACAAAAAATAAGATATGGCATCCTTGCAGCTACCTTAATCTTATCTGACAATTTTCCTACCTGAACCCTCTCAAGATCTTTCTCTGTAATCCCATTTTTTAGTACACTGCTAATTACTTGCCCATTACTATGATGCTTTACAATAACAGTTTTATTCTCCCGATATTCTATATCCAGACATTCCTTGAGATCTTCTAAGGATGAAAACCTGGTGCCGACTAGAGCGCCTCGTGTATCTTTACACAAAGCCACTCTCCATTCACCCTTCTGCAACTCTTCTGTTTTGCAACTATAGAGCAAGACTAGGCAGAGTAAGATTAGCCACTTACTCATCTAGGTGTAAAAGTTTGTAAGGCTTATCCGTTTTGATGGAGGCAGTCTTTCTGTAGATAAGGTTATGGGTTTTATTGTCTCCTTTTATATGGAGCTTTTCCATATTTATCTCTTGAGATTTGTCTATAACTATAGCTGGACGGTAATCTGGATCCCTGATGGAAAGTTTAATATTTTTCATAGTCAGGCCAGCAACATGTCGTATATATAAGCCCCAGGCAGGTAGCTCACCAAACATAGAAAACTCTGGGTAATCTGCATAATTTTCTGGGATACTATCCAGCATATAGATGGAAGCATAGGCCATCGCTTTGTTGCCTCGGCCGGGATAATTTATTTCTATATTTTCCAGAGTGACGTTTTCTACTTTGTAGCCTGGCATCCCTGTTATCGAGGAGGGGAAGGTGTTATGAAAGAATGGTAGGGCTGGGCCTCTAACCTCATATGCGTAGTCAGGCCTTTCAAAAGCCACCACTATTTTCATATTGCTTATAGAAACATTCTTCAAGCTGCCCACTTGCCTTTCTGCTTCTCTGTGCCCTAGTTTTATAAATAGCGCATTTCCAGTGTTGGTCGCCTCTATGCTGTCTATCTTTATATTTTCTAGTGAGCCTCCATCCACGCTTTCTATTGCGACTGCTGATCTGTAAGTGTCAAAGATTTTAATGTTTTTGATTGTGACATTTCTAAAGCCCCCTTCTGACTTGGTGCCAAACTTAATAGCACTGGCACTAGATCTTACAGTGCAATTTTCTATAACAACATCTTCTAGTAGCTCATCTACATAATGGGATTTCAGACAGATGCCATCATCAGCAGAATTGATATAACAATCTGCAACATAGACGTTTTTGGAATCTGAGATGTCCAGTCCGTCATTATTCCAATAGGCATCACTTTCTACTCTTATACCTGTAATAGTGAGGTTAGTACAGCGATCATAATGCTGTACCCATGATGCAGAATTCTTAAGCTGCACGTCAGAAATCTTTACCTTATTACAACCTACTAGTACGATGAGCATAGGGCGCATATAGAAGCGAGGTCTTAGCTCTACTTGATTGTAGTATTTCATATCCAGAATTCCAGCTTTGAAAAGACTGTCAGTCAGTAGAGCTGCTTCTCGACCTTGCCCATCGATAGTGCCAGAACCTGTGATAGCTATGTCATCTTGGTCCCTTGCCATGATCAGTGCTCTTTGGTAAAATCGCTCTACTTTTTGATGATGCTGGAATTTAGTACTTCCTAGTAGAGTGGCATCTTTTTCTAAATGTAACTCTACGCCTGACTTTAGTGAAATACTTCCAGTAAGAAATAAGCCTGAAGGAATAATCACTTTTCCACCTCCAGCCACCTGTGCTGTGTCTATTGCTCTTTGTATGGCTGCTGTATTAAGGGTACTACCGTCACCGATAGCACCATAGTCTATAATATTGTACTCTTGAGAGTAAAGACCTGAATACAGAAGAACAAAAACATAACAAATGAATCGCATAGACGTAGGGTGATTATATATTTAAAAATACATCCTTTGCTCTTCTTTTGGTCTGATGATAGGATCTTTTGGAATAAAATTTATATCTAAGTATGTCAGCTTTCCTTCCTTAGAGATATTTAGTAATACAGATTGATAGGGTTTGAATATAACCTGCTCTTGTATGCTCTTGTCATTATAAGTGATAGTAAGGTTTATGGTATCGGCACTAGCCATGTAAGAATCTCCAGAATAGACTGGGTAGACTACTTCCTGAGCTGATAGCTGCGCCAAAAATAAAAGTAATGATCCGTCGTCTAGTTCTCTTGCCCAGTAACTAGGTAATATGTCACCTTTTAGTAGAGGCTTGTGCTGTACAATGTTGGACATATCTGGAGAAACATTGGGTAGCGCTAGCAGATCGTTTTGCATGGCCTCAAAGTTTTGACTTTTGTTTTTTCCAGGTTGAGATACTTTGTTTTTAAAGACAACAGCTAAGCCTTCTTTTGCCAAGTCATAGATACGCTTAAGGGCTCTGATATCAAGGTATTTTACATCCACATAGAGAGAGGTAAAAGTAGCAGCCCCTATTTCTAGTTTGCCATTTTTTAAGTAAGCTAGATCTAGGAAATCTCTATTTATCCATATCGGATGATACCCCTTGGTTTCTTCAGAAGTATAAGCATACCGCAACTCATATTCGCCCCATACCCATACACGTCTACGTTCCTCTGGCAGAGCACCTTTCATAACACCATCCTCATAAGGAATATACACAGCTATATCAGAATATGTCTTGCCTCGCTGCATCTGACCAGAGACTTGGGCCATGTAATTATTAAAAGCTGGTAACTCTTCTGTCAGACTGCCACCTGGTCCAAAGTAAGTAGTGGCAAAGAATTCTATAGTGTCCGAACCCTGTGGATTGTATGGCATACCATGATAGAAGTGATGATTGACACCTTCAGCAAATAGTGCATCTGCTACCATCTTGAGATCTGCTGTTTGCTCTTTTCTGAGATAGGTACTTGGAAAGCCATACATACAAGTAAAGGTTTCGCTGGATACGATTTGCTTATCGGCTAGGCAGGCCGCTGAGCTCACTATGCGAGAGTAGTTGGGATTATTAAGTAGGGCCTCTGTCTCAGGGATATCTACTAGTCCGTAGGTAGACATGACATCAGTCGGAGCTGCAAGACATTGCACCCTTGACCAAGCACCCAGCTCTTTGCATTTTTCTACGTAAGGCTTATAGAATCCCTCAGTGACATATTTATCCAGATGTAACATATAATCATATCTAGCATCAGGAAACGAATCTATTCCCTGGTCCATGTACGGCCTAAGATCATAACCAAATGCTTCCTCGAAGGTCTCTCCAAAACCATCTGTCCATATTTTGTATTTATCATTTAGTTTAATTTCCCACGAATCAGTAAAGAGAGCGGACTTACTGCCTTGGAGGGCGGACTCTAGTGCTGGGGCTATCGGCTCTGCAAATTTTTCAAAAGCTGCTGCATCTAGATGGTTAATGACCAATTGTGTATCAGGCCAAGCCCAAGAAAAAGTTAGTGTCTGTCTGAAGGAGCTGTCACCATATATTTTTGTTCCATACTTTTCATCCAGATTACTGCCTGCCACAGGCCATGCACTACCAAAAGTAAAGTCACAAGCTAGGCCTATACTATCTGCATACAACTTAGTGTATTCTACCATTTCTGACCATTCTGGGCTTAACCACTTTTGGGCTGTGGTGTCTTTAGGATAATATCTATTGTACTTAGTCTCATACATGCGCTGGTAGCGATAGAGCGGGTAGACCCAGGCAATTTCCACACCTCCAAAATTATGGTCTTTAGCCCAATCCAGTTGGTGTTTGATGTCTGGCTTTTTTATCTCAGTAGCAAACCACCACCATCTAGTGCATGGTTTGGACGTCGGATAGAACTTATTGGTATAGGTGGAAACATCAGGCTTAGTGGTCACGCTATCGCAACTATGGAAAACCAAAATAGTGGCTAGTACAGCAGTAAGACAGCATAAGTATAAGGCATTTCGAATCATCTCGAAAAGTTAAGGAATAATTTCAAAGTCAAGGAAATTCTAACTACTTCATTGAAGAGATTGACTTCATATTAAGACGTTATGAGGAAGATTGATATCCAATAAATTTACTGTTTCAGACTATTATTGAGCCTTTCATAACCTTCGTGATAAATTATCAATTCTATTTATTAATTTACGATGCCCAATTTATTTAATTTGGGTAACTGTAATCTAAAAATTTGTATGCATGCCATTATTTAATGACAAGAGCCCTATGAGCTATGATGCTATCGTTATCGGTACAGGTATCAGTGGAGGATGGGCAGCGAAGGAGTTGTGTGAAAAAGGAATGAAAGTCTTAGTGCTAGAACGTGGTAGAGATGTAAAGCATGTCACGGATTACAAAACGGCTAATCTTGATCCTTGGGAATTAGAAAATGGCAATGCCCTTTCTGAGGAAGTACTTGCTAAGGATTATCCTAAGCAAAGAAGAACAGGTTATACTGTCAGACCAGAACATGTCCATCATTTTGTTAAAGATTCAGAGCATCCTTATAAAGAAACTGAGGGTACCAGATTTGATTGGATAAGAGGTTATCAGGTAGGTGGACGATCGCTGGTATGGGGTAGACAGAGCTATAGGTGGAGCCCTATGGATTTTGAAGCTAATGCAAGGGATGGTGTCGCTGTAGATTGGCCTATAAGGTATGCAGATCTTGCACCCTGGTATGATAAGGTAGAAAGCTTTGTCGGTATCAGTGGTATGAATGAGGGCCTAGAACAATTGCCCGATGGTAAGTTTCTAAAGCCGATGGATTTTACTTGTGTAGAAGCAGACCTGAAAAAGCAAATGGAAAGCAAGTGGAAGCACAAGAGACTGACTATCGGACGGACAGCACATATTACGAGTGATGGAGAACAGTTTGGAAAAAGAGGAGAATGTCAGTATAGGAACAGATGTATGAGAGGTTGTCCATATGGTGCTTATTTCAGCAGTAACTCTTCTACCTTGCCTGCAGCAGAGGCAACAGGTAACATGACTTTGCGTCCAGATTCTATTGCCTATGAGATTCTCTATGATGAGAATAAGAAACGAGCTACAGGTGTCAGAGTCATAGATGCTAAAAGCAAGAAGACTTATGACTTTGAGTCAAAGATCGTATTCTGCAATGCTTCTACTGTGCATTCTACAGCCATACTCATGCAGAGTAAGAGTAACCGTTTTCCTAATGGAATGGGTAATGATAGTGGAGAGCTAGGTCATAATATGATGGATCATCATTTTCAGGTGGGAGCTAGTGCTGATGTGGAGGGATATGAAGACAAGTATTACAAAGGTAGAAGACCGAATGGATTTTATATTCCTAGATTTAGAAACTTGCCAGGAAAGCAAGAAACTAAAAAAGATTTTCTGAGAGGGTATGGTTATCAAGGAGGAGCGAGTAGGCAGAACTGGTGGAAAGGTGTAGGGGAGATGGCCTATGGTCCGGAGTTTAAGGATAACTTATTTAAGCCTGGCGACTGGCGAATCGGAATGAACGGTTTTGGCGAGATGTTACCGTATCATGAAAACAAGATGGAACTGACAGAAAAACTAGATGACTGGGGAATTCCTATTATCAAGTTTACAACTAGTATCAAAGAGAATGAAAAGAAGATGAGAGAAGATATGCAAAGTGCTGCAGTAGAAATTTTTGAAGCGGCTGGTTTTAAGAATGTAAAAGGCTATGAAAGAAATTATGGTGTGGGCTTAGGTATACATGAAATGGGTACTGCAAGAATGGGTAAAGACCCTAAAACATCAGTACTCAATAAATGGAATCAGATACATGAAGTGAAGAATGTCTTTGTCACAGATGGTTCTGGGATGACCTCTTCCGCTTGTCAGAATCCCTCGCTCACTTATATGGCCTTGACTGCGCGGGCAGCAGATTATGCAGCGAAAGAATTGAAAAAAGGTAACTTATAAAATAAAGGATCTAAAAGATAATCGCATGAAAAGAAGAAGCGCTGTAAAGACCCTTTCACTGGGCCTAGGATATACAATGACTGCCTCAGGTATGGCGGTTTTTATGAACAGTTGTAAGCAAGAGGGAACTCTCAAAGAAATAGCTGCAGAGTGGAAGCCCATTTTTCTCAGTACCTCTGAGACAACCTTAATAGAAGATATTCTAGATGTTATGTTACCTACGACAGAAGCCTCGCCTGGATATAAGGCAGTGTCCGCTATCCAGATGGTTGATAATACCTTAGCCAAACTATGGAAAAAAGAAGACCAGTTGGATTTCAAAAATGGACTAAATCAAGTGCTTTCTCGCGTCGAAACTGATGGTGCAGCTTCTATAGAGGAACTAACAATAGATTATATAAAGCCCTTTGTAGAAACATATATGGGTAAGGTCTCAGACGAAGAAAATGATAGACGTTGGAAACTTATTAAAGCAGATAAGTCAGAACTAGAGTCCTCAGAGTTAGAAGATTATTACTTCCATAAGTTTATCCACAATATCAGAAATCTAGGAATCAGTACTTATTTCAGTAATGAGATTATTGCCACAGAGCACCTAGCTTATGATCCAGTGCCTGGTGCTTGGAATGGTTGTATGAAATTAGAGGAAGGCCAGAATAGTTGGTCTTTGTAAGGTATAAGCTGCGTATACATTTCTTGCAACTTTACTTACTTATTGCTTTATTAACTTTTCAGTTTTGAAAGTACCCTTGGTGTCTCCTAAAACAAGAAAATATATACCTGGCAAAAGATTGTTACCAAAAATTACCTTTTCAGAAAAAACCTCTCTGCTCAACATTTGAGTCCCGTTGATGTCGAACAGCTCCATGTGTTTAATATTGTAATGTTCATTCTTAAGAGTGAAAACTTTACTTGATGGGTTAGGTGATATGACCACATCCATAACGTCATCGAAAGTAGAAGTGGTGCATGATTTCTTGGAGTAATAGAGATGGAATTCCTTACCTTCTTTTTCTCTAAGTTCATATGTCAATAAACCATCTTCGTTGTATCTCTTTTCACCGTTACCTACTAATCTCCATTCACCTTCTGTAAATCTATAATCCTCTAGGCCAACTTCTAAATTATCAGAATTAAAGAAATAATTAGTTTTGATAGTCCCAATAAATTCATTATTCACTTCGTGACTTATAATATGCTCCACTAGATTGCCCTCACTCGAATAAGTATACTCTTCCAACTTTGGTGCTAATTTGTTCCACGTGAAATCGAAAGAATATTTTTTTACTAGTCTATCCATATTGTCATATTCATAGCGTATGGTGTCTTCCCTTTGGGCACCTTGCCAAACTATTTCCGTTACAAGTAAATCTTTGTTGTAAACATAAGAATCTAATCTTAACGTATCTCGTCTGTCAGAACTTAGCCTAATTGCTTGTGTAATCTGATTTAATGAATCATACTTATAGCATTCGATATAGTTATAAGCATATGGTGATGGGCCTCCATTATCCACTTCGCCTCGCTTACTCATTTCTGTCAATCTTCCAATAGTATCATATTCCCATTCATGCACCCAATTTTCTGAAACTGAGGGTCCACCAGAACCCTCTTCATAAATCAACTGACCATTAGCATTGTATAAGTAATCTTCCACAATCTTACCACTAGTAGTATGCTCATTTTTGACATTAAGATATTGGGATATTAATCCATTATCATACTTAAACTGATGTAAGGGCAAATCTGTATGAGATATGCCGAATAGAGACTTAATCGTACAGTCCTCACTGTATTCAACTATTACATCTTTGTAAAAGGGAGAAAGAAAATTAGCCCAGAATGGATCTGGTTTAGCTCCAATAATACTGTCTAATTTATAGTTCTCAAATTTCGAACTACCATCATCATTCCAAAAGGAAGAAAGATTTATCGGAGGTTGCCCATGAGAGAATTTTGAGAATAACACTATAATAAATAGGATTCCTATTGTTTTTTCCATTTTCTAAAGTTATTGAATATTTTATTTTGATACTAATTTTTGAAGTTCCCTCAGACTAGCTATCTTGACTACAAAGCAAGACACATTATGGAAATACCTAAAAAGTCAGATTCCAGAAGAAAATTCATCAAGAATTCTACCCTCGCTGCGGGCTCCTTTTTTATAGTGCCTCGGCATGTATTAGGGAGAGGATATGTAGCTCCTAGTGATAGACTCAATCTAGCCGCAATAGGAGCTGGTGGGAAAGGATACAGTGATATACTCAATGCCTCTGACAATGGTAGTAATAATGTCATTGCTCTTTGTGATGTAGATTCTTTAGCAGCAAGCAAAGCTAGGATTGCCTTTCCCAAAGCTCAGTACTATAAAGACTTCAGGAAGATGCTACAGAGGCATGGTAAAGATATAGATGCGGTTACCATCTCTACGCCTGATCATGTACATGGAGTGGCAGCTATGTCTGCCATATCACTAGGCAAGCACGTCTATGTACAGAAGCCACTGACACATAATATCTATGAAGCCAGGCAACTTACCAAGGCTGCTAGAACTCATAAGGTCGTCACTCAGATGGGTAATCAAGGCGCTTCCGAGCCAGGACAGGTGCAGATACAGAACTGGTTTAATGAAGGTCTACTGGGTAAGGTGCACACTGTAGAATGCTGGACTAATAGGCCTGTCTGGCCTCAAGGCATCCCTGTCCCTGCAGAAAAGCCTGAGCTTCCAGAGCATCTTAGTAAGGGAGACTGGGACTTATATATCGGTCCCGCAGATTATGTAGATTATCATCCGCTTTACTATCATTTTAAGTGGCGTGGCTGGTGGAATTTTGGTACTGGAGCGCTTGGGGATATGGGCTGTCATATCATAGATACACCTTTCAAGGTTTTGGGCCTTGGCTATCCAAATGAGGTAGAATGCAGCGTAGGCTCTATCTTTAAGAGAGATTGGAATCCGGAGTATGTCCCTGAAGGCTGCCCGCCATCTTCTCGCGTACAGATCAGTTTTCCTTCATCTAGTAAGAATGATTCTACAGTTAAGATGATCTGGTCTGATGGAGGACTAAGGCCTTTCCACCCAGAGCTTATCCCTGCCAGCGATGAGCTAGGAGGTAAGGGGTCCTATAATGGTATTATTATGATTGGTGATAAAGGGACCTTGACTTGTGATGTCTATGGCAGGAACCCACGACTGTATCGGAAAGGTGAAGAGGTGATGACTATGCCTGAGGGTTTTGATGGTGGAAATAAGTACTTGGATTATCCAGAGTGGGGACATAACAAACAGTGGGTAGAAGCATGTAAGGCAGGTTATCAGAGTAAAGAGCATCTTGCACTTAATTCTTCTTTTGACTATTCTGGACCACTGACGGAAACAGTGCTCATGGGTAATCTGGCCATCCGAAGTTATACGCTTGCAAAAGATAAAGCTGATGGTGGTCGTGACTTTTATGGCAGAAGAAAGCTATTGTGGGATGGGGAAAGTATGCGTATCACTAATTTTGATAAAGCTAATCAGTTTGTGGGAAGAGAGTACAGAGAGGGTTGGGACTTGATTTAGTATTGCCTAAAGACTATTCTTTTCACAAAGGTAAGAGTGATCAGGTGTAATCAGCATGAGCTTATATGCATTTAAAAGATTACAAAATAAAGAGTCTTAAAAGGCTTATTTCGTAGTCATCGAAAACTACAATTCCCGTAGCCATATATTTCTGAAGCTCACAGGATTGCCATGGTCTTGCAACATGATTTTATCTGCTTCATGAGCAATGTTTTTAGGAAAGCCGATGTATTCTGAAGTACCATATATTTCTACATGGTTTTGTATCAGAACTCCATTATGAAATACAGTCAGATAACCTGATCTTATTTTTAGCCCATCAGTATTGAAGATGGGTGCTTCAAAGATGATATCATATTTCTGCCACTCTCCTGGAGGTGCGCAGGCATTGACAAGAGGGATGTGTTGCTTGTAGATGGCTCCAGCTTGTCCATTAGAGTAGGTCTTGTTATTATAATTATCCAGCACTTGTACTTCATATCTCTTCTGAAAAAAGACACCAGAGTTGCCGCGCCCTTGCCCTTCACTAACTATCTCGGCAGGCGTTCTCCACTCTATATGGAGCTGTACACTACCAAAGGATTGCTTAGTCTGAATATCTCCAGTGCCATTTACAGTCACGCAATTATCAGCTACTTTCCAGCTTGCAGGCTTCTCCCCATCTTTAGCTTCCCAAGCGTCTAAGTTTTTTCCATCAAATAATACTATAGCATCAGAAGGCAGGTCGTTCTTATCTATACTGACAACTCGGGGTTGTGGTTCCCATACTTCAGAAGCTTCAGGCTGAGTAATCTGCCCTGCTAGTGCCATACTTAATAAGAGGCTAGCAAGTGTAATTATAATTCTCATAGTCCTAGTATCTTTTTGTTTAGCTTGGCATTGCCGCCGCTGCTGGCGAAATCATCAAAGGCTTTCTTGCTTGCCTGAATAATATGATGTGCGATAAATGGAGCACCTTCCTCTGCGCCCTGCTTAGAAGACTTGATACAGCATTCCCATTCCATAACAGCCCAGCCGTTAAAGCCATATTGTGTCAGCTTACTGAAGATGCCACTAAAGTCTATCTGCCCATCTCCTAGTGATCTAAATCTACCCGGTCTCTCCGCCCAGCCTTGATAGCCTCCATATACACCACTCCGTCCATTGGGGTTGAACTCTGCATCTTTGACATGAAACATTTTTATGTGCTCATGATAGATATCTATAAAAGCTAAGTAGTCTAGTTGCTGAAGGATAAAGTGACTCGGGTCATAAAGTATCTTAACTCTCTTATGATTTCCTGTTGCCTTTAAGAAACGTTCGAAGGTGATACCATCATGTAGGTCTTCGCCCGGATGTATCTCATAGCAAAGATCTACACCACATTTAGCAGCATGATTAAGTATAGGTAACCAGCGCTTAGCCAGTGCTGTAAAGCCTTGCTCTACCAGTCCTGCAGGTCGCTGTGGCCATGGATACATAGTATGCCACATAAGTGCACCAGAAAAAGTTACATGCGCCTTGAGCCCTAAATTCTTACTTGCTGTCAGGGCTTGCTTCACTGTCTTTATCGCCCATGCAGTTCGCGCCTTAGGCTTTCCCTGAACCGCTTTAGGAGCAAATGCATCAAACATCAAATCATATGCCGGATTAACTGCCACTAGTTGACCTTGCAGATGCGTAGAAAGCTCTGTTATCTGTAGTCCGTAAGATTCGACCTTTCCCTTCAGCTCTGCACAATAAGTCTTGCTTTTAGCAGCTTGCTCTAAGTCGATAAGTCCTGACTCCCAGGTAGGAATTTGTATCCCTTTATATCCCAGACCTGCCGCCCACTTGCACATCCCTTCTAAACTATTGAATGGCTTTTTCTTATCTACAAACTGCGCCAGAAAAATCGCTGGTCCTTTTATCGTTTTCATATTTATTAGTTATCAGTTATCAGTTATTAGTTATTAGTTATCAGATATTAGTTAGCAGTTACAAGTCTAAAGTCTAAAAATCTAAAAGTCTTCAAATCTAAAAATCTTCAAGTCTAAAAATCTAAAATCTAAAAATTCAAAACCTAGTCCATTTCACTTTGCTCTTCCCAGACTCAATCACTTTGTCTATAAATCGCATTCCTCTTACCCCATCCTTAATTGTTGGAAAGTCTAGATGTAGAGGGTTGGGTTTATTCTTTTCATTGATGTCATTCAGTGCTAAAGCAAAGTTCTTGTAGATGTTGGCAAAAGCTTCTAGGAAACCTTCGGGATGACCAGCCGGAATTCTGATGGCATGTTGTGTAGTGCTGTGCTGAACACCGACACCTGTCCGTCTTATCTCTGCGGGTTTATCTAGCCACCTAACCAATAAAGTATTTGGCTCTTGCTGAGACCAGTCTAATCCGCCTTTTTCTCCGTATACACGTAGTCTTATATTATTCTCTTCTCCAACGGCTATTTGTGAGGCAAAGAGGATGGCTTTAGCTTTTTGTTCCAGTTCTAGGAGTATAGCACCATCATCATCTAGAGCGCGGCCTTTGACAAAAGTATTGAGGTCAGCACATAATTTTTTAATTTTCAATCCCGTCACATATTCCAGTAAGTTTTCAGCATGTGTCCCTATGTCTCCCATGCATCCTGCTTTGCCAGATTTCTTCGGATCTGTCCTCCAGGTGGCTTGTTTCTGTCCTGAGGCTTCTAATCTTGTACTCAGCCATCCTTGTGGGTACTCTACTACGGCTCTTCTGATTTTTCCTATAGCGCCTGCCGCAATCATGGCCTTGGCTTCTTTGACCATGGGGTACCCAGTGTAATTATGAGTGACTGCAAAAAGTTTTCTCTTTTTTGAAGTAAGTTTTTTTAATTCTTCAGCTTGTTTTAAGGTGAAGGTCACTGGCTTATCGCAGACCACATGAAAACCATGCTCGAGAGCAAGTTTAGCAGGCTGAAAGTGGACGTGATTAGGTGTCACAATAGAGACAAAGTCCATGCGTTCATCTGCAGGGAGCTGACTTTCTTTAGTCATCATCTCTTCATAGTTTTTGTAGACACGTTTAGGATCTAAAAAAAGGGCTTTGCCTGCGGCTTTGGATTTTCTTGGGTTGCTACTGAAGGCTCCACAGACTAGTTCTATATATCCATCCATCCTAGCTGCTATTCTGTGCACTTCTCCTATAAAAGCACCTTGGCCGCCGCCTACCATACCCATTCTAATTTTGCGTTTCATCTATTTTTCTATTAATTATATGTACAGCTACTGTTGTCAACCTTGACGTAATAGCTTTTGTAATTAGTGGCTTTTTTATCCATGCAGCCGCAGAGATTAAGAATTTCTATACTCTTGAAGTCTGTAGGGTGGCTTTCAGCTTGTATGGAAATCCTTCCTTTATCCAAGGGTAAGCCAGGAGGTAATCTTATGGTATCAGCATTTGGTAACCAGCCTCCAGTTACGAGATTTGTATAAGTGATCACAGTATCTCCATTGATAAGTTGATGTATCAGAGAATCACCATATACTATTGCTTCTGCACGTACCCACTGGTTCCCATGATACGTTTTGCTATTTGAGTTTATACAATGCGTTTCTGTGTATTTGCCATCTATCGTTACGTGGCAGCCAGGGGAACACATATTACCTGTGGATCTTTCATCCGTTCCATTTCCTCCTAGTAGCTGGAACTCTATAGACTGTGGGAATTCTTGCTCATGGGTCATGGTCGCTGGGTCTTGACTGTGTAACATCAGTCCATTATTTCTATATGCCCATTCTTGGCCACCAGGAGGCTGGTCACCTACAAATCTATACTCTGATCGGATCTTGTAATAGCTATAAATGGTTTTGTAAAATAGATGTCCATACTGATTAGTGAAAGTATCCCACTCATCATAAGATGCTCTAAGTAAGCCTTCCTCTACGCGAAACGTATTTTTGTAGTTTTCACCAAGTGGTTGTGCCTTGAATTTGGGAGTCCAACCTTCCATGTCATGACCATTAAAAATAGGGTGCCACTCTTCTACTGAGGCGTTATTGTTATCAGACCGAGTTTGTTTTGTTCCAGTAGTTTTGCAAGCAGCTACTATCAGGATACTGATAAATAAAAATAGTGGTTTGTGGTTTAGAAAATGTTTAAGCAGCATGTACAGCAATCTTATTTCTCATATAAAAGTAGAGCGCTCCAAATGCAACAATCAATATGATAGGTAGTACAACTAGACTGGCAAGTGTAGACTGCCCAGCAATGAGACTAGCCTGCTCAGCACTGACACCAGTCGCTAGGGCCGCTGCCTTTTCCGCATCTAACATGCCGCCTATAATAGGTTGTGCAAAACCCGCACCCAACATGCCAGCTCCACCTACGATGGACATTCCTAGAGGTCCAGTCTTAGGACAATATTCTCCTACAAAACCTATCATAGTAGGCCAGAAATACATGACGCCTACAGCAAACAAAATTGCTGCAACATAGACCATAGGTCCAGTAGCTAGACTCATCGAGTAGAGAGCTATTGCAGCAATAATAGCACTGCCAAATAAGACGCCTGTTGGATTCAATTTATGAATAATAGGCCCTGCAAAAAATCGTCCTACTGCCATGAGACCTGTAATCAAGGCAAGGACTAAAAGTGGATGAGCACCTGCTCCTGATAGGATTTTTTCCACCCATTGCTGTGTGCCTAGCTCTGTCGTTGCTGTGAGAGCCATGCATATCATCATAAATATAAACAACGGAGAGAGCATCCCTTTAATATTCTTCTCTGTAGAAGTTTCTATGTTTTGTGTCTCTGGGAATTTTTGAGTGAATACGATAAATCCATATATGATAGTAGGAATAATCATAACCGCAATCTGTAATTGCCATCCCAGCCCGGCATCTGCCATAAACTTTGAAATCAAGGCGCCTATCACGATACCTCCTGGAAACCACACATGGAATTTGTTGAGCATAGTGGATTTATTATCATGGTACAAGTCTGCTACCATCGGGTTAGCGCCAGCTTCTACACTTCCATTAGCAAAACCAATGAAGAAAGTAGAGATGAGCAGACCCATGTATCCATCTGCAAATATCGTCAGCAGCAAACCTGCTAGGTGGCAGATAAATGCGATTATCATCATTCTTTTAGCACCTATGATATTATATAGTAATCCTCCAAAGATAGTTGCAAGCGGGAAGCCCCAGAACGCCATTTTATTGATATGACCTAATTGTGTATCCGTCAGGCCAAATTCTGTCCCTAGTTGGGTCAAGATACCTGCCCTTATAGCAAAGGTCATGGCAGTCACAGCTAATGCTATGCAACTGGCATTGAATAGAGTGCGCTTGTTCATGTTGGTTAGTTTGTTTTGGAATTTATAGTTTAAGTCTAATATCGCTAAATAGTTAGAATTATCTGCTTACAACTACAGTCCTTTTGATGTATAACTCAGAATGTATTAGGACAGCATGTTATTAGCCTGCAATAATTCATTGCATCTTTGATGGATATTATGTGACTGAATTTAAAAATGAGATATGGAAAAAGTACAGTATTCCGATTACAGCAAGAGTTACAGTCGTATTGTTGCTGGAGTTATGCGTTGGGGTTTGTGGGGAGCACAATTTTCTAAGTCTGCCTACCAGAAAATGATTGCAGCCTGTCTAGATCAGGGTATAAGTTCTTTTGATCATGCAGATATCTATGGTGATTATACCACAGAAGGGGAGTTTGGTTCTGCTTTTGGGGATATGGATATCTATAGAGACAGCGTACAACTGATCACTAAGTGTGGTATCAGGATGAAATGTGATAACAGACCAGCTAATAAGTTAGCTTCTTATGATCACTCTAAGTCTTATATCATACAGCAAGTGGATCAGTCGCTTATGAACCTGAAAACAGATTATATAGATCTCTTACTTATTCATAGGCCTAGTCCACTAATGGATGCCGAGGAAGTGGCTGGAGCTTTCACAGAATTAAAGACAGCTGGAAAGGTTCTAGATTTTGGTGTTTCAAATTTTACGACTACCCAGTTTAATTTGTTACATAGTTACTTTCCTTTAGTTACTAATCAGCTAGAGCTTTCTCCAGTGATGTTAGACAGTTTTAGTGATGGCGTTTTAGATAATTTGCAGCAACATAAAATTAAGCCTCAAGCCTGGTCTCCACTAGCTGGTGCACAATTGTTTGCTCAGCAAGCTCGTATGGATGATACGGAGAGAATCATGAGATTACAAGCTGTATGTAGATCTTATGGATGGTCGCTGGCAGAAATGGCATATCTTTTTTTGCTGCATCATCCTGCCTCTATTTCTCCAGTACTCGGCACCTCCAAAGCAGAAAGACTGACTGAGGCTGTTAGTGCTTTGACTAAGGAAATTACTGATGAACAATGGTTTGAGATATGGACGGCCAGCAAAGGAGAAAGAGTGCCATAGGTTTTCGGTAATTCCTTGGAAGACTATAAATTTCTAAAATATTAGTAAAAATGAAGTGGATATTTAGTTTCGTAGTTTTCGGATTTTGTCTCATCGCAGAAGGCTGTTCAAATAAGAGAATGGTTGAACTTTGGATGATTAATCAAATTGAAGACTGCGAAGAGTCGAATATTCACTACACAATTATAGAGCTAGTGGAAAACAACAATCGAGTAAAATTTGAAAAAGTAATTCTGCCCATGTTATCTGAAGGAATATCTAATTCAAAAAATTATGAACTGCTTTGGCCAGAAGAAACTACTAGAAGAATAAGTGTTCATGTCAAAGGCAGATACTCAAGTAAGCGTAACGAATTGGGCTATGGTTGCCTAGATGCTGATGGATTTATGATTGATACTATAATTTCAGTTGAAGATGTAACAGAGGAATTAGACTTTCCAATAAACAATAACTGAAAAAAGAAAGGCCTTACTTTTTTATTTTAAAATAATCTCTTCAAAGATTCCAGCATCTATCCATCCTCTATTCTTATCCTTTCCTATAACCTTTGCTGATCCAATAAAATTTTCCCTTTCTGCGCTGTTGTCGTTGTCGCAATAGGCTAGCGCAAATCCCATCACCTTTCCAGATGAAAGCGTTACTGGAGTAGCTGGCATACCGTCTGAATAGCTGTCATCATAAATGTCTATCGATGTTTCCCATATTGTAGTATTTCCAGATGTAAGTCTTGCGGAGCTAACATGATTATAATAGCTAGGGACGCTATCAGTATTTATATCTGTGACCTTGCCATCTAGGGCAATATGATATGCAAAAGCAGAATGATTATATTGATGATTTCCCTTGGATCTATTTTCGTCTATAAATATTTCTAGACAGTCATCATCCCAGTATCTATCTAGACCATCAGGATGTGTATCTACCAGTTTGTCATCTACTATTTCTGCGAGTACATAGAGCTTTTTACTATCCCAGGTTACTTTGTATCGACCCTGAAAGTCATCGGTAGAGAATGGCTTACCCAGCCATACTTCGTCCAACTGCTGCCAAGGCAGTTGAGACCAGATCTTTTCTGTTGCCTTACCATCTATAGTGACAGGGTCAGAGGTTCTAATGATATGGGTAGGATTAGAACCGGAAGGAGTAGCATCTTTACAAGAAAATTGCACAGCACTTAACCCTATAACTAACGTACAGAAAAAGACTATTTTCACGAATTTATACTCTGACATACCATTCTTTTTTATCCATCAGCAAAGCTATACTCCAGCAGATCATCGTCCAACTAAAAGCGAATAAGAATGACCCTAAATATTCACCAGCCCACTTAAAGCCCTGCTGATAGACTGCATTGTAAGAGTTGCCATGCTCCACATTAGGCCACCAGTAAAGAAGGCTAAGACCTAGCTGAGAAATAATATAGATGATAAGTGGATTCTTACCCATAGGTGTAAATAAGGAAGCCCAAGATTTAGATCCCTTACCTAGATCCAGTATGTAATGTAAAGCCATCAGCATGGATATACCTATGCCAGAAGTCAATAGCACATAGGAACTTGTCCACAGTTTCTTATTGATAGGGAAGGCATAATGCCACAAGCTTGCTAAGCCCATCAGTGCTGCACCTACGAGGAGTATTTTGAATTTGCGAGCATAAGAGTCATCGCTTCTGAGATAAGTGACAGTCATATATCCTGCCACAACATTTCCTATGCAAGGCAGAGTAGAAAGTAAGCCTTCAGGATCAAAAGCAATACCTTCTCCTTTATAGAGATGGGCTTCTCCAAAGATTGCCAGATCCATCAGTCGTCCGATATTTCCTTCTAAAGTCAGATCCCCAAGACCAATCATAATGAACCAATAGCCAACTAGTATGACCATCGTCATTTTAATAACAGAGCTTAGCGAAAAGCTATAGAGTAAGAAAGCAGAGAGACCATATGCTAGGGCTATTCTTTGTAGTACTCCCATAATTCTAGTTTCAGTTATAGGTCTTAACAGCAGACTGCCATCATTCTGCCAGCTACAGAATGGAAACCAGTACATTAGAAAGCCTAGGACAAAAATAGTGATGGTTCTCAGCAATATTTTTCTATAAGCCTCTGCTAGCCTCAGTGTGACTTTCCATCTAGGTAAGACGATGGCCATAGCTGCACCGACCGCAATGAGGAAAGCTGGAAAGACAAAATCTGTTGGCGTAAAGCCATGCCATTTAGCATGGAGGAGTGGAGCATAGGTCTTGCTCCAGTTGCCTGTAGAGTTGACAATAATCATGAAGAAGACTGTCATGCCTCTGAAAACATCTAAAGATAATAATCGTCTTTTCATTTTGGTATGGCATAGTTTATGGCTTCCTCTTCCCACGTTTTAGCAGAAGCAATCGCAGGCTGAACTTCAGCAGGCTGATCCACAAAATTCCACATGGTCAGATGCTGTGGCAACATAAAATTTTCATTGATACAAGTTTGCAGCATTTCATTTATTGCAGCATAATAGTTTGCAGTATTTAGA